>WBUO01000008.1 GCA_008933675.1 Dechloromonas sp.
CGCCTGGCCAGCAGCAAAACTGGCGATATCCTCAGCCCGACGCAACCACTTGGCGTCCGGATTGCGCCGCACCACGCCACTGGCCGTACACGGCACATCGGCCAGAACCGCGTCGAACGGCCGGCCATCCCACCAGTCGTCGAGACGGACGCAATCGGCGGCACGAACCGTCGCCGACAAATCGAGGCGTGCCAGGTTTTCGCTGACCCGCCGGCAACGCGATGGTTTCAGGTCGAGTGCCAGCAGATCCAGATCAGCACGTTCGAGCAGATGGGCGGTCTTGCCACCCGGTGCGGCACAGGCGTCGAGCACGCGACTGCCTGGCTGCGGGTCGAGCAGGGCGGCCGCACGCTGGGCCCCCGGATCCTGTACGGAAACCAGTCCGGCGGCAAAACCGGGCAGACGTTCCACCGGCAGCGGCCGGGCCAGCAACAGTCCTGCCTCGCCGACCGGCTCCGCGGCAATGCCCTCGCCCGCCAGACGCTCTTCGTATTCCGCCCGTGAACCGCGCCGCAGGTTGACCCGCAGCGCCATCGGCGGCGGCGCATTGCCGGCGGCAACGATGGCTGGCCAGGATTCCGGGTAGGACTGCTGCAATTCGGCCAGCCACCACGCCGGATGCTGGCTGCTGGCCAGCGGGTCTGCCGCCAGCGCGGCCAGCAACTCGGTCTCGCGGCGCAGATAGTTGCGCAACACGCCATTGACCAGGCCGCCAAAACGCCCGGTGGCCAGTTCGCCAGCCGCCCGGACCGCCTGATCGACAACGGTATGCGCCGCCTCCGGGCGGGTTTCAAGGCGATACAGGGCAACCAGCAGCAGACAGCGGATTTCCTCGACAGCCAGCGGATGGCTGAGCAGGCGGCAAAGCAGGAAATCACCTCGCCCGAAACGGCGCAGGCTGCCGTAGACAAGATCCTGAACCGCCGGCCGGGCAGCGGCATCTACCCGGGCCAGATGACCATCAGCCAGGCTCTGACCGGCAATCACGGCGGCATGGATGTGCGCTGCCTGAAGCAGCGCGTAAGCAAGTGAATCGGTGGGTAAGCGAGACATAGGCCGCGATTATCGCACGCGGCATAATGCGCCCATGCAGCGTTTCCTGATTGCCCTCCTTGGTCTGCTGTGCAGCCTGCCCGCCGCCGCCTGGAACGGCGCCGGCCATCGTCTGGTGGCCGTCATCGCCTGGCAGCAGCTGTCGGTGCCGACCCGCCAGTTCGTCGCCCACGCCCTCGCCGCCCACCCCGATCACCCCCGTTGGGTCGAGCACGCCGGCGGCTTCGGCGACTCGGCGATCTTCGCCGAAGCCGCAACCTGGGCCGACAGCATCCGCAACGATCCGCGCTATCACGACGAAGGCCGCGGCGACGCGACCCCGCTGCTGGCCGGTCGCTTCGATTCGCGCCGCCACCGCGACTGGCATTATGTCGACGTCGATGCCACCGGTCATCCGGTCAAGGGCGAACTCGACCAGCAGATCAAGCGCCTGAGCCGCCTCCTCGGCCAGACCACGGAACCACTGGAAATCACCTATGCCCTGCCCTGGCTGGCCCATCTCGTCGCCGACATCCACCAGCCCCTGCATGTCGGTCGTACCGACGACGACGGCGGTACACGCTTCGCCATCGAAAACCCCTTCAAACGCAGGCAGCCGTTCACCACACTGCATGCTTACTGGGACGATCTGCCCGGCAGTTCGTCGCTGCGCGGTCGCCGTCTGCAGCGCGAGGCGGCACGCCTGATCGGCGAACGACGGCCGCCGCCGCAGGGCGACGCCGACCTGTGGCGCCTGGAAAGCCTGCGGCTACATGCCATCGTCTATCCACAGCAGGTGGGCAGCCTGCTGCCCATCATCGACGCAAGCTTTCAGCAGCGGGCACAGGCCACCGCCGAACGCCGGCTGGCCGAGGCCGGCTACCGGCTCGGCCACCTCCTCGAAGCCGGACTGCGGCAACAGGTTTCACGTGAAACGCTCAAGGACTGACTCATGGATGGACTACACCTGATCGGCGATCTGCACGATTGCCGCTGTCCGCCGGGGCTGCTGCTCGATGCGGCGGAACTGGAAGCCTTCTGTGTCGAGGCCTGCCGGCGCCACGGACTGAGCGTTGTCGGCCGGCTGTTCCACACTTTTCGCGACGCCGGCGGTGCGGCGGCCGGTGTCACCGGAGCCGTAGTCCTCGCCGAGTCCCATCTGGCCATACATACCTGGCCGGAAATCGGCAGCGTCACCCTCGATGTCTATGTGTGCAATTTCAGCGGCGACAACAGTGCCCGCGCCGAAGCGCTGTTTGCCGAAGTCGTCGGCGCTTTCACGCCGAGCCGACTGGCACGCCAGGCGGTCAGTCGCGGCGGGCGGCCCCGGAACTAGCCGGCAACGGAAAGCGCAGGCACAAACTCAGGCAGCGGTCGTGAAACGATCGCCAACCTGCAGCGGATGACCGGCAAGGAACTGCTGGACCGGCAGGCGCTTGCCACCCGACTTCTGCAACTCACTCACCGCCAGCGCCCCTTCACCACAGGCAACGACGATCTGCCGGCGATCGACAGCCAGAACGCTCCCCGGCAAACCCATGCCGTCCATCGGACAAGCCCGCCACAGCTTGACCACCTGGCCGGCGAAATGCGCCTGCGCCCCGGGAAACGGATTGAAGGCACGGATATGACGATCAAGCTCCACTGCCGGACGCGTCCAGTCGATCAGCGCCTCCGCCTTCTCGATCTTGTGCGCATAAGTCACTCCCTCAGTCGCCTGCACCGCTGCCGGCAAAGGCAGGCCGGCCAGCGCGTCGACGACAAGCCTGGCACCGAGCGCGGCCAGCTTGTCGTGCAGCGTCGCTGCCGTATCTTCGGCAGCAATCGGCAGGGATTCCCGCAGCAGCACCGGACCGGTATCCAGCCCGGCCTCCATCTGCATGATGCAAACTCCGGTTTCCGCATCGCCGGCCAGCAGCGCCCGCTGGATCGGTGCCGCACCGCGCCAGCGCGGCAACAGCGAAGCATGGATGTTGAGGCAACCGAAGCGCGGCAGATCGAGCACCGCCTGCGGCAGGATCAGGCCATAAGCAGCAACGACCATGACGTCTGCCCCGACTGCGGCCAGCCGGGCCTGAGCTCCGGCATCCTTCAGGCCGGGCGGCTGGAATACCTCGATCCCATGTTCAATGGCCACCTGCTTGACGGCCGAGGCCTGCAACGCCATGCCCCGGCCGGCCGGCCGGTCGGGCTGAGTGAGCACAACCGCCACTTCATGGCCGGCACCGGCAATGGCCCGCAACGCCTGCGCGGCAAATTCCGGCGTCCCCGCAAATATCACCCTCATGCGGTCACGCGCGCCTGCTTGGCCAACTTGGACTTGATCCTGGTCTGCTTGAGCTGGGACAGGTGATCGACGAACACGTGGCCGTCGAGGTGATCGATCTCATGCTGGATGCAGACGGCCAGCAAGCCCTCGGCAGTCAGCGACTGAGCCTTGCCGTCGAGATCGAGATAGTTGACGGTGACACGCTCGGCACGTTCGACCTTGTCGTAGATGCCCGGAACCGAAAGACACCCCTCTTCGCCGGTCTGCAAGCCCTCGCAACGAACCAGCTGCGGATTGATGAAGACTCGTAACTGGTTGCGTTCTTCCGAGGTATCGATCACCACGACACGTTTGTGTATGTCAACCTGCGTTGCCGCCAGGCCGATTCCGGAGGCCTCGTACATGGTTTCACCCATGTCGGCCACCAGCTTCCGGATGGAATCGTCAATCCCGACAACGGGTGTCGCAACTTTCTTCAGACGGGGATCGGGGAAACGCAAAATGGGTAGAAGGGCCATATGTAAAACGGAATAAAAGCTTGCTCGCTTAGGTTATTACGTGCAGAATCTAAAGCAATTCCCGAGATGTGGAAGCCTTGCCGCCAGATGCATTTGTGACAGCATAAGGGGTACTGCGTTCCACCGGCACGTGAGGTTACGACTATGGTTCGCATTATATCCGCGCTCATCCTGGCCGTGACGGCCGCCTGCGCATCCGCCGCCGAGCCGCTCGAGCTCGTCGACAACCCTCCCGACCGCCATATCGTCGTCAAGGGCGACACTCTCTGGGACATCTCCGGCAAATTCCTGAAGAAACCCTGGCGCTGGCCGGAAATCTGGCGCATGAACCGCGACCAGATCAAGAATCCCCACCTGATCTATCCCGGCGACGTGATCGTGCTCGACATGTCCGACGGCACACCGCGCCTGCGCAAGGCCAGGTCGGTGTCCGGCGGCAGCGGCAAGGTACAACCGCAGGTCTACAGCGAAGCGATCCAGCAGGTCATCCCGAGCATCCCGCCCAACATCATCGAACCTTTCATCTCCAAGCCGCTGATCATCGAGCCGGGTGGCCATGACGGCGAAGCGGTCATCGTTGCCACAGCAGAAGATCGCATCATGGTGGGTAACGGCGACGAAGCCTTCGTTTCCGGCATCCCGGACGCCAGCGTCGAAAAATGGCATGTCTTCCGCGCCGGCAAGGCACTGAAGGATCCGGACACCGGCGCGGTCATCGCCCATGAGGCCTTTTTCCTCGGGCATGCCCGCCTGGTCAAGCCGGGCGAACCGGCGACGGTCCGCATCGTCCAGGCAAAACAGGAAATCGGCCGCGGCGACCGCCTGATCGCCGCCCCGCCGCCGGAAATCATTTCCTACGTACCGCATCGCCCGGATCAGCCAGTCGCCGCCAAGGTCGTTTCCATCTACGGCGGAGTCAACGAAGGCGGTACCAACTCGGTCGTTGCCCTCAACCAGGGCAGAAATGCCGGCCTGGAAGTCGGCCATGTCCTCGCCCTCTTCCGCAACCGGATTTCGATCGCCGTCGATACCGACGGCCGGCGGACCTTCACGCCGATTCCGGAGGAGCGTTACGCACTGGCCTTTGTCTTCCGCGTGTTCGACGGCATCGCCTACGCGCTGGTCGTCGAAGCCTCCAAATCGGTCATCGTCGGTGATTCGGCACGCAATCCGTGATTGAATCGACGGGCCTGGCCGCCTGGTTGCGGCTGACCCTGATCCCCGGCATCGGCGGCGAGTCTCAGCGAAAGCTGCTCGCCGCTTTCGGTTTACCCGAAGGCATCTTCGCCGCCGGCCGGCTGGCCGCCCGCAGCGTCATCGGAGACCGCGCCGACCTGCTGTTCGATCACGACTGCGGCGAATTGCTTGAACAGAGCCTGCGCTGGGCCGGACAGCCTGGCCACACGATCATCACCCTGGCCGATGCCGAGTATCCACCGGCCCTTCTGGAAATCGCCGATCCGCCGAGCCTGTTATATGTGCGCGGCAATCCTGCCCTGTTGCACGAGCGTGGACTGGCCATCGTCGGTAGCCGCAACGCCACACCGCAAGGACGGCAGACAGCAGAGAGCTTTGCCCGGACGCTGGCCGGCAAGGGTTGCTGCATCGTCAGCGGCCTGGCGCTGGGCATTGACGCGGCAGCCCACCGTGGCGCCCTGGCAGGCGGCGGGCCGACAATCGCCGTCATCGGTACCGGTGCCGATCGCCTGTACCCGGCGAGCAACCGCGAACTGGCAATGGGCATCCTCGAACACGGTGCCATCGTGTCCGAATTCCCGCTTGGTACACCGCCGCTCGCCGCCAATTTCCCGCGCCGCAACCGCATCATTTCCGGTCTGGCCCGCGGGGTCCTGGTCGTCGAGGCGGCGCCGCAGAGCGGCTCCCTGATCACCGCCCGCCTGGCCGCCGAACAGGGGCGCGAGGTATTTGCCATACCGGGCTCCATTCACTCGCCGGTTGCCCGTGGCTGCCACCTGCTGATCAAACAGGGAGCCAAGCTCATCGAGACGGCCGACGACATCCTGGATGAATTTTCCGGCCAGATTGCATCCATGCCCAGGCTCACGCTGGATGTCGCTCCCCCCCTTGACGAGCATCCGATCGTCGTCGCCCTCGGCCATGACCCCTGCACCCTGGACGAACTCGCCGAGCGCACGGCCCTCGGGGCCGACCAGCTGCTCGGCGAACTGCTGACACTGGAACTTTCAGGCCGTATCGCCAGCCTCCCGGGCAATCGCTACCAGCGACTGAGCTGATCCATCGCGCCCGGAAACCATATCTTGCCAAGCCATTCGCCGGGCACTTATCATGCGCCGGCATCCAACAGGCAAAGTCCATGACCAAAAAGCTGATCATCGCCGAAAAACCCTCTGTCGCCGCCGACATCGCCAAGGCGCTGGGGGGCTTCACCAAGCACGACGACTACTTCGAGAGCGAGCACTTCGTTCTGTCGTCGGCGGTCGGCCATTTGCTGGAACTGGCCTGCCCGGAGGAATTCGAGGTCAAGCGCGGAAAATGGTCGTTCGCCCACCTGCCGGTGATCCCGCCGCATTTCGCGCTGTCGCCGATCGAGAAAAGTGAGCCACGCCTCAAGGTGCTGACCAAGCTGATCAAGCGCAAGGATGTCAGCGGCCTGATCAACGCCTGTGACGCGGGACGCGAGGGCGAACTGATCTTCAACTACATCGCCCAGCACACCAAATCGGGTAAACCGGTGCAGCGCCTGTGGCTGCAGTCGATGACCCAGGGCGCCATCCGCGACGGTTTCGCCCATCTGCGCGCCGGCCACGAATTGCAGGGCCTCGGCGATGCCGCCGTGTGCCGCTCCGAATCCGACTGGCTGGTCGGCATCAACGGCACGCGGGCAATGACCGCCTTCAATTCCAAGACGGGCGGCTTCCATCTGACCACGGTCGGCCGCGTGCAGACGCCCACGCTGGCCATCGTCGTCGAACGCGAAAAGAAGATCCGCGAGTTCAAGCCGCGCGCCTACTGGGAAGTCGAAGCCGCTTTCGCCGCCCGCGCCGGCAACTACACCGGCAAATGGTTCGACGAGGGCTACAAGGGCAAGGAAGAGGACGAACACGCCCGCGCCGACCGCCTGTGGGACGAGAAACGTGCCGAAGCCATCCGCGCCGCCACCCTGGGTAAGCTCGGCATCGTCACCGAGGAAGCCAAGCCGGAAACCCGCCTGTCGCCCCTGCTGTTCGATTTGACGAGCCTGCAGCGCGAAGCGAACGCTCGCTTCGGTTTCTCGGCCAAGACGACGCTGTCGCTGGCCCAGGCGCTGTATGAAAAGCACAAGGTGCTGACCTATCCGCGGACCGATTCGCGCTGCCTGCCGGAAGACTATCTGCCGACGGTCAAGGAAACCCTGGCTGTCCTGACCGGCGAAGGTGCCGGCAAGGGCCACGACGAAGTACTGCTCGCCCGCTACTCGCCGTTCGCCCACCAGATCCTGGCGCGCAACTGGGTGCTGCCGAACAAGCGCATCTTCAACAACGCCAAGATCAGCGACCACTTCGCCATCATCCCGACGCCGCAGGCGCCCAAGCACCTGAACGAGATGGAACAGAAGCTGTACGACTTCGTCGTCCGCCGCTTCCTGTCAGTCTTCTTCCCGGCAGCCGAATACCTGGTGACGACACGCATCACCCGCGTCGAGGGCCACCCCTTCAAGACCGAAGGCAAGGTGCTGGTCAATCCGGGCTGGCTGGCCGTGCATGGCAAGGAAGGCCAGGAAGGCACCGACGGCAACCTGGTCGCCGTCGCCAAGGACGAGAAGGTCAAGGCCGAGGAAGTCACCGTCAAGGCCAACGAGACCAAGCCGCCACCGCGCTATTCGGAAGCGACGCTGCTCTCCGCGATGGAAGGCGCCGGCAAGATGGTCGACGACGAGGAACTGAAGGCGGCGATGGCCGGCCGCGGCCTCGGTACGCCGGCAACGCGGGCACAGATCATCGAGAACCTGATCGGCGAACAGTACATCCATCGCGAAGGCCGCGAGCTGATTCCGACGGCCAAGGCCTTCTCGCTGATGACGCTGTTGAACGGCCTCGGCATCAAGGAACTGACCCAGCCGGAACTGACCGGTGACTGGGAATGGAAGCTGGGCCGCATCGAGAAGGGCGAATTCACGCGCAGCGAATTCATGCGCGAGATCGCCGAAATGACCCGCCACATCGTCGAGCGCGCCAAGAGCTACGAAGCCGACACCATCCCCGGCGACTTCGGCGTGCTGACCGCACCCTGCCCGCGCTGCGGCGGCCAGATTCGCGAAACCTACAAGAAATTCCAGTGCGGCGGCTGCGACTATTCACTGTGGAAGATCGTCGCCGGCCGCCAGTTCGAACCGGCCGAGATCGACACGCTGATCACCGAAAAGCAGATCGGTCCGCTGACCGGTTTCCGCAACAAGATGGGCCGCACCTTTGCTGCCGCCATCAAGCTCAACGACAACATGGAACCGGAATTCGACTTCGGCCAGGACAAGGCCGGCGAAGATTCGCCGGAACCGGTCGACTTTTCCGCGCAGGAAAGCCTCGGCAAGTGTCCGAAATGTGCCGCCGATGTCTTTGAGCACGGCAATGCCTATGTCTGCGAAAAGTCGGTCGGTCCGGCCAAGTCCTGCGACTTCCGCTCCGGCAAGGTGATCCTGCAGCAGCCGGTGGATGCGGCACAGATGAAGAAGCTGCTGGCCGACGGCAAGACCGACCTGCTCAAGGAGTTCGTCTCCAACCGGACGCGGCGCAAGTTCTCCGCCTATCTGGTGGTCGCCGCCGGCAAGGTCGGCTTCGAATTCGAGAAGAAGGCGCCGGCTGCAGCCAAGAAGACAGCAGCGAAGAAGGCCGCCGAGGCCTGATCAGCCGTCCTGGCGGATCTGCCGCAAACAGCGCAGCAGGGTTTCGTAGAGAAGCTCCGGCTGTACCGGTTTGGCAACGAAATCAACCATGCCGGCAGCCTGACAACGCGCCCGGTCATCGCTGAAGGCGTTGGCTGTCATGGCAATGATCGGCGTCGAAAATCCCGCCATCGCCCGCAGCCTTTCCGCAGCTTCGATACCACCCAGACGCGGCATCTGCAGATCCATCAGGATCAGGCGATAGGCGGTGCCCGCCGCCTGCACCCTGGCGATCGCCTGTTCGCCATCCTCCGCCACGTCGACCGTCAAGCCGACGTGTCTGAGCAACTCGCCAGCCACTTCCTGGTTGATCGGATCATCTTCGACCAACAGCACACAGCTCCCGGAGAATTCGCGGCGCAAGGCTTCGTCGGCCGTCGTCGGCGACGGCCCCGGCTGTTCGGGGGGAGAGCCGTGAACGCTGCCTTTCTTCAGACAGGCCGTGAACCAGAAGTGGCTCCCGCGGCCAGGCGCGCTCTCGACACCAATTTCGCCATTCATCAATTCGGCAAGACGACGGGTGATCGCCAGCCCCAGGCCGGTGCCGCCGAAGCGCCGGGCTGTCGATTCATCGCCCTGGCAGAAGGGGGCGAACAGCTTGTCGAGCACATCGTCGGCAATGCCGATCCCCGTATCGCGCACGGAAAACTTCAGGCGTGCCCAATCATCGCCGCTCGCCTCGAGCGCGATGCGCAGGGTGACGCCCCCCCGGGCGGTGAACTTGACGGCGTTGCCGGCCAGATTGAGGAAGGCCTGGGTCAGGCGCCCGGCATCCCCCTGCAAGGCAAGAGGCGGTACATCGATGGCGAAGTCGAGATGCAGCCCCTTGACCGCCGCCTGCTCGCCGATCATCGAGACCACGCTGTCCATCAGCTTGGTCAGGCTGACCTCGGTATCGTCAAGACGTAACTGACCGGCCTCGATCTTCGAGAAATCCAGCAGGTCGTTGATGATGGCCAGCAGGTGGGCGGCCGATCCGGAAATCTTGTCCAGCTTGTCGAGCGCTTCGCCATCGGCCCGCCGGCGCAGGATATGCGTCAGGCCGATGATGGCATTCATCGGCGTCCGTATCTCGTGGCTCATGTTGGCCAGGAAGGCACTCTTTGCCCGGTTGGCAGCCTCAGCCGCATCGCGGGCCTGCGCCAGCTGGACGGTCCGCTCGGCGACCAGTTCTTCCAGTCGCTCGCGGTGGCGCTGCAACTCCTCGGCAAACTGCCGCTTTTCGGTATTGTCGAAGTTGATGCCGATGATATTCAACGGCTTGCCTTGATCGTCGAAATGCACCTGGCCGCGCGAAACGAGCCAGCGCAGCGCGCCATCCGGCCGGATGATGCGGAACTCGATCTCGAAGGGCTGACGGTTGTACAGATGCCGGGCAACCGCCTCGTCGAGCATCGGCCGGTCGTCAGGATGCACCAGCGCCAGCCAGCTCTGCTGGTCGCCGCCGAAACTGCCTGGCGTCAGGCCGTACATGGCCTCGGTTTCCGGCGACCAGCGGGTCCGGCCAGTCTGCAGATCGCACTCCCACATGCCGAGACCGGCCCCGGCCTGCGCCAGACGCAGCTTCTCCTCGCTCGCCCGCAGCGCGATTTCGGCCTGCCGGCGCTGCGTGATGTCGCGGGCGACGCCGAGGACGCCAACCAGCTGTCCGTTGCGGTCCCACATCGGCGTCTTCACCGTCTCGACCAGCAAATGCTCGCCAGTCTCGGCAAAATCCAGCCATTCCTCGTTGACCGTGGGGCCGCCTGCCGCCATTGCCCGCCTGTCGTTGTCGCGGAAGAAGTCAGCCAGATCGGCGGGAACGAAATCATGATCGGTATGACCGACGATCGCCGTCTCGGCGGCCCCGAAGAACTGCTCGAAACGACGGTTGCAGGCCAGATAGACTCCGTTCGCGTCCTTCAGCCAGACGAGGTCGGGAATGGTGTCGACCAGGGTCGCCAGCTGCGCCCGCCGCAACTCAAGCTCCTGTGTCCCCTGGCGGACCAGCCGGCGCAGCGTCCTCACCCACAGGGCCAGCACCCCGCCGGCCAGCAGCAGGGCGGCGATACCGATGGCGAAGTAACGCACATACGGCGCAAAGCGCAGGGGTTGCCCCATCCATTTCTCGCGCAGTGCCGCCTTTTCCGCTTCGCTGATCGCCGCCATGCCCTGCTCGACCAGGGCCAGCAACTCACCGTCGCCCTTGCGCACTGCGCGATGGAACTCTCCCTGATACAGCTCGAAGGAACGGCGGAAGACATCCTGCGCATGCTGACGATAGAGATAGAAGCTGGCCGGATCCTCGTCGAGGCAGAAGAGCTTGATCTCCTCGGCGATCGCCGCCTGGATCATCTGCGCGTAATCACGGTACAGCTGCAGGCTGGTGATGCCCTGGCGATTCAGCTCGTCGATACAGGCATCACCAGCCTGGACGCCGATCTGGAAGCCCTTCAGCGTCGCCGTACTGCCGATGCCGCTGATCGAGACATGGCTGTAGATCTGCACGCGCTGTGTCGAATACGGGGCCGAGAATTCGTAGAGCGCCTCGCGCTTCGGCGTCCGGTAGATCATGTCGATGACGTCGGCGTCGCCGCGCTGGATCATCGCCTGGGCTTCGGCCCAGACCGTCGCCGTCAGTTCGACACGCACCCCGGTCTTCTTTTCCCACAACTGCCAGAGGTCGACGAGATAGCCCTCGACACGCCCGTCGGCATCGCGGAACAGGTAAGGCGGATAGTTGTCGTCCGACACCACGCGCAACACCTCGGGTGCCGCCTGCAGATTTCCGCCGAGCCCCAGCCACAGACAGAGCGTAGCGAGGAGACGGCCGGAACGTTTCACGTGAAACCTCAACGCCGCGCCGTGGCGCCCGGCAACTGACAGGAAAGGACGGCAGCCCGCAACACGTCGATGGCCTGCGGGCGCGGATAGGTCACCCGCCAGACCAGGCCGACCGTACGCGCCGGCGGCGTACCGGCGAAGGGCAGCACGCGCACCATCGGCTCGCGCTCGATCAGCGGATCGGCAGCGGTGCTCGGCATAACCGCCACGCCGGCGCCGCTGGCCACCATGTAGCGGATGGTCTCCAGCGAGCTGCCTTCCAGCGAATGGGCCAGCGCATCCTGGCCGCTCAGGCGCGGGCAGGATTCCAGCACCTGATCGCGGAAACAGTTGCCCTGACCGAGCAGCAGCAGGTTCTGGCCATCCAGCTCGGTCGCCGGTATGTCCGGACGCCCCACCCAGGGATGCGCCGCCGGCACGACAACGCGGAACGGCTCGTCATAGACCGGCTGGGCGACCAGGCCGGGCTCGGCAAACGGCAGGGCGATGACGATGACGTCCAGCTCGCCCGACTTCAGGGCCGGCACCAGATTGGCCGTGAAATCCTCCTTGAGGAACAGCGGCATCGCCGGCGCCTCGCGGCTCAATGCCGGAATCAGCTGCGGCAGCAGATAGGGAGCGATGGTGTAGATGATGCCGACGCGTAGCTGGCCGCTCATCGGGTCACCGGTCGCCTCGGCGATCTCCTCCAGCTTCACCGCCTCTTCCAGCACGCGCCGCGCCTGGTCGACAATGCGTTCGCCCAGTGCCGTGATGCGCACGTCGTTGGCGGTGCGCTCGAAGAGTACCGAGCCGATCTGCCCCTCCACCTTCTTGATCGCCACGGAGAGTGTCGGCTGACTGACGTAGCAGGCCTCTGCCGCCTTGCCGAAGTGGCGTTCCCGGGCCAGCGCCACGATGTAGCGCATCTCGGTCAGGGTCATCGCGCCACGCCCAGCAGGACAAAATCGGCCGGGGTCAGCCAGCGCCACTGACCGGGCAGCAGGTCAGCCGGCAGCGCCAGTTCGCCGACCGCCTCGCGATGCAGGGCTTCGACCCGGTTGCCGGCCGCCGCCACCATGCGTTTGACCTGATGGTACTTGCCCTCGGTCAGGGTCAGGCGCAGGCGGTGGGTATCGACCGCCTCGGCAGCGACCGCGGCAATCGGCTCGACCTCGTCGGCGAGCAGGACACCGGCCAGCAGACTGTCGATCTGCGCCTGATCGAGTGCATGCTTCACCGTCGCCAGGTAGACCTTGGGCACCTTGCGCTTGCCGGATGACAGCTGGTGATTGAGCTGCCCGTCGTCGGTGATCAGCAGCAGGCCGGTAGTGTCCTCGTCGAGCCGGCCGATTGGCTGGACACCGCGCTCGCGTAGCGGCAGGGGAAGCAGTTCGAGCACCGACGGATGATGTTGCGGCTTGCGCGAGCACTCGTAGCCGGGCGGCTTGTTGAGGACAACGGTGGCGAATTCGCGGTAAGGCCAATCGACCCCATCGACGGAGAACACCAGCCCGTCGGTATCGATTTCGGCAAACGGATCGTCATGGATTTCGCCGCCGATCGCCACCCTTTCGTGGCGGATCATGGCCCGGCAGGCCTTGCGTGTACCGAAGCCGTGGCTCTGGAGGATACGTTCGAGTTGCATGGGAGGATGCTACCATCGGGCCATGAACTTCGAACACCTGATCGCCATCAACGACCCCGGCAATCCGCTGGTCGTGCCGCTGACAAGACGCCAGCTGTGGGTGGGTCTGCTGCAGCGGGTGGACAATCCGCTGCTCTTCCTGCCCGGCCTGCAGGGCTTCACCATCCATCAACGGCAGTTCGACAGCGCGCTGCGCGAGCTCGATTTCGGCACCACCCGCATTCGCGACCGCGTCACCCTCAGCGAGGAAGCGGCCGTCCACTTCGACATCGAACCCGGCGACCTGCATGCCGGCGGCAGCCTGACGATACGCATCGAGGAACCGGAACCCGGCCACCTCTTCCTGCGCTTCACCTACGTCACCGGCTTCGCCGCCCAGGCCGGCAGTGAGGATGCCGCCTACGTCGAATACGTCAAGTCCGCCTACCACCAGTCGGACCTCGACTGTGTCCGCATCATCCGCACCCTGGCCGCCGAAGGTACCTGTCAATAAATTCCCAGTCTCCGGAGGAACCCCCGTGAATCCGCAAGACCCCCCGGTACACGCCCTCACCATCGGGCAGGCACTTGAACGACTGGCGACCGACAGCGGCGGCCTGAATTCGGCAGAAGCCGGGCGCCGGCTTGACGAACACGGCCCCAACCGGCTGCCATCGCCCCCCCGGGACGGATTCCTCAAGCGCTTCGCCAGGCATTTCCAGGACATCCTGATCCTCATCCTGATCGGCGCTGCTGGCATCACTGCCGTGCTCGGCCACTGGCTGGACACCGGGGTCATTCTCGGCGTCGTCGTCATCAACGCCATCATCGGCTTCATCCAGGAAGGCAAGGCGGAGGCGGCACTGGCCGGCATTCGCAAGATGCTGTCAACACACGCCCAGGTGCTGCGCGACGGCCGCTGGCAGCAGATTGACGCCGAGCTTCTGGTACCCGGCGACATCGCCCGCCTGAAATCGGGCGACCGGGTGCCGGCCGACCTGCGCCTGATCGAGACCACCAACCTGAGCATCGAGGAATCGGCACTGACCGGCGAGTCGGTACCCAGCGACAAGCACAGTACACCGGTCGCCGCCGAGGCCGGCATCGGCGACCGCCACGACATGGCCTATTCGGGCACCCTGGTCGCTACCGGGCGCGGCATCGGCATTGTCACCGCCACCGGAGCGCGCACCGAAATCGGCCGCATCAACCGCCTGATCGCCGAAGTGGAAACCCTGCAGACGCCGCTGACCCGGCAGATGGCGGTGTTCAGCAAGCAACTGTCGGCCATCATCGTCGGTCTCGCCCTGCTGATGCTGGCGATCGGCATCGGCCTGCACGATTTCCCGGTCGGCGAGGTCTTCCTGGCCGCCATCGGTTTTGCCGTCGCCGCCATCCCCGAAGGCCTGCCGGCCATCCTGACCATCACGCTGGCCCTCGGCGTACAGCGCATGGCACAGCGCAACGCCATCACCCGCAAGCTGACTGCCGTCGAGACGCTGGGCTCGGTCACCGTCATCTGCTCGGACAAGACCGGTACGCTGACCAAGAATGAAATGACCGCCCGTCATGTCATCACCCGTGCCGGCAACTACCTGGTCAGCGGCACCGGCTACGCACCGCAGGGTGACATCACCCTCGACGGACGGCTCGTCGAACTGGCCGGGCATGCCCATCTGCATGCGCTGATCGAAGTCGTCGCCATCGCCAACGATACCCATGTCGCCGAAGCGGAAGGGCAATGGCGCGTCGCCGGCGAGCCGACCGAGGGGGCGCTGCGCACGCTGGCGCACAAGGCCGGTTTTTCGGGCGACAGCCACACCCGGCACGCGACCATCCCCTTCGAATCGGCCAACAAGTTCATGGCGACGCTGGCCAGCACGCCGGCCGGTCTGCAGCGCATCCTCCTCAAGGGCGCCCCGGACCGCCTGCTCGACCGCTGTGCCGAGGAACTCGGCGCCGACGGCCACACGGTGCCGCTCGACCGGGCCTGGTGGGAACGCGAGATCGACCGTCTCAGCCGGGAAGGCCTGCGCGTGCTGGCTGCCGCCGCCCGCCGGGTGGATGCCGGGCGCCGCCATCTGAGCATCGACGATCTCGACAGCGGCATGGTCTTCCTCGGCCTGGTCGGCATCATCGACCCGCCGCGCCCGGAAGCCATTCAGGCCATCGCGTCCTGCCGCGCCGCCGGCATCCGCGTCAAGATGATCACCGGCGACCACGCCGGCACCGCCCACGCCATCGGCATCGAGATGGGCATCGGTGGTGCGGAATCGCTCAAGGTCGTCAGCGGCCCCGAACTGGAAGCGGCAGACGACGCACAATTGCGCCAGATCGTCCGCGACTGCGACATCTTTGCCCGCACCAGCCCCGAGCACAAACTGCGCATCGTCAAGGCACTGCAGGCCAACGGCGAAGTCGTCGCGATGACCGGCGACGGCGTCAACGACGCGCCGGCGCTGAAACGTGCCGACGTCGGCGTGGCAATGGGGATCAAGGGCACCGAGGCAACCAAGGAAGCCGCCGAGATCGTCCTCGCCGACGACAACTTCTCGTCGATCGAACGCGCCGTCGAGGAAGGCCGCACCATCTACGACAACCTGCAGAAGGCCATCCTCTTCATCCTGCCGACCAATGGCGCCCAGGGCCTGGTCATGCTGGTCGCCGTGGTCTTCGGCCTGACCCTGCCGCTGACCCCGGTGCAGATCCTCTGGGTCAACATGGTCGTCGCCATCACGCTCGCCCTGGCCCTCGCCTTCGAGCCGGCCGAGCCTGGCGTCATGGAACGCCCGCCGCGGCGGCCGGGAACGCCCATCCTCGACAACCTCCTGATGGGCCGGGTGCTGCTCGTCTCGCTGCTCATCGGCGGTGCCACCCTGGTCATGTTCGAGATCGAACTGCACTTCGGGATGCCGCTCGACATCGCCCGCACCATGGCGGTCAACACCCTGGTCATCGCCCAGGCCTGCTACCTGTTCAACAGCCGCTTCCTGAAAACCTCCAGCCTGCGGCTGTCGCTGCTCTTCACCAATGGCGCCGCCTGGCTGGCCACCGGCATCCTGCTCCTGCTGCAACTGGGCTTCGTCTATCTGCCCTTCATGCACACCTGGTTCGGCACCGCCCCGCTCGCCGCCCGCCACTGGCTGGTGCCGATGATGATCGGCCTCCTCGTTTTCCTGCTCATCGAAGCCGAGAAGGTCGTCGTCGGGCACCTTGTCCGCCGCTAAGCGGCCACCGGGGATTGTCCGGCAAGCCGGAATATGTGACGCTCGCCCTCATGAGCCTGCGCTCCATCCTGCTCGATCGCCCCTCGCGGCAAGCCAGACTGGCCGTCTGGCTGCTCGCCGTCGCACTGGTCGCCCTGTCCGGCTACCTGCGCCTGCACACCGCCACGGCCTACGAGTTCCATCTCCTCTTCCTGCTCCCGGTCGCCCTCGTCGCCTGGTTCGTCAGCCTCCGCCGCGCCTGCGTCATCGCCACACTGGCCGTGATCCTCTGGTATCTCGCCGAACGCCAGCTCGGCGGCGATGGCGCCGACCGCCTGCCGCTGCTCGTCAACACCGTGCTCCGCCTCGGCGTCTTCCTGGGTGTCGCCTGGCTGCTCGGCCGCTTGCGTCAGGCGGGCAATGCCGCCGCCCCGGCCCCCGTCGCCGGCGAACCGCCGCCAGGCTGATCGGCAAGCCAGCCGCATGACCACGCTACAACGTCTGGCAACCCTGACCTGGCTACAGGTGCTGGCCATTCTCGTGGGCGCCTGGCTGCTCAGTCTGGCTGCCGAGCAGGTCGACAGCCACTACAACCAGCAGGCGGCCATGCGCCAGACCGATGCCCAGCTCCGGGCGGCCGCCCAACGCCTCGAGCGCAACCTGCGCAGCATCCTGCAGATCAACTACGACTTCGCCGCCGCCCTGCCGGGCGATTTCGCCATCGACGAGGAGACGTTGCGGGCACTTGCCGCAAAGCTGATCGCCGACCACCCCAACGTCATCAACATCACCCTCTCACGCCAGTTCGAAGTCGTCTTCGTCCACCCCTTCGCCGGCAACGAGGCTGTGCTCGGCATGAACTACGCAAACCGCCCGTACATCATGAGCGCCGTCGAACGGGCGATCGCCCTGCGCGACACGCTGCTGACCGGACCGGTCAGCCTGGTGCAGAGCGGCCGGCCCGGACTGGTCGGGCGCACCCCCATCTTCATCGCGCCCGCCCCCGGCGCCGCCGATACCTTCAAGGGCGTGGTCTCCTGCGCCATCGACCTCGAAGGCGTGCTCGCGGCAGCCGGCCTGCTCGGCAACGACAAGCCCTTCCTGCTGGCCATCCGCGGCCGCGACGGCAGCGGCGCCCAGGGCGACCCCTTCTTTGGCGACCCCGAGCTGTTCAGGCAACCCCATGTCGCCATCGACCTCGATCTGCCGGGCGGCCAATGGCGCCTGGCCGCCGCACCGACGTCAGAAGCCGCCGCCGACCCGCTGCGCCCCTGGCTGATTCGCGGCATCGTCGCGTTGCTCGCATTGCTGCTCATTTTCCGGGCGGTCACCCGCGAAGGCGCCCAAGCAAGCCCGGAAACACTGCCCGCCAGCCCCCACGGCAGTGGCAGGATCGGCCTGCGCAGCTTCCTGCTCGGCGCACTGATCCTGGTTCTGCTGCCGATTGTCGCCATCAGCGGCTGGTTTTCCTATCACAACGCCCAGCAGTCGGCCGACCGCTTCGCCCGCAATACCGCCGGCGCCCTCGGTGCCCGCGTGCACGACCGCGTCGCCGACTTCTTCGAGGTCCCGAAACGCATCGTCGCCTTCAATGTCGAGCAGGCGCGAGCCGGCCTGCTCGACGACGAGCGGCGCGAACGGATGATGCAGGGCTTCCTGCTGCAGATCCGCCAGCAACCCTTGCTAACCTTCATCTCGGTCGGCATGGCCGACGGCGAATACTACGCCGGCAGCCGCCCCCCCCTGGGCAGCGACCGTGGCCTGCGCCTGCTCCACGCACGCCTCGCCGATCAGCGCCGCATGCACATCTACCGGGTCGATGACGCCGCCCGGCGAACGACGCTGGTCGAACCACCGGCCAGCACCTTCGACGCCCGCAGCCGGCCCTGGTTCATCGCCGCCCGCGACTCCGGGCGGATGGCCTGGTACCCCGCCTACCGCTACGTGATCAACGATGCGCAGGGGGCCTACGACACCATGGGCATCGGCATGTCGGCCCCGCTCTATGATCCGGCCGGCAAGTTCCTCGGCGTCACCACCGCCGACGTCGCCCTGTCGCAGCTTTCCGGCTTCCTGCGCAAGCTGAGCGAGGATTCGGGCGGCATCGCCTTCCTCGCCGAAAGCGATGGCCGGCTGCTCGCCAGTTCGGGAACGCAACCGATCTACCGGCTGCAGGACGGTCGTACCGAACGGATCGACCTTGCCGGCAGCGGCGAGCCGCTGATCCGCGCCGCCGGCGCCGCCATGCGGGCCGCCGGGCAGCCCGAGGGCAACGCCTTCATCAGCATCGATGGCGAACGCTACCTGGTGGACTGGCGCACCCACCCGCTCGAACAGGGACCGGCCCTGAGCATCGGCATCATCCTGCCGCAGAGCCATTTCGACACCCTGGCCAGCAGCACCTTGCGCAATGTCCTCTATCTCGGCCTGATGGTCGCCGTTTTCAGCCTCTTCATCGGCCTGCTCGCCAGCAACTGGGTCTCCCGCCCGCTGATCCGGCTGTCGCGGGCCGCTGCCGCGATGGCCGCCGGCAACTGGCAGATCGGAGAAGCAGAAAACAGCCCGTTGCGTGAAGTCGCCGCCCTGTTTGCCGCGATCAACGACATGGCCGCCCAGTTGCAGCGTCACACCGAAAGCCTGGAGCAACAGGCCGCCGACCTGCGCAGCAGCAACGAGCAGTTGCAGACGGAAATCGCCGAACGTCTGAAATCGGAAGCCCACATCCAGGCACTCAACGGCGAGCTCGAGATCGCCAACCAGACACTGCTCGCCGCCAAGCAGGCCGCCGAAGCCGCCAGCAAGGCCAAATCGGCCTTCCTGGCCAACATGAGCCACGAGTTGCGCACACCGATGCACGGCATCATGGGCATGATCTCGCTGGTCCGCAGCCGGGTCGAGGACGCCAAGATGCGCCACCAGCTGGACCGGGCAAACGAGGCCGCCAACCGGCTGCTGCGGATTCTCAACGACATCCTCGATCTGTCGAAGATCGAGGCGGACCGAATGGCGCTGGAAAGCAGCGAATTCACGCTGCTGCAGATCTTCGACACGCTCAAGGCCCTGCTCGGCCAGCGCGCTGCCGAAAAGCAGCTCACGCTGCACATCGCTCCCCTGCCCGAAGGTGCCGGGCGGCCGTTCATCGGCGACGCCCTGCGCCTGGGCCAGATCCTGATCAACCTGACCGGCAACGCCGTCAAATTCACCGAACACGGCGAGATCGAAGTCCGGGTCAGCATCCTCGAGGATGCGGCAGACAGCGCCCACCTGCGCTTCACGGTCCGCGACACCGGCATCGGCATCGGTGCCGACGATCAGCGCCGGCTGTTTTCCGCCTTCGAACAGGCAGACAGCTCGATGACCCGCAAGTACGGTGGTACCGGCCTCGGTCTGGCGATCAGCCAGAAGCTGGTGCACATGATGCGCGGCGAAATCGGTGTCGATAGCCGCCCCGGACAAGGCAGCACGTTCTGGTTCACCGTCCGCCTGGACAAGGCCGCGGAAAGCACCGCACCGCCGCTCCCCGCGGACGAGGGTGGAATGGCCGAGCGGCGCCTGCGCCTGGCGCACGGCGGTGCGCGCATCCTGCTCGCCGAAGACGAGCCGATCAACCAGGAAGTCGCCAGCGAGCTGCTGGCCCTGGCCGGCCTGCAGGTCGACATCGCCGACAACGGCGAGCACGCCGTCCGCCTGGCCCGCGAAACCCGCTACGCCGCCATCCTGATGGACATGCAGATGCCGCTGCTGAACGGTCTGGAGGCCACGCTGGCCATCCGCGCCGACAGCCAGAACCGGCAGACGCCCATCCTGGCGATGACCGCCAACGCCTTCGCCGAAGACAGACAGCGCTGCCTGGCCGCCGGCATGAACGATCACATCGGCAAACCGGTCATTCCCGAGCAGTTGTACGCCACCTTGCTGCACTGGCTGGACGCCGGCGACGGGCCGAAGAAGGCGCTTCAGCCGGGTGAAGGATAACGGCATTGCTCCAGCGCCCGTTGCGCAGCCGTGCCGGATTGCGAATTGATGCCCCGTACCTCGCTGCCAGTTGGAGAAAGGGGGCTCAATAAGCTATTGTCAATAAAAGCCTTGGAACCGCCACTTCACGAATGGCGGAACGTCTGCGCATGACGGCAGTCACGACATGCCGCCTGGCACCAGGCCTCACCAAGGAGCACGACATGAGGGGGAAAGGAATGTCTGCCGGCTGGCGCCGCCATCTGCTGGCCTGCCTTCTGCAGCTTGCGCTGGCAAGCGGACTTGCTGCGTCGCAGGAATCTCCCCAGGTGCTCGTACTCATGTCCTACCATCACGGCTACACGTGGGAGGACCGCATCCTGGACGGTTTCGAGGAATGGGGTGGCGTCATGGCCGGCCGCCCCGTGCTGCACGTGGAGTGGATGGATACCAAGCGGCTCCCGGCGACCGAACCGCGCCTGCGCTTCGCCCGCTATCTGGCCGAGAAATACGCCGGCCGGCGTTTCGATCTGCTGATGACAGCGGATGACAATGCGCTGGAGTTCGCCGTGCAACAGAAGATGTTCGCCGACACGCCGATTGTCTTCGGCGGCATCAATGGCGACCCGCGGAAGATCATCGGCACTCGCCGCGGCGTCACCGGCGTGGCGGAACGCTTCGATCTGGTCAGCACCCTCGGGCTGGCTCAGCAACTTCACCCCGAGGTCAGGCGGCTGGTATTCCTGACCCCGGCCGACGAATCGGGTGCAGGTATCCGGGAGCACACCAGCGATGCCCTGGCGCGCCTGGGAAGCAAGGTCCAGGTCGAGCACTGGGTGACGCGGAGTCTTGCCGAAGTGGAGGGGCGCCTGCCTGCCCTGGGAGAAGACACGCTGCTCTTCGCCCTGGGAGCCCAGCCCCAGGTGGAAGGCGGACGGCCGTTCGGCCCGGAGGAACTGGTGTCCTACGTACATGCCCGCACCAACCGCCCGGTCTATTCCGATCTGGATGCCACTGTCGGCCACGGTGCCCTGGGCGGCTACATGAACAGCGGCCTCGAGAACGGTCGCCTGATGGCACGCATGGCCCAGCGCGTGCTCGCCGGAGAGCGCCCGGAAGATATCCCCATCGTCTATGAAACCCCGCTCGCCCGGATCTTCGATTACCGGGAACTGCGGCGCTTCGGCATCGATGCTCGCGATCTGCCCGCCGACAGCCAGCTGCTCAACCGGCCCCCCTCCATCTTCGACCCCGAATACCGCAACACCCTGCTCGGTTTCAGCGCCATCATCGCCTTGCTTCTCCTCCTGCTTGCGGGCGTCATGATCCGCGGACGCATCCTGGCTTCCCGCCATGCCGCCCTGCATCATCAGGCCACCCACGACGACCTGACCGGATTGCCGAACCGCGCCTGGCTGAACGAGCAGCTGTTTCAGCGAAACTGGGGTGGCGGACGTAGCGTGGCCCTGGTGATGATGGACATCAACCGCTTCCAGCTGATCAACGATACCTATGGCCACTCCTTCGGTGACGAGGTGGTCTCCGGCGTGGCAAAGCGGCTGGCCGGCATTCTCGATGCGCACACCCGGCTGGTGCGCTTCAGCGGTGACTCCTTCGTCATTCTGCGCCGGCTTGACGACCCCCTCCATCTGCAGAACCTGTGCGCCCAGTGCGAACGGATCATGCTGGAGCCCTTCCAGGTAAGCGGACACCGGCTGACCGTCTCAGCGGCCTTCGGGGTTGCCCACGCCAAGCCGGATGAAATCGACCGGGACCGCCTGTTGCGCGAGGCCGATACCGCCATGCATGAAGCGAAGCGGGAACGCGGCAACCATGTGGTGGTATTCGACGGGAACATCCACGAACGGGCCTTGCGCCAGTTCCGCCTGGAAGCCTGGCTCCCCAATGCCGTGGCCAACGGCGAAATCCAGGTGTATTTCCAGCCCATCATAGACGCCAGCGGTGGCGGCATCGCCGGATTCGAGGCTCTGGCCCGCTGGCAGCACCCGGAACTGGGTTGGGTGCCCCCCCCGGAGTTCATCTGCGCCGCCATCGAGACCGGCTGCATACGGGAGCTGACACTGGGCATGCTGCGCTCGGCCAGCAGGGCCTTCATTCCCTACCTGAAGGCCAACTCCCACCCCTACCTGGCGGTGAATGTATCGGTCAGCGACATCAATACCGACGATTTTCCGGAGCATGTGGCAGCTATCCTGGCCGAAGAGGGAATGCCTGCCGAACGGCTGGTCCTGGAGGTTACCGAGGACATGCTGCTGGGAGATGGCGGCAACGCGCCGCAGGTACTGAGCCGCCTGCGAGCCTTGGGGCTGCGCATCGCCATCGATGACTTCGGGACAGGCTATTCATCCATGAGCTACCTCTCCAGCTTCATGGTGAACATCATCAAGATTGACCAGTCTTTCGTGCGCAACCTGGCCAACAGTCCGTCGGACCAGAAGATCGTGCGCGCCATCGTCTCGATGGCGGCCGATCTTGAACTGAGCGTCGTCACCGAGGGGGTGGAGACGCCCGAGCAGCTGGAACTGCTACGCCAGATGGGATGCGAGCTGTTGCAGGGCTACTTCTACGGTCGCCCCCAACCAGCCGATAGTTGGCTGGGCGAAAAAGGACTGGATCGGGCTTCGAGAAGCACGCCTCAAACTGGCAGCGGACCTTGAACGGAGGCACCGGGGTCCGGGCGACGAACAGTCATACGCCACCTTGCTGCACTGGCTGGAGCAGCCGGCAAACTGAAAATCGGCCGAAAAAAAACCGAAGGCAATGCCTTCGGCTTTTGGCCTGACAGCCCGCAGGCCGCTACTTACTCGACGCCCTGCGAAGCCAGGTAGTCCTCGTAACCGCCGAGGTAATCGACGATGCGCCCGTCGCCCTTGACCTCGAAGACGCGGGTGGCCAGCGAGGAGACGAACTCGCGGTCGTGCGAGACGAAGACCAGCGTGCCGGCGAACTTCTCGAGGCCGCTGTTCAGCGACTCGATGGATTCCATGTCGAGGTGGTTGGTCGGCTCGTCCATCACCAGCACGTTGTGCTTGGACAGCATCAGCCGGCCGAACAGCATGCGCCCCTGCTCGCCGCCGGAAATGACGTTGACCGGCTTCTTCACTTCGTCGCCGGAGAACAGCAGGCGGCCGAGGGTGCCGCGGATCAGCGTTTCCAGGTCGCCGCCCTCGTCCATCGTGGCGCGGGCGTAGCCGGCGATCCACTCGGTCAGGCTCTGCGTGCCGGCGAATTCGGCGCTGTGGTCTTGGGCGTAGTAGCCGGGATTGGCCTTCTCGGCCCACTTCAGCGTGCCGAAAGCGGGCTGCAGCTCGCCCATCAGCAGTTTCAGGAAGGTCGTCTTGCCGACGCCGTTCTCGCCGATGACGGCGATCTTCTCGCCGGCATTGATGGTCAGCGTCAGGTTGTTGAAGATCTTGCGCTCCGAGCCTTCGTAGGCGAAGGACAGGTTCTCGATCTCGACCGCCTGGCGGTGCAGCTTCTGCTTCTCGTCGTAGTCGAAGCGGATCCACGGGTACTGGCGCGACGACGGCTTGACGTCCTCCGGCTTCAGCTTGTCGATCAGCTTCATCCGCGACGTCGCCTGCTTGGCCTTGGAGGCGTTGGCCGAGAAGCGGCGGACGAAGGTCTGCAGTTCGGCGATGCGCTCCTTGGCCTTGGCATTGGCGTTCTGCTGGCGCTCGCGGGCCTGCTGCGCGGCTTCCATGAAGTCGTCGTAGTTGCCGGCGTAGGTGGTGATCTTGCCGTAGTCCAGGTCGGCCATGTGAGTACAGACCTGGTTCAGGAAGTGACGGTCGTGGCTGATGATGATCATCGTCGAGTCACGGGCGTTCAGCACATCCTCCAGCCAGCGGATGGTGTTGATGTCGAGGTTGTTGGTCGGTTCATCGAGCAGCAGGATGTCCGGGTTGGCGAACAGCGCCTGGCAGAGCAGCACGCGCAGCTTCCAGCCGGGCGCCACTTCGCTCATCGGGCCGTTGTGCTGTTCGGTCGGGATGCCGACGCCGAGGAGCAGCTCGCCGGCGCGCGATTCGGCGGTGTAGCCGTCGTACTCGCCGACCTTGCCTTCCAGCTCGGCGGCCCGCATGTAGTCGTCCTCCGACGCTTCCGGGTTGGCGTAGATCGCATCGCGTTCCTGGATCGCCGCCCACAGTTCCTCGTGGCCCATCATCACCACGTCGAGCACGCGCATGTCCTCGTAGGCGAACTGGTCCTGCTTCAGGTAGGCCATGCGCTCATGGACGTCCTTGGAGACGTTGCCGGCCGACGGCTCGAGCTCGCCGCAGAGGATCTTCATGAAGGTGGACTTGCCGGCGCCATTGGCGCCGATCAGGCCGTAGCGGTAGCCCTCGCCGAACTTGACATTGACGTTTTCGAACAGGGGCTTGGCCCCGAACTGCATGGTGATGTTGGCGGCGACGAGCACGGCGATTCCGATCTGCGAATTGGTAAAAACAAGCGGTAAAACGAAGGCGCGAATTTTACCTGCTTTCAAGGACTTGATCCGGATCAGGGAGTATTTTGCTGCACCGCGGTGTAACATGCCGGCCAACAATTACTCGCCGTCACGGCCCCGAGAGACAGCCCATGGTTCCCCACCTCACCACCGCCCTCAGCGGCCCCCTGCTTGAACTGGAGCGCCGCTTCCTCGAAGCCAGTCCGCAGATCGAGCAATGGCTGCGCGCCCAGTGGCAGGAATACACCCCGCCCTTCTACTCCTCGGTCGACCTGCGCAATTCCGGCTTCAAGCTGGCGCCGGTCGATACCAACCTGTTCCCCGGCGGCTTCAACAATCTGAATCCGGCCTTCCTGCCACTTTGCGTGCAGGCGGCGATGAGCGCCATCGAGAAATTCTGCCCGGAAGCCAAGCGCCTGCTGCTGATTCCCGAGAACCACACGCGCAACCAGTTCTACCTGCAGAACGTCGCGCAGATTGCCGCCGTGCTCAAGCAGACCGGGCTGGAAGTGCGCATCGGCTCGCTGATTCCCGATCTCGCCGGACCGACCCCGGTCGAGCTGCCGAACGGCCAGAACCTGCTGCTCGAACCGCTGCGCCGGCAGGGCAACCGCATCGGCGTCGACGGTTTCGAACCCTGCGCGATCCTGCTCAACAACGATCTGTCGGCCGGCATCCCGGACGCCCTGCGCAATCTCGACGAACAGTACGTGCTGCCGCCGCTGCACGCCGGCTGGGCGGTACGCCGCAAATCCAACCACTTCGCCGCCTACGACCAGGTCGCCAATGATTTCGCGACGGCCATCGGCATCGACCCGTGGCGCATCAACCCGGCCTTCTCGGTCTGCCGCAGCATCAATTTCCACGAGCGCCAGGGCGAGGAATGCCTGGTCGCCAACGTCACCGCCGTGCTCGACATCGTCCGCGAGAAATACAAGGAATACGGCATCGCCGAGACGCCCTACGTGGTCGTCAAGGCCGACGCCGGCACCTACGGTATGGGCGTCATGACGGTGCGCGATGCCGACGAGCTGATTGCGCTGAACCGCAAGCAGCGCAACAAGATGAGCGTCGTCAAGGAAGGCCTGGAAGTCTCCGAGGTGCTGATCCAGGAGGGCGTGCATTCCTTCGAGACCCTCAACGACGCGGTCGCCGAGCCGGTCATCTACATGATCGACCGCTATGTCGTCGGCGGCTTCTACCGGGTACATACCGGGCGCGGCAAGGACGAGAACCTGAACGCGCCGGGCATGCATTTCGAGCCGCTGGCCTTCGACACCGGCTGCAACCTGCCCGACTACCGCTGCGGCAATCCGGATTCGCCGCCCAACCGCTTCTACGCCTACGGCGTCGTCGGCCGCCTGGCCTGCCTGGCCGCCGCCGTCGAGCTGGAGCGCACGGCCCCGGCCGCCGACTGAGCGGCGTGGCCCAGCAACTCCATTTCGAGAAACACCTGCTCGGCGGCTCTGCCCAGCCGCTGCGCCTGGCTTTCGTCACCGATCCACTGGCCGGCATGAAGGCCTGGAAGGATTCGACCATCGCCATGATGCGCGCCGGCGAACACCACGGCCACGAAGTCTTCGCCATCGACAGCGCCAGCCTCTGCTGGCGCCGGCCGGAAGCCCACCACCCCGGTGGCGTCTATGGCGAGGCGCGCCACCTGCACCTGCGCCCGGACGACCACGACTGGTTCCGCGAGACCGGCTGCGAATGGCGGCCGCTGAAGAGCTTCGACGCCGTCGTGATGCGCCGCGATCCGCCCTTCGACAGCGAATACCTGGCCGCCACCTGGCTGCTGGAGCGGGCCGAGGCCGAGGGCGTCAAGGTCTTCAACCGGCCGCGCGCCCTGCGCGACCACTCGGAAAAGCTGGCCATCGCCGAATTCCCGCAATTCGCCCCGGAAACCCTGGTCGCCCGCGACCTCAACCAGTTGCAGCACTTCATCGACGAGCAGCGCGACGTCATCGTCAAGCCGCTCGACGCCATGGGTGGCGCCGGCATCTTCCGCATCCACCGCAACGACCCGAACCGCAACGTCATCCTCGAAACACTGACCGGCGACGGCCGGCAGACCATCATGGCGCAGCGTTACCTGCCGGAGATTTCCCTCGGTGACAAACGCATCCTGCTGATCGGCGGCAAGGCCGTGCCCTGGTGCCTGGCGCGCATCCCCAAGGCCGGCGAGACACGCGGCAACCTGGCCGCCGGCGGCACCGGCGTCGCCCAGGAACTGACGGCGCGCGACCGCGAGATCGCCGAGACGCTGGCACCGCTGCTGTTGAAACGCGGCCTGATGCTGGTCGGCATCGACGTCATCGGCGACCATCTCACCGAAATCAACGTCACCAGTCCCACCTGCATGGTGGAAATCCGCCAGCAGACCGGCTTCGACGCCGCCGGCGCCTTCATCACCGCCATCGAACACGCATGCGGACTGTCCTGATCCTTCTGTTCGCCGCCGTCCTCGCCGCCTGCGGCCGCACACCGCTGCAGGAGCAGCAGGCCTACGTCTTCGGCACCCGCGTCGAAGTCGTCATCGTCAGCGCCGAAGCCGAGCAGGGCCGCCAGGCGATCGCCGCCGTGCTGCGCGAATTCGACCGCATGCACCGGGCCTACCACGCCTGGCAGCCATCCGAACTGTCAGCACTCAACGAGGCCATCGCCGCCGGCCAGCCGCACACGGTCAGCCCGGAACTGGCCGAACTGATCCGCGACGCGCAGCAATTGAGCGCCCAGGGCGACTACCTGTTCGATCCCGGCATCGGCCAGTTGATCCGCCTGTGGGGCTTCCAGGCCGACGAATTCAAGGCCGAACTGCCGCCGCCGGCGGAGATCGCCGCCTGGCTGGCGAAGAAGCCATCGCTGGCCGACATCGTCATCGACGGAACCACGGTGAGCAGCCGCAACCGCGCCGTCGCCCTCGATTTCGGCGGCTACCTGAAAGGCGTCGCCCTCGACCGCGCCGCCGCCATCCTGCGCCAGCAAGGCATCAGGAATGCGCTGATCAACATCGGTGGCAACGTCATGGCGCTGGGCAGCCGCGAGGACCGGCCCTGGCGCGTCGGCATCCAGCATCCGCGCCAGCCGGGGCCGCTGGCCACGGTGCAACTGGCCGATGGCGAGGCCATCGGCACTTCCGGCGACTATCAGCGCTACTTCGAGGTCGACGACAAGCGCTACGCCCACCTGCTCGATCCGCGCAGCGGCTACCCGGCCGACCACACCCAGGCGGTGACCGTGCTGATCCCCGCCGGGCCGCGTGCCGGCACGCTGTCGGATGCCGTCTCCAAGCCGATCTTCATTGCCGGCCCGGAGCAATGGCGGGAACTCGCGGCAAAGATGGGCGCCGCGCAGGTACTGCGCATTGACGGCAGTGGCCGAATCTTCATCACCGAAGCCCTGAAAAAGCGTCTGGAATTCATCGGCAAACCCGCCGACATCAGCGTCCTGCCCTGATCTGCTTGCCGCACCGGAGCGCCTTCAGTATGCTGCTCCAGTACGTCCGCATGAGGCCAGCCTGAGCGAGGCTGCCGACCAACGCGCCAGGGAGAAGCACATTGCGCGCCGTCCTGTTCCGGAAACCCGGTTTCGCCAACAGCCTGGTACTCCGTATCGGGCTGCTGATGCTGGCTGCCCTGGCTGTCTTCACGCTGGCCATCGTCCTGCTGATCGGCAAACCGACCGTCGACCGCCTGGCGGAAAGCCAGCTTCGGCTGGCCTCCGAGCAACTGGAAGCGCGCTATACAGGGCTGCTCGACATGGTCGAGGTGACCCTGCGCAGCAGCCA
The DNA here is from genome assembly GCA_008933675.1 of Dechloromonas sp. Classification (GTDB taxonomy): domain Bacteria; phylum Pseudomonadota; class Gammaproteobacteria; order Burkholderiales; family Rhodocyclaceae; genus Azonexus. Next base: position 28,570 of record WBUO01000008.1, read on the forward strand.
GGCCTGGGGTGCCGACGCCCGGCTCGATCACAGCCAGCTGCTGCGCTTCAACGAATTCTTCTTTCCCATCCTGGCCAACCACGGCGAGATCAATTCGATCATCTTCGCCCACGAATCGGGTCGCGAGTTCTTCCTGCTGCTCGACGGCAAGGGCGGCTGGATCACGCGCCTCAGCAACCCGGCCGAATGGGGCCGGCAAACCTACTGGATCACCTGGAACGCCCGACGCGAGATCGTCTCGGTGGAAATGCGCGAACGCGACTACGACCCGCGTCAGCGGCCCTGGTTCAAGGGGGCCATGGCGCTGAGCGACGACCGGGCGGTGCACTGGACCGAACCCTACATCTTCTTCACCACCCAGGAGGCCGGCGTCACGGCAGCGATGCGCTGGCAGGCGGCCGACGGTTCACGCTACGTCATCGCCCATGACGTACGCCTCCGCGACGTCACCGCCCTGACCACCCGTCTCGACGTCGGCCGGCACGGCCACGGTGCACTGCTGCTCGACGACGGCCGCCTGATCGCCCCACCCAACGACCCGCGGCTGGCCAGCCCCGAGGCGATTGCCCAGTCCCTGCTCAAGATGCCAGCCGAGCTGGGCCTGCCCGAGCTGGCCGAAGCGCACCGCCTGTGGCAGGCCGATCCGCAACCGGTCGACCGCCTGCATGCCTTCGTGCGGCCCGACGGGCGCTGGCTGAGCCTGTTCAGCCGGGTCGCCGACAAGCGCACCGGCGTCTGGCTGGGCGTCGTCGCTCCGCTGCGCGACTTCGTGCCGGTCACCGGCAGCGATCTCGCGGTCCTCGGCTTCATCCTGCTCACCGCACTGGCCCTCGGCATCGTCGTCGCCATCCGCATCGCCGGCCGCTTCGGCGAACCGCTCGAAGCCCTGACCGGGGCCAGCCAGCGCATCGGTCGCCTGGAACTGGCAGAGCCGGTCGCTACCGAAGCCCCGTGGAAGGAAGTCGTCCAGCTGGCAAACGGCCTGGAGAACATGCGCCAACGCCTGTTGCAGGCGACCACCGACCTCGAACAGACAGTGGCCCGGCGCACCCGTGATCTGCGCCTGAGCCAGGACAGCCTGCAGAAGCGCGAGGCCTTCTTCCGCGCCGTTTTCGACAATGCCGCGGTCGGCATCGTCAGCCTCGACACCGATTTCCGGCCGACCGAAATCAATCCGGCCTTTGCCGCTTTCGTCGACCGGCCGCTGGAGCGCCTGCGCAGCGAAACCGGCCTCGGCCTGACGCCGGAGGAGGCGGCCCGCCTGCGCCGGGCCCTCGAGAACATTGCCGCGGACAGCAGCCAGAAACTGCGCAGCGAATTCGAGTTCATCGATGGCCAGGGCGGCACGCGCTGGGGTGACCTCCAGCTGGCGGCGGTACGCAACGAACAGGGGCAGCTCGACCACCTGCTGGTCACCGTGCTCGACATCTCCGACCGGCGCGAGATCGAGGCCGAGCTGATCCGCCAGTTCGCCTTCCAGCGCGCCCTGCTCGACACCATCCCCAATCCCATCTTCTACAAGGGCGCCAGCACCCGCTTCCTCGGCTGCAACAAAGCCTACGAGGAGTTCTTCGGCATCGACCGCAGCCAGTTCGTCGGTCGCCGCGTACTCGATCTGGAATATCTGCCGGAAGCCGACCGCCGCGCCTACCAGAGCGAGGACGAGGCGATCATCGCCAACTGCGGCCGCCTCGTCCGCGAAGTCCGGATGCCCTGCGCCGACGGCAGCCAGCGCGACACACTGTATGCCGTCAGCGGCTTCCTGGCACCGGACGGCACGCCGGGCGGCCTGATCGGCGTCATCGTCGACATCACCGCCCAGAAGGATGCCGAACGCGAAGCCGAGCGGGCGCGCGCCGCCGCCGAGGCCGCCGCTGCCGCCAAGGCGGATTTCCTGGCCAACATGAGCCACGAGATCCGGACGCCGATGAACGCCATCATCGGCATGACCTATCTGGCGCTGCAGACCGAGCTGACGCCCCGCCAGAAGAATTATCTGGTCAAGGTCGAGGCGGCAGCCAAGGGCCTGCTCGGCATCATCAACGACATCCTCGACCTGTCGAAGATCGAGGCCGGCATGATGAACTTCGAGCGCACCCCGTTCAGCCTCGAGGAATCCCTGCAGCACCTGGCCAGCCTGAACGGCATCCGTGCCCGCGAACGCGGCCTCGAACTGCTCTTCGACCTCGCCCCGGAAGTTCCCGAGCGCCTGCTCGGCGACCCGCTGCGCCTGGGCCAGGTGCTGACCAACCTGGTCGGCAACGCCATCAAGTTCACCGAGCAGGGGGAGATCACCGTCAGCGTCCGCCTCGTCGAACAGCAGGACGAACGCGCCGTGCTCCGATTCGAAGTGCGCGACACCGGTATCGGCATGACGCCCGAGCAGCAGGCCGGCCTGTTCACCGCCTTCACCTAGGCCGATGGGTCGACGACGCGCAAATACGGCGGCACCGGTCTCGGCCTGTCGATCTGCAAACGCATCGTCGAACTGCAGGAGGGCCGGATCGGCGTCAGCAGCACACCGGGCGCCGGCAGCTGCTTCCATTTCGAACTGCCCTTCGGCATCGCCGGCGCCGACGGGAGCCGGCAACGCCTCGGCCTGCCCGACCAGCTGCGCACCCTGGTCGTCGATGACAGCCCGGGTGCCCGCGAAGTATTCGCCCACATGCTGGGCGCCCTCGGCATCGAAAACCGCGTGGCGGCCAGCGGCAGCGAAGCCCTCGTCGAGCTGGCCGGCGCCCGCCAGGCCGGCCATCCCTATCGCCTGCTGCTGGTGGACTGGAAGATGCCGGGCATGGACGGCGTCGAACTGCTCTCCGCCATCCGCCGCGCCTGTCCCGGCGACGCGGCACCGGCGGTGATCATGATCACCGCCCACGATCACGACGAACTGCGGGCGGCCCTGGGCGACCTGGCCATCGACACCATCCTCGACAAGCCGGCGACGCCATCTTCGTTGTTCGACAGCATCATGACCGCCCTCCACCACAGCCCGGCCATCGCCAGCACCGGCGAAGCCGACTCCGCCATCCGTTTCGATGGCCGGCGGGTGCTGCTGGTCGAGGATAACGAGGTCAACCGCGAACTGGCCGAAGAGATCCTCAGCGCCACCGGCCTGCGCGTGCTCAGCGCGGAAAACGGCCAGGCGGCACTCGATCGCCTGCGCGACGAGGCTGTCGACCTGGTCCTGATGGATTGCCAGATGCCGGTCATGGACGGCTACGAAGCCAGCCGCCGCATCCGCAGCGAACTGGGAAAGACCACGCTGCCGATCATCGCAATGACCGCCAACGCGCTGGCCAGCGACCGCGAACGCTGCCTGGCCGCCGGCATGAACGACCATGTCGCCAAGCCGATCGACGTCGCCATCCTGCAGGCAACGCTCGCCCGCTGGCTCGGCACGCCCGGCACCCCGGCCGCACCGCTCGCCGCGGCAGAGCCGAAAGCGGCCCCGGCTGACATCGACACCCAGGCGGCACTCGCCCGCCTCGGCCAGAATCGCGCACTCCATGCCCGCCTGTGCGACCGTTTCCGCGACAGCCAGGCCGATGTCGTCGACCGCCTGCGGACGGCCATCGCCAGCGGCGACCGCGAAGGCGCCATACTGATCGCCCATACCCTGCGCGGTCTGGCCGGCAACCTTGGCGGCAACCGCCTGGCGGCACAGGCCGGCGAACTGGAAAACGCGCTCCGTCAGGATGCTTCGGCGCTCACCGATCTGTCGGCACGGCTCGCCGGAATCGCCGCCGCCCTGGCCGACCTGCTGGCCCACTTCGGGCAGCCGGAGGAGGCTCGTGGCAGCCTCCCGCCGATGGCCGGACGCCCCGATCCCGATGCCCTGATGGCGCAGCTATCGCAACTGAAGCAGCTTCTGGATAATAGCGACGCTGCCGCCAACCGGGCTTACGAGGCACTGGCCGACAGTTTGCGGCAGCTGGCCGACAGCGTGCTGGTCGATGAACTGGCACGGCATATCGGTCATTACGAATTCGAGGCGGCCGGCGAGACAGTCGACCGGATCGCCCGCATGTTGAATCACTGAGCGGAGCATCCATGTCTTCCCTGCTAGGCAAACAGAACATCCTCGTCGTCGATGACACGCCGGAAAACATCGATCTGCTCAGCGAGATCCTGCGCGACGACTACCGCATCCGCGTCGCCACCTCGGGCGAAAAGGCCTTGCAGATCGCCTGCTCCGACGAACCGCCCGACCTCATCCTGCTCGACATCATGATGCCGGGCATGAACGGCCTGGAAATCTGTCGCCGCCTGAAGGCCAATCCGGACCGCCGGCGCATCCCGATCATCTTCGTCACCGCGATGAGCAGCACCGCCGACGAGGAGCTCGGCCTGGCCACCGGCGCCGTCGACTACATCACCAAGCCGATCAGTCCGCCCATCGTCAAGGCGCGGGTGCGCACCCACCTTGCCCTCTACGACCAGTCGCGCGAACTGGAATACATGGTCCGCCAGCGCACCGTCGAGCTGATGACCACGCGCCAGCAGATCATCCGCCGCCTCGGCCGCGCCGCCGAATTCAAGGACAACGAGACCGGCAACCACGTCCTGCGCATGAGCCACTACGCACGGCTGATCGCCGAAGCGCACGGCCTCGGGCCGGAAGCCGCGGACGTCATCTTCAACACGGCGCCGATGCACGATATCGGCAAGATCGGCATTCCCGACTCCATCCTGCTCAAGCCCGGCAAGCTCGATGCCGAGGAATGGAAGATCATGCACCAGCACCCGCTGATGGGTGCCGAGATCATCGGCAAGCACGACAACGAGCTGCTCGAGACATCCCGCATCATCGCCCTCACCCACCACGAAAAATGGGATGGCAGCGGCTACCCGCGCGGGCTGAAAGGCGAGAACATCCCGCTCGAGGGACGCATCGTCGCCATCGCCGACGTCTTCGATGCGCTGGTCTCGGTGCGCCCCTACAAGGCGGCGATTCCGCTCGAAACCGCGCTGCAGTACCTCGACGAACAGGCCGGGCGGCACTTCGACCCGCAACTGATCGCCGCCTTCCGCCGGGCCCTGCCGGAGATCCTGCGCATCAAGGAAATCTACGCCGACGAAAACGGCGCGCTGACCGATCTGGAGTTCCATATCAAGGAAATCTTCGATCATCGCAACGACCCGGCCGGCTACCCCGAGGTGCTGACCCGTACCCGCGATGCGTGACCGGGCATGGACGACCCGGCCGAACTGCAGCACACGCTGCAACGGATTCGCCAGTGGGTCGTTGCCGAGCGCCGGCAGGCTGCCCTGGAGCGCCACTGGGCAAAGCGCCTGGGCCTGGTCTTCGGGCTGCTGATCGGCGTTTTCCTGCTCGCCCTGCTGCTTCTTTTCGCCCCTTGGTAGACGCCGCCGATCTCGCCCGCGCCGCCCGCTGGCTGGCAGATGCCGACGGCCTGCTGATCACCGCCGGTGCCGGCATGGGCATCGACTCCGGCTTGCCGGACTTCCGCGGACCGGGCGGCTTCTGGGCGGTCTATCCGGCCCTCGGCCGGGCCCGCATCGCCTTCGAATCGATCGCCAATCCCGCCGCCTTCGCCGCCGATCCGACCCTGGCCTGGGGCTTCTACGGCCACCGCCTGGATCTCTACCGGCGTACCGAACCGCATGCCGGTTTCGCCCTGCTGCGCGACATCGCCGCCGGCATGGTACATGGCGCCCGGGTGTTCACCAGCAATGTGGACGGCCAGTTCCAGAAGGCCGGCTTCGCCGCCGATGAAGTCTGTGAAGTACATGGATCGATCCACCATCTGCAGTGCAGCCAACCCTGCCGCGACAGCATCTGGCCGGCCGCCGACTTCCAGCCGGATATCGACGGCGACGCCTGCCGCCTGCGCAACGCGCCGCCGACCTGCCCGCACTGCGGCGCCCTGGCCCGCCCCAACATCCTGATGTTCGGCGACTGGCAGTGGATCGAACGGCGCAGCCTGGGTCAGCAGCAAGGCCTCGTCCGCTGGCTGGGCGCGGTAGAGCGCCTGGTCTGCATCGAGATCGGTGCCGGCAGCCACATCCCCACCGTCCGCCATTTCTCCGAGCAGTGCGGCGGCCGCTTGATCCGCCTCAATCCCGGCGAAGCGCAGGTGCCCGCCGGCGGCATCGGCCTGGCGCTCGGCGGCCTGGCCGGCATCCGCGCGCTGCACACAGCCCTCAACGGCTGAACGCTACTCCGCCGCCCGCGAATCGATGGTCAGCGTCACCGGACCGTCGTTGACCAGCGCCACCTGCATGTCGGCCCCGAATACTCCGGTCGCTACCGGTTTGCCCAGCTGGCCCGCCAGCTTGCTCACGAAGCGCTCGAACAGCGGCTGCGACACCTCGCCGCGCGCCGCCCGGCTCCACGACGGCCGGTTGCCCTTCTTCACCGACGCGTAGAGCGTGAACTGCGACACCGCCAGAATCCCGCCGCCGAAGTCCAGCACACTGCGGTTCATCACCCCGGCCTCGTCGGCGAACAGGCGCAGACGCACCAGCTTGCCGGCCATCCAGTCGAGATCGGCATCCGTATCGGCATCCTCGAAGCCGGCAAGAACCAGCAGCCCCGGCCCGATCTTTCCCGAAATCGCCCCGGCGACGGCGACTTCCGCACTCTTCACCCGCTGCACCACCACCCGCATGGCCGACCTCAAGCCTGCGCCATGACGGCGCACGACGGCACCGCGTGGCATGCGGACAAGGCTTCTGGCAATGAGGCAGGGGGGAACGGGGGCATGGCTATCTCCGGCGGAAAGGCCGGATTTTATGCCAGGTGCCGGCTTTGCCGGCGGGCTGGTTTCACGTGAAACCACGCCAGCGTCAGCCGCCTGTCCGACACCCGCCGACGCCCCAGCCACCCGTCATGCTTGATTGCCGTCAAGCCTCGATCGCCGGCCAAGCCGCCTGCCTTCTACCTTCGCCGAACTCTTGATGCCGATCAAAGCGCCGATTTGAACACTTGCGAAATTGCCCCCGCGTTGTTCATTTGAGAGAGGAAAAGGGAGTCATGAAAACAAGGAATTCCAAGCCCTGGCGCCGGGTGGCGCTGTCCGTCCTGGCACTGGCCAGCCAGCTGGCCTTTGCCCAGCCGCCGGCGGCGAAAGCGGCCCACGGCGACGGCACGATGCGCGACTACCAGGCGGCCGGCGGTTCGCCGCTGGCCGATGTACCGCTGCACCACGACCTCAATCCGCTGGCGCCGAGGATGAGCGAAGCCGAGTTCGACAAGGCCAAGCGCATCTTCTTCGAGCGCTGTGCCGGCTGCCACGGCGTGCTGCGCAAGGGCGCCACCGGCAAGGCCCTGACCCCGGACATCACGCTGGAGAAGGGCCTGGAATACCTCAAGGTCTTCATCAAGTACGGCTCGGCCGGCGGCATGCCGAACTGGGGCACCTCCGGCGTGCTGACCGACGACGAGGTTGATCTGATGGCCCGCTACATCCAGCAGACGCCGCCGGCGCCGCCGGAGTACGGCCTGAAGGAGATGGAAGCTTCATGGAAGGTCATCGTCCCCGTTGAAAAACGGCCGGCGAAAAAGATGAACAAGCTCAATCTCGACAACCTGTTCTCGGTGACCCTGCGCGACGCCGGCGAGATCGCGCTGATCGACGGCGACAGCAAGAAGATCGTCAGCATCCTGAACACCGGCTACGCGGTGCATATCTCGCGCATGTCGGCCTCCGGCCGCTACCTGTTCGTCATCGGCCGCGACGCCAAGATCAACCTGATCGACCTGTGGATGGAAAAGCCGGACACCGTCGCCGAGATCAAGGTCGGCATGGAAGCGCGCTCGGTCGAGAGCTCGAAGGCCAAGGGCTTCGAGGACAAGTACGCGATCGCCGGCACCTACTGGCCGCCGCAATTCGTGATCATGGACGGCGACACACTGAAGCCGCGCAAGATCGTGTCCACCCGCGGCATGACCGTCGGCACCCAGGACTACCACCCGGAACCGCGCGTCGCCGCCATCGTCTCCTCGCACTTCAACCCGGAATTCTTCGTCAACGTGAAGGAAACCGGCATGGTCTATTCGGTCGACTACCGCGACCTGAACAACCTGAAGATCAAGATGATCGAGGCCGCCCCCTTCCTCCATGACGGCGGCTTCGAGTCCTCGCACCGCTATTTCATGGATGCCGCCAACGCCTCGAACAAGATCGCCGTCATCGACACCAAGGAAGGCAAGCTGGAGAAGCTGGTCGAAGTCGGCAAGACGCCGCACCCCGGCCGCGGCGCCAACTTCGTCGATCCCAGGTTCGGCCCGGTGTGGGCGACCGGCCACCTCGGCGACGAGACGATCGCGCTGATCGGCACCGATCCGGTAAAGCATCCGGACAACGCCTGGAAGGTGGTACGCACGCTGAAGGGCCTGGGCGGCGGGTCGCTGTTCCTGAAGACGCATCCGAAATCGAAGAACCTGTGGGTCGACACGACGCTGAACCCGGAGCCGAACATCAGCCAGGCCGTCGCCGTCTATGACGTCAACAACCTCGACAAGGGCTACGAGCTGATCCCGATCGGCGACTGGTCCGGCATCAAGGACGGTCCGAAACGCGTCGTCCAGCCGGAATACAACAAGGCCGGCGACGAGGTGTGGTTCTCGGTGTGGAACGGCAAGGATCAGGAATCGGCGATCGTCGTCGTCGATGACAAGACGCGCAAGCTGAAGGCCGTGATCCGCGACAAGAAGCTGGTCACGCCGACCGGCAAGTTCAACGTCTTCAACACGCAGCACGACGTTTATTAAGCACAACACCGCCAGCGCAAGGCGACCGGGCACTGGCAAGGCCCGGCCGCTTTGCCTAGGATGAAGGTCTCTCCAGCCATCCGCGATCCCGACCACCGATGAACGCCCTGACCAAGGATCCCTACCGGGCGCAGCGCGAGCTGCTCGCCGCCTGCCCGCTGTTCGCCGGCCTCTCGTCGAAGCACGTCGAGTCGCTGGTCGAGGCCAGCCGCGTCCATGAGCTCGCCGCCAACGGCGAACTCTTCCGTGCCGGCGAGACGATACGCGAGGCACATCTGCTGTTTCGCGGCAGCCTGACGCGCACCGGCACCCTCGATGAACCGGCACCGAACATCGTCGAACTGATCGATTCGCCGCAACTGCTCTGCCCTGGCGAACTGTTCGCCGGTACCCGCCATACCACCACCGCGACGGCGATCAGCCACTGTCTGCTGGTCGCCATCGACATCCACCGCCTGCGCCAGGTCATCCGCCAGGACAGCGAACTCAGCTGGCGCCTGATCCACGACCTGGCCAGCCGCCAGTGCGCCCTGGAAGGCGATGCCAGCGGCCACCGCACCGGCCTCACCGGCACCCGGCGCACCCTCGACTACCTGCTTGAACTGGCCGGCGACCGCGGCGGCCTGGCCGGCGAGACCAGCGTCGTGCTGAAAGCCAGCAAGAAAACCATCGCCGCCCGCATCGGCATGACGCCGGAGTCCTTCTCGCGCAGTCTGCGCGAACTCAGCGACAACGGCGTCATCGTCGTCGACGGCCGCAACGTCCATATCCAGCGTGCTGCCCTGCTCGACACCGCGGCCGGCGACTCGACCCGCCGCCTCAGTTTTTCGCGCAAGCCGCGCGGCGAACGCGCCACGCCGGCGCGCAGCCTCGCTCCCGGCCCGCTGATCAATAGCTGCGGTCGACTGCGCGTGCTGTCGCAGCGCATGGCCATCACCTGGGGCCTGATCGCCTCCGGCATTGCCCCATCGCGCGCCCGCGTCCGCCTGCGCCAGCTGGAAGGCGAGTTCGACCGCACATTGACCCGCCTGACGGCAGCCGGCTTGCCGCCGTCGCTGGGCGACCACCTGCAAACGGTGGCCCAGCTGTGGCCAGCCTATCGCAGCGCCCTGATCGACACCGTCGCCGATCCGGCCGACGCGCCGCAGGTGCTGGGCATGAGCGAAGAGATTCTGGGGGCCACCGACCGCCTGACCGGCCAGGCCGAGCGGGCGACCGGCACCCCTGCCGGCCGCACGGTCAACGTCGCCGGCCGCAACCGCATGCTGTCGCAACGCATCGGCAAGTTCTTCCTGTTCAGCCACTGGGTCGGCGGCGACGACGCCATCCGGCCGCAACTGGAAGCCTTTGCCGGCGAATTCGACGACAATCTGGCGCAGCTGCGGCAGAACGGCCGCCATCTGCCCGAACTGGCCGCACAGTTGCAGGAAGTGGCAGCCCAGTGGCAGAAGTTCCGCCATGCCCTGGCGCCCGAACTCGGCCGCACCGGCCGTGCCGCCCATGTGCGCTTTGCCATGGCCGAATGCGACCGCCTGCTGCGCCACGTCGATACCGCCGTCAAACTCTACGAAAGACTGGCCGGATGACACCCGCCGAGCACGAACCGCTCGAACTCGAGTTGTCCGACGAGGACATCCTCGACGCCCTCGCCCACGTCCCCGGCTACATCGACATCAGCACCGAGGATTTCCGCATCGTCTACCACCTGGCCTGGCGCCACGCCGTGGAACGCTTGCGCGGGCAGCAGAAGACCGGCACGGCAGACGGCGAAGCCCCTTGAAGATCGAAAGCAGCTGGCGCGACTACTGGCGGAAGATGCGCGGCACCACGCGCGGCAGCCCGCCGCGCGTCAGCAACGAGGAAATCCTCCTCTCCTGGCTCGGCGCCTTCATCGGCATCGGCATCCTCGCCGGCATCGGCCAGCTGTTCTTCACCCCGGCCGACCTGATGCTGCTCACCGGCTCCTTCGGCGCCTCGGCGGTGCTGCTCTTCGGTGCCGTACGCAGCCCGCTGGCGCAGCCGCGCAACCTGCTCGGCGGCCACATCCTGTCGGCCCTGGTCGGCGTCCTCAGCTGGAAGCTGCTGCACTTCATGCCCTGGCTCGCCGCCGCGCTGGCCGTCTCCACCGCCATCGCCCTGATGCACGCCAGCCGCACCCTGCACCCGCCCGGCGGTGCCACCGCGCTGATCGCCGTCATCGGCTCCGGCGAAGTCCATCGCCTCGGCTTCTGGTACATCCTCGCGCCGGCCGCCGCCGGCAGCCTGATCCTGCTGGCCGTCGCACTGTTGATCAACAACATCCCGCGTTAGCGGCGCTATCCGGAAATCTGGCTCTAAGGCCGGCGAGCGTCGCCCACCCCGGGCCGCCGGCCGCCCCTTGACGACGCGCCGGCGCCGGCCGGGTGCTAGCCCAGCGAGGTCATGAAGACGTGCAGGTCGACCATGTCGCGCGGCGCCATGCCGGCTTCGCCCAGGGTCGCGCGCAGATGGCTAGACAGGCGCAGAACCGCCGCGTAGGTCCGCCAGTTCGGCTCCGCCTTGTAGTTGATTCGCCAGCAGAAGGCCTTGGCCACGTTCTGGATCAGCGTCGGCTTGATGAAGGCATTTTGTTCCGGAAAACGGATGAAGCCGAACAGCGTGGCGTACGGCCAGCGGTTGAGGTAGAGCAGATGGAGGCTGCGGGTGAATTCCTTGAACCGGTTTTCTTCCGATTCGTCGCCGTACAGCAAGTCCGCCAGCGCCCGCGCGAAGGTCTTCTGCTGCAGCGGCTGGTCGAGGGCGGCGTAGAGGGCAGTCTTTTCCGATTTGGTCAGCAGCGTGGTCAGCGATTCGACATGGCGGGCCCGGTCGCAGACGTCCTGATAGCGGCCCTCGGCGATCAGCCCGGCAATTTCCGTCTCGCCCAGCAGCTGAATGGCGAACTGGTGCGCACGCATCACCGCCTCGCGCATCTCCTTGGCCAGCTTCGGCGTGGCAAAGCCATCCGGGTGCGCGGCCAGGAAGCGTTCGATGGCCATCGCCGGCGTCACATAATCGGCACCGGCGATCTGGGTGGCATCGATCAGGTTGTCGAGCAGCCGATGTTTGGCCATCACCCCCTCGGCGACCTCGAGCTGGACATAGGATTTGGCCAGGCGCTTGGCGCCGCTGCCGACAAAGAAGACATCGATGCTGTCGGACGTCACCGTGAGCACTTTGCCCAGCCCCCAGCCCTGCTGCTTGGGGTGAAAAACTCGATCGCCTGGGGTGAGATTGTTCATGCTGCGCTCCGCCGTTTCCGGAAAAAAGCGGCGGATTCTAACACTCGGCCGGGGTGGTTCCGGGCACTGATTGGTGGGCCGGGAAGGCCGGCTGTGGCCCTTTTTGATCGCCATGATCGGCTCGGGCGAAGGGCATCACCTCGGCTTCCGGTACATCCTCGCCCCGGCCGCCGCCGGCGCGCAGATCCTGCTGACTGTGGCCCTGCCGATCAACAACGTCGCGCGCTCGCGGCGCTATCCGGAGATCTGGCTGTAGCCATGCTAGATTGGCGGCCCGCCAAGCTGCCCTGGAGCGCACCATGCCCAATTTCATCGATCCCTCGCCAGCCGGTTCCTGCATCTTCTGCCGCCTGATCGCCGGCGAGATCCCCGCCACCAAGGTATATGAGGACGACCAGACCCTGGCCTTCATGGATCTCGGCCAGGTCAATCCCGGCCACGTGCTGGTCGCCGTCAAGCGCCACGCCGCGACGCTGCTCGACCTCACCGCGGACGAAGCCGCCGCCGCCATGCGCACCGCCCACCACGTCGCCCAGGCGGTCAAGGCCGCCTTCGACCCGCCGGGCCTGACGCTGCTGCAATGCAACGGCAAGGAAGGCGACCAGACGGTGTTCCACTTCCACCTGCATGTCCTGCCGCGCCACGCCGACGACGGCGTCGGCCTCTCCTGGCCGCGCAAGGACCCGGCGCGGGAAGTGCTGGAAGACTATGCGGGGCGGATTCGGCTGGCGCTGGGTTGAATTGGCGCGGCGAACAGCACGGTCTACCAATGTCTACTAATCGTCTTATTAATTAGTAGACACGTAAAAGTGAGGCTAGCTATACTAATTTCTACTAATTAATAGGTAATTTAGTAGACAAATGAAGAAGCCCGCAGCCGCCCCCGACTTCACCCAGGTCATGCAGGGCCTCAGCCCCGACGACTATCCATGGGTCACCTCGAACATCAATCCCCTGGTCGGCGGCCGCTACCTGCACTGGGACGACCTGCGTTACCGGCCCGCACCGGACAACGTGACCAAGGAGGCGTGGTGGGCCTCCATCCTGCTCGGCCGCACCTCCCTGCTGCAGGAACTGCCCCTGCTCGACAAGAACGGCAAGCCCTTCCGCTTCGCCACCCCCGGCCCGGTACTCATCGCCCTGCATCACATCGACCGCGATGCCGCCGGCCAGATCCACTCGCCGGCTGGCGCACCGCTCAAGGAAGAACCCCACCGCTACCTGATCAACTCCCTGATCGAGGAAGCCATCACCTCCAGCCAGCTCGAAGGTGCTTCGACCACCCGCCAGGTTGCCGCGGCCATGCTCAGAAGCGGCCGGACGCCGCGCGACCACAGCGAGAAGATGATCTTCAACAACTATCGCGCCATGGAACACCTGCGCTCGATCAAGAACGACACGCTGACCCCTGGCCACATCCTGGAACTGCAACGCCTCCTCAGCGAAGATACGCTGGACGATCCGGCCGATGCCGGCCGCCTGCGCCAGGCCAATGACATCCGCGTGGTCGACCCGCGCGACGGCACCATCCTCCACGAGCCGCCGTGCCACAGCGAGCTGCCGCAACGCCTGCAGCGGCTGTGCGACTTCGCCAACGCCGACGAAAGCGCCTCGCCCTTCGTTCACCCCGTGCTGCGCGCCATCCTGCTCCACTTCATGATCGGCTACGACCACCCCTTCGCCGACGGCAACGGCCGCACCGCCCGCGCCCTCTTCTACTGGTCGATCGCCCGCAGCGGCTACTGGCTGATGGAATACACCTCGATCAGCCACATCATCCGCCGCGCCCCGGCAAAATACATGCGCGCCTACCTGCACAGCGAATCGGACGGCAACGACACCACCTATTTCCTGCTCCACCAGCTATCGACCATCCGCAAGGCCATCGCCGCGCTGCACGAATACCTCGACCGCAAGAGCCGCGAACAGAAGGAAACCGAAAAACTGCTCGCCGCCTCGGTCAGCCTGCGCGGCCGCTTCAACCACCGGCAAACGGCCCTGCTCAACCACGCGCTACGCAACAGCGGCGTCGAGTACCGCGTCGACGCCCACCAGCGTTCGCACAATGTCGTCTATCAGACCGCCCGCAACGACCTGCTGAGCCTTCACGAGTTGGGGCTGCTGATCAAGACCAAGCAGGGAAACGCCTACGTCTTCTATGCGCCGGAGAACCTGCGGGAACTGTTGGCGGAGTTGGCGAAGGAATAGCAAGCGGACCGTGGCCGAGCCGTCTCCGGCCAGCCCAGCCCCACCACCACTGCGCAAGAATCGGATTGCCAGCGGTCGACCCAGGCGCCTATCGTGGCCATGCCCAAGTTAGGAAGACCATCCGTGAAAACCGCCAGCCTCGCCCGCCTGTTGCTGCTCTCCGCCATCTGGGGCGCCTCCTTCCTGTTCATGCGCATCGGGGCTCCGATGCTCGGGCCGTCCCTACTTATCCTGGCGCGCACCGGCCTGGCGGCGCTCTTCCTGGCACTGCTGGCCATCCACCTGCGCCAAGCCCTGGATGCGCGTCGCCATTGGCGGCATTACGTGCTGCTTGGACTGTTCAACTCGGCGCTACCCTTCCTGTTACTGGCTCATGCAGCGCAAACCCTGTCGGCGTCGCTGCTGTCCATCCTCAACGCCAGCGGACCGCTGTGGGCGACGGCCGTCGGGGCACTCTGGCTGCGTTCGCTACCGGCCCCGAAAGCGCTGGCCGGTATGCTGCTTGGCCTGATTGGTGTCGGCCTGCTGGCCGGCGGCGAAACCCTCGGACAACCCAAAGCCAGTGCGCAGGCCATTGCTGCCGGCCTCGGCGCCGCCCTTTCCTACGGCATCGCCAGCACCTATGCGAGAACTGCACCGGCCGTGGGCGTCTTCGCCAACGCCCACGGCAGCATGTGGGCAGCGACGCTGCTGGTGCTGCCGCTCGCCCTAGCCGCGCCGCCTCTGCCGGCGTCGCCAACGCTGACGGTGATGCTTGCCGTCGTGGCGCTCGGCATCGTCTGCAGCGGTGTCGCCTATCTGCTGTATTTCCGCCTGATCGCCGATATCGGCGCCGCCCAGGCCCTCACTGTGACTTATCTGATCCCGCTGTTCGGCATCCTGTGGGGCGTCCTGTTTCTCGACGAAGCGGTCGGCTGGTACACGCTGCTCGGCGGCGTGGCGATATTGGCCGGCACCGGACTGGCAATCGGGTTTTCGCTTTCCGCCTTGTGGCCCGCCGGCAGAAACAAAAAAGCCGGTCTGTCGACCGGCTCTTGAATCCAGGCAATCTGGAAGCAGACGAAAAGCTCAGATATCAATCCGCGCATTCAGCGCATTGGTCTCGATGAACGCCCTTCTCGGCTCCACCAGTTCCCCCATCAGCGTGGTGAAGATCTCGTCGGCGGCGATGGCGTCGTCGATCTGCACGCGCAGCAGGCGGCGGACCTTCGGGTCCATCGTGGTTTCCCACAGCTGCTCGGGGTTCATTTCGCCGAGACCCTTGTAGCGCTGCTTGCTGATGCCGCGCTCGACTTCGTTGAACAGCCACTTCACGGCTTCGCCGAAGTTGGCGATGACCTGCTTCTTCTCGCCACGGGCGATCAGTGAACCCGCACCGAACAGGTCGGCCAGCGTCTCGGCGGTACGTTTCAGTTGCAGGAAGTCGCCGGACAGCAGCAGGTCTTCGTCGATCAGGCCGACTTTCAGGTTGCCGTGGTGCATGCGCTCGACGCGCAGGATCCAGCGTTCCTGGATATCGTCAAACTTGGGCACGATGCGTGTGCCGGCCGGGATGCGGGCGGCGATCAGCTCGGCACTGGCGCGGGCCTTTTCCTCGCTCGACAGGTCGAGCGCCAGGTTGTGGCGGACGATGGACTGCAGCACTTCCGGGTTGATCAGGTGCGACAGGCGCTCGATCACCGCTTCCGTGGCCAGCCAGGAGCGGGCCAGGGCTTCCAGGGCCGGACCGGTGATCGGCTCGGCGCCGGCGCGCGGCGTCAGGACGGCGTCATCGAGGGCCATGTTGAGCAGGAACTGGTTGTATTCCAGGTCGTCCTTCAGGTAGCGCTCGGTCTTGCCGTGCTTGACCTTGTACAGCGGCGGCTGGGCGATGTAGATGTAGCCGCGGTCGACCAGTTCCGGCATCTGGCGGTAGAGCAGCGTCAGCAGCAGCGTGCGGATATGGGCGCCGTCGACGTCGGCGTCGGTCATGATGATGATGCGGTGGTATCTGAGCTTCTCGACATTGAAGTCGTCCTTGCCGATGCCGGTGCCGAGCGCGGTGATCAGCGTGACGATCTGCTCGGAGGAGATCAGCTTGTCGAAGCGGGCCTTCTCGACGTTGAGCACCTTGCCGCGCAGCGGCAGGATCGCCTGGAACTTGCGGTCGCGGCCCTGCTTGGCGGAGCCACCGGCGGAGTCACCCTCGACGATGTAGATTTCGCACAGCGCCGGATCCTTTTCCTGGCAATCGGCCAGCTTGCCGGGCAGGCCGATACCGTCGAGCACGCCCTTGCGCCGCGTCATTTCGCGGGCCTTGCGGGCGGCTTCGCGGGCACGCGAGGCTTCGACGATCTTGCCGCAGATGGTCTTGGCGTCGATCGGGTTTTCCAGCAGGAAGTCGGCCAGTTTCTGGGCGACGACTTCCTCGACCGCCGGGCGGGCTTCCGAGGAAACCAGCTTCATCTTGGTCTGCGAGGCGAACTTGGGATCGGGCATCTTCACCGACAGCACGCAGGCCAGGCCTTCGCGCATGTCGTCGCCGGAAATCTCGACCTTGGCTTTCTTGGCGATCTCGTTCTCGTCGATGTACTTGTTGATGACCCGGGTCATCGCCGCGCGCAGGCCGGTCAGGTGGGTGCCGCCGTCGGACTGCGGAATGTTGTTGGTGAAGCAGAGCACCTGTTCCTGATAGGAATCGTTCCACTGCATCGCCACTTCGACGCCGATCGTGACGCCGTCGCCACCGACCTTGGCTTCGCCGGTCGAGTAGAAGATCTTCGGGTGCAGCACGCTCTTGGTGCGATTGACGTACTCGACGAAGCTCTGCACCCCGCCGGCGAAGGCGAACAACTCTTCCTTGCCGGAACGCTGGTCGACCAGCTTGATGCTGACGCCGTTGTTGAGGAAGGACAGTTCACGCAGGCGCTTGGCGAGGATTTCGTAATGGAACTCGACGTGGCCGAAGATTTCCTCGTCGGCCAGGAAATGCACTTCGGTGCCGCGCTTTTCGGTGTCGCCGAGAATCTTCAGCGGCGAAACGGCAAAACCGTCGCGGGTTTCCAGCACGCGGTCGACCGGCACGCCGCGGCAGAACTCCATGAAGTGCTTCTTGCCGTCGCGGCGGATGGTCAGGCGCAGGAACTTCGACAGTGCATTGACGCAGGAAACGCCGACACCGTGCAGGCCGCCGGAGACCTTGTAGGAGTTCTGGTTGAACTTGCCGCCGGCGTGCAGTTCGGTCAGCGCGATTTCGGCGGCCGAACGCTTCGGCTCGTGCTTGTCGTCCATCTTGACGCCGGTCGGGATGCCGCGGCCGTTGTCGATGACCGAAATCGAGTTGTCGGGGTGGATGGTGACGATGATGTCGTCGCAGTGGCCGGCCAGCGCCTCGTCGATGGAGTTGTCGACGACTTCGAAGACCAGGTGATGCAGGCCGGTACCGTCGGAGGTGTCGCCGATGTACATGCCCGGGCGCTTGCGCACAGCCTCCAGGCCTTCGAGGATCTGGATGCTGGATTCGCCGTAAGCCGGCGCGGCGCCTTGTGCGCTGTTCTCTTCACTCATTGATTTGGTTCCACGTGAAACGATGAAGGCCCACCCGGCGGATGGGCCTTGGTTCTGCCGAAGACTTCGCGACTCAGATGCGCATCGGCATGATGACGTACTTGAAGCGGTCGTTGCCCGGCACCGTGATCAGGGCGCTGGAATTGGCATCGTTGAAGCTCCACTGCACTTCGTCGGTATGGACGTTGTTGAGCACGTCGAGCAGGTAGCCGACGTTGAAGCCGACGTCGATCGGCTCGCCGCTGTAATTCACTTCGATTTCTTCCTGCGCCTCTTCCTGCTCGGCGTTGGCGGCGATCAGCTTCAAGCTGTTGTCGGCCAGCACGACGCGGATGCCGCGGAACTTCTCGTTGGTCAGGATGGCGGCACGCTGCATCGCCTGCATCAGCGTCTGCCGGGCGACCGTCATGTGGTTGCGCAACGAAGCCGGCACAACGCGCTCGTAATCCGGGAACTTGCCGTCGATCAGCTTGGAAACCAGCACCACCGAGCCGAAGGCGAAGCGCACCTGGTTGGAGGCCAGCGTGATGTTCAGCGGCTCGTCGCTGTCGACCAGCAGGCGGTTCAGTTCAAGCACCGTCTTGCGCGGCAGGATCAGCTCCTGGCGCGGCAGTTCGGTATCGATGGCGACGCTGGCATAGGCCAGGCGGTGGCCATCGGTGGCAACGGCGCGCAGTTCCTTGCCGTCGACCAGCAGCAGCAGGCCGTTCAGGTAGTAGCGGACGTCCTGCGCGGCCATGCTGTACTGCGTCTTGCCGATCAGCTGGCGGAAAGCCTTCTGCGTCATCTGGAAGCTGCGGGTATCGCCCTCGGTCAGCGTCATGCGCGGGAAGTCGTCGGCCGGCAGCGTCTGCAGGCTGAAACGGCTTTTGCCGGCGCGCACCTGCAGGCGCTTGTCTTCGAGCAGCAGGCTGATTTCGGCGGTATCCGGCAGCGAGCGCAGGATTTCCTGCAGCTTGCGGGCGCCGACCGTCACCGCGCCGTCACCGTCGCCGACGGCGCCGTCGGTCACCGTGGTGATCTGGATCTCGATGTCGGTGGCCAGCAGCGTCAGGCGCTCGCCCTTCTTCTCCAGCAGCACGTTGGACAGGATCGGCAGCGTGTGGCGGCGTTCGACGATTCCCGACACGGACTGCAGCGGGGCGAGGAGCGTGTCTCTTTGGCTTTTAATAAGAACCATAAATTAAATTCCTTTATAGACTATATCGGGAACAGTTCTGTGGATAACGATAAATAACAATTTATTTTCAGTTACTTGCGAGGCGATTTCGGTTCTGCGCAAGTCTCTGGATTACCTGTGGATGAAATCCGGATAATTTTCCCACAAAGGGGGAAAGGACGTCCTCTCCACAAAGCATGGACAACTTGCCCACAGGCTTGTCTACAGCACTCATCCCTTGAGCACCTGCAGCAGCACGTGGAGATCGTGATTCAGTTCGTTTTCCTTGAGGCGCAAGGAATCGATCGTCTTCACCGCGTGGATCACGGTCGTGTGGTCGCGGCCGCCGAAGGCGTCGCCGATTTCCGGAAAGCTGTGCGAGGTCACTTCGCGGCACAGCCACATGGCCAGCTGGCGCGGCCGGGCAATGGCGCGCGTGCGCTTCTTCGAGAACAGGTCGGCGACCTTGATCTTGTAATAGTCGGCGACGGTCTTCTGGATGTTGTCGATGCCGACATTGCGCACCGAGCCGATCAGATCCTTCAGCGCCTCCTTGGCCAGGTCGAGGGCGATCACCCGGCCGTGGAAGGACGAATAGGCGAGAACCTTCTTCAGTGCCCCTTCCAGTTCGCGGACGTTGGAGCGCAGGTGCTTGGCGATGAAGAAGGCGACTTCGTCGTCGAGGCGGATGCCTTCGGCCTCGGCCTTCTTCTGCAGGATGGCGACGCGCATCTCCAGTTCGGGCGGCTCGATCTGCACCGTCAGGCCCCAGTCGAAACGGGTCACCAGACGGTCGTCGAGACCGTTGATGTCCTTCGGATAGGTGTCGCAGGTGATGATGATCTGCTTGCGCGCCTCGATCAGCGCGTTGAACAGGAAGAAGAACTCCTCCTGCGAGCGGTTCTTGCCGTTGAAGAACTGCACGTCGTCCAGAAGCAGCACATCGAGCGAGCGGTAGGTACGCTTGAAGGTGTCGAAGGATTTCTGCTGGTAGGCGCGGACGACGTCGGAGTAATAGTCCTCGGCGTGCACATAGCGCACCACCTTGTCCGGGTTCTCACCGACGATGGTGTTGCCGATGGCGTGGATCAGGTGGGTCTTGCCGAGGCCAGCGCCACCGTAGATGAACAGCGGGTTGTAGGCGCCGCCCGGATTGTTGGCGACCTGGATGGCCGCTGCCCGGGCCAGGTCATTGGCCTTGCCGACGACCAGATTGTCGAAGGTGAACGAGGGAAACAGCCGGGATTTTTCGTAATGGCTGTTGCGACCACGCGCTTTTTCCTCGTTCTTCGCCGGTTTGCTCGTTTTGGCGGGCGCAGCGGCGGGTGCGGCTTCGCTCGGCGTGTCGTTGCGAACCGGAGTGGCCCGGCCGCTGCCAATCACCAGGGCGATGCTGACCGGCGTCGAAAAGAAGCTGCGGCTGTAATCCTCGATGCGTGACAGATAACGGTCACGTACCCATTTGAGGATGAAGCTGTTGGGTGCGATCAGGCGCAAACCGTCGGCGCCGGCCGAGTTCTCGCCTTCGAGCCGCAGGGGCTTGATCCAGGTGTTGAACTGCTGGGCAGGCAGTTCCTGTTCAAAACGTTGCAAACAGGATTCCCAGAAACCGGCCATTGACGATGATGCTCCTCCCCACTGGCCAAACGATGCCGGTAGGTGATTGTATTTATTTGATTTGAAAACTGTTTTGGTGTTTTTTCGGGGACCGTGAGACGGCCTGCGAAAGGCGTGATTCTACCCTTCATGGGGAAAGTTATCCACAGCATTGGAAAATAAATGATCTTGACAGGCTGGTGGTAAACGGAGTGTAATTGCGCGTTTTTCTTAGCACATCAAGGGATTACCAACATGAAACGCACGTATCAACCGTCGGTCGTGCGCCGCAAGCGCACCCATGGCTTCCTGGTTCGTATGCGCACCAAGGGTGGCCGTGCAGTGATCGCTGCTCGCCGCGCCAAGGGTCGCAAGCGTCTGGGCGTTTGACCCGGACGTCCGGCGGGGTGGAACAAACCTTCGCCAGACGCTATCGCCTGACAAAAACGGATGAGTTCTCATCCGTTTTTGGTTTCAGGAAGGCCATTCGCGGCAAATTGCTGATGCTGCATTACCAGCCACGGCCCTCCACAACGGACGATGCAAGACTCGGTCTGGTGGTCGGCAAGAAGCTCCTGAAAAGAGCGGTTGACCGCAACCGCTTCAAGCGCGTGCTGCGCGAGCAGTTCCGCTTGCGTCGTGCCACGCTGCCGGCCTGCGACCTGATCGTGCGTCTGGCCGCCAAGCCGCCAAAACCGCTTGACGCCGGCGCCCTGGTCGACGATTTTGTCGCCCTGCTGGCAAAACTGCAGCGCTTCGCACCGCCGCGGGAAGCAGCATGAAAAGCCTGTTGATCGGCTTGATTCGCGTCTATCAATATGCGATCAGTCCGCTGATGGGACGAAGCTGCCGCTATGTGCCGACCTGTTCGGAATATACGGTGGATGCAATAAGGAAGTACGGTGCCATCAAGGGTGGCTGGCTGGGCGCCAAGCGCATCGGCCGCTGCCATCCCTGGCATCCGGGCGGGTACGATCCCGTACCCTGATTCGACAAACGTTAGACTGCATGGGCCGTTCATGGACACTCGACGCCTGATCCTGGTGATGATCTTCACG
>WBUO01000225.1 GCA_008933675.1 Dechloromonas sp.
CCAGCTTGGCGGCGCAGATGAAGTCGTTCTCCGTCAACCCGCCGATGGCATGCGTCCAGTATTCGACGCGCACCTCCTTGTAGCCGATCGTCAACTGGGGATGATGATCCTCGCGATGCGATACCCAGGCAATCGCATTGACGAAAGCCATCGCCTCGTAATGGTTGCGGAACATGAAGCTCTTGCTCAACCGGCCGTCGCCGACTGTCCAGCCGAGCAGGCCGGAGAGCAGGCGGCCGACTGCCTCGCCGGACAATGCCGGTACGCCACCTTCACAAGGCTGGCAGCGCTTGTTGCCCAATTCGCAGATTTCCATGGCGCCCTCTCCCGTTGAATCGCATTCCGGTGATGAGAACCTTGCGGAAGGCAGAGGTTCCTGGCGCCAAAAAAACCACCGGCCATTCTTTGAGAAGGCAATTGGAGTGCGCTAGAATTCGCCTGCTTTGGGGGCATAGCTCAGTTGGGAGAGCGTCTGGTTCGCAATCAGAAGGTCGGCGGTTCGATCCCGCCTGTCTCCACCACCATTCAAAGCCCGGACCTGTTCCGGGCTTTTTCACGCCCGCCGTCCTGGCGGTGCCGGCGACTCACTTGCCTGACAGCAACAGCCGCAGGTCGGCGACGATCTCCTCGATGCTGGCCGAGTCCTTGACGTAGAGACGGATACGGCCGGCCGGATCGAACACGTAGGCCCCCGTGGAGTGATCGAGCACATAGCCGAGTTCGCCGTCTACTGCCTTGTGGGCGCTGAAGACACGAAACTCTTCGCTGGCTGCCCTCGTCTGCGCGGCATCGCCGCGCAAGCCGAGAAAACCGGGATGAAACCAGGGGACGAAGGTCTTCAAGCGCTCGCCGCTGTCGCGCTCCGGATCGAGCGTGACGAAGAGGACCTGAACACGCTGCGCCTCGGCGCCCAGTTGCTGCATGGCGCCGGCCAGACGCGCCAGCGTGCTCGGGCAGATGTCGGGACAGGAGGTGTAACCGAAGAAGACGACGACGACCTTGCCGTGAAAATCGGCCAGCGTGCGCTGCCGACCATCATGGTCGTCCAGGGTCAGGCCCCGGGCAAAGGTGGCGCCGGTCAGATCGGTGTTGACGAAGCTGGCCGGCGGCGGCGAACAGCCTGCCAGCACGGCGAGGCAGAGGAGGATGCAGAGTCGGTTTCTCATGGTCGTTAAATATTATTGAACTAATTACGCAGGTTTGTTTCTCAATTCGCAAGTCAGTTCTCACAAGGGGGAGGGAACGGAATGATGAGAACACTGCCTCATTCCCGGACTTTCGGGTCCAGTTGCGCGGCTGCCCGCCGGCGTTCCCTTCGCTGCCTGATTCCTGCCGGCACCGCGCTGCTGCCGGCAATCGCCGAAGCCGAAATGCGCTTCAACTTCCCCGAACCGGTGACGCCGATCGCCCGGGAAACGCTGCACATCCACAACGAGTTCATGCTGATCATCACCCTCCTGTTCGTGGTGGTGTTCGCCATCATGATCTACTCGATGATCAAGCACCGGAAAAGCGTCGGTCACGCAGCGGTGAAATTCACCGGCCCGACCGGCGCCCTGCAATGGTTCTGGGCACTGATTCCCTTCGCCATCCTGCTGTTCATCGACTTCGTGCTGATGGGCATTCCGGCGGTGCAGGCGATCATCAGCATGGAAGACACCAAGACGCGCGCCGACATGGTGCTCAAGGTCACCGGCATGCAGTGGAAGTGGCAGTACGAGTATCCGGAAGCCGGCATCAAGTTCATCAGCACCATGTCCACGCCGCGCGCCCAGATCGCCAATGCCGAGGCCAAGGGCGAGCATTACCTGCTGGAAGTCGACAAGCCGGTTGTGCTGCCGGTCGGCAAGAAGGTGCGCATCCTGCTGACCTCGACCGACGTCATCCACACCTGGTGGGTGCCGCAGTTCGGCGTCAAGCGCGACGCCATTCCCGGCTTCCTGCGCGAGACCTGGGTGCTGATCGAGAAGCCCGGCATCTACCGCGGCCAGTGCGCCGAACTGTGCGGCAAGGATCACGGCTTCATGCCGGTGGTCGTCCATGCCGTGCCGGAACCGGAATACCTGGCCTGGCTGGAACAGCAGAAGGCCGAAGCCGTCGCCGCGGCCGGCAGTGCCGACCGTGCCTGGAGCCGCGACGAGCTGGTCGCCGAAGGCAGGACGGTCTACGACAAGGTCTGCGTCGCCTGCCACCAGGCCGAGGGCCAGGGTCTGCCGCCGGTGTTCCCGGCGCTGGCCGGCAGCAAGATCGTCAACGGGCCGCTGCTCGACATGAACGGCAGGATCATTCCCGACAGCCACGTCGACCGCGTCTTCAATGGCAAGGCCGGCACCGCCATGCAGGCCTTCCGCGACACGCTGTCCGATGTCGAGCTGGCGGCGGTGATCACCTACGAACGCAACAGTTTCGGCAACAAGCTGGGCGACATGATCCAGCCCGCCCAGATCAAGGCCCTGCGCCAGGAGGCCAAATGAACACTGCGACGACTGCCAACGGCCACGCCAATCCGCACGGCGACGGCCACTACAGCGGGCTGATGCGCTGGCTGACGACGACCAATCACAAGGACATCGGCACGATGTACCTGACCTTCTCGCTGATCATGTTCTTCGTCGGCGGGGCGATGATCCTGGCCGTGCGCGCCGAGCTGTTCGCGCCCGGCCTGCAGCTGATGCAGCCGGAGTTCTTCAACCAGCTGATCGGCATCCATGCGCTGGTGATGATCTTCGCGGCGCTGATGCCGGCCGCCACCGGTTTCGCCAACTGGATGATCCCGTTGATGATCGGCGCCCCCGACATGGCCCTGCCGCGCCTGAACAACTGGGGTTTCTGGTTGCTGCCGCCGGCCGCCATCCTGCTCACCATGCCCTTCTTCCTGGCCCTGTTCGGCATCGGCGACGGAGCACTGGCCACCGGCTGGACCTTCTACGCGCCGCTCTCGGTGCAGGGTGGCATGGGCGTCGATTTCGCCATCCTCGCCGTGCATATCCTCGGCATCTCATCGATCATGGGCTCGATCAACATCATCGTCACCATCTTCAACATGCGCGCCCCCGGCATGACCATGATGAAGCTGCCGCTGTTCGCCTGGGGCTGGCTGATCACCGCCTTCCTGCTGTTGGCGACGCTGCCGGTGCTGGCCGGTGCGGTGACCATGCTGCTGACCGACCGCCATTTCGGCACGCATTTCTTCGATGCCGCCGGCGGCGGCGACCCGATCCTGTTCCAGCACCTGTTCTGGTTCTTCGGCCATCCCGAGGTGTACATCCTGCTGCTGCCGGTGTGGGGCCTGATGCCGCACGTGCTGGCCACCTTCTCGCGCAAGCCGACCTACGGCTACACGGCGCAGGTCTATGCCTTCATCGCCATCGGCCTGCTCTCGGTGGTGGTCTGGGCCCACCATTTCTTCACCGCCGGCCTGCCGGTGCCGGCGCTGATCTACTTCATGTTCAGCACCATGGCCATCTCGATCCCGCTGGCCGTGCTGTTCTTCTGCTGGATCGCGACGATGTGGAAGGGGTCGATGAGCTTCGAGACGCCGATGCTGTTCGCCGTCGGCTTCATCGTGCTGTTCGGCATCGCCGGCCTGACCGGACTGATCCTCGCCGACGTCGCCGCCGACGCGCAGTATCACCACAGCTACTTCGTCGTTGCCCACTTCCATTACGCGCTGTTCGCCGGCGGCATCATGGGCGTGATGACCGGCGTCTATTACTGGCTGCCGAAATGGACCGGCCACATGTACAGCGAAAAGCTGGGCAAGCTGCATTTCTGGCTGACGGTGATCTCCTTCAACCTGACCTTCATGCCGCAATTCTTCCTCGGCCTGGCCGGCATGCCGCGGCGCATTCCCGACTACGCGCTGCAGTTCGCCGAGTTCAACGCCATCTCGACCGTCGGCGCGATGATTCTCGGCTTCAGCCAGCTGCTGTTCGCCTGGAACATCTGGTCCTGCGTGCGCGGCGGCCCGAAGGCCGAGGCCCGCGTCTGGGAAGGTGCCGAGGGCCTGGAGTGGGAGCTGTCCTCGCCGCCGCCGCACCACAGCTGGGAAACCCAGCCGGTGATCAAATGACCGACCAGCCCAGCGAGTTCTCGCCCGCCGACCTCGCCCGCCGGCGCAGCGCCGCCCGCCGCCTGGCCTGGCTGCTCGGCCTGGCGGTCGTCATCATCTACGTGCTCGGGCTGTTCATCAAGCGCTGACGCCATGGAACAGGTCCAGCCCGTCCCGCGCAATCACAGCCGCCTGGTCATCAAGCTGTTGCTGCTGGTGGCCGGGGCCTTCGTCTTCGCCTTCGCGCTGGTGCCGCTGTACAACGTGCTGTGCGAAGTCACCGGCTTCAACGGCAAGACGTCGGCCGGCTTCGCCGCCGGCGGACTGAAGGCCGGGCTGGCACAAGCGCCGGCCAGCCGGGTCGATACCGGGCGGCTGATCCGCGTCGAATTCACCGGCACCGTGATGCCCGGCCTGCCGTGGGAGATGCGGCCGCTCAAGGTCAGCCTTGACGTGCATCCCGGCGAACTGCAGCAGATCAGCTACCTGGTGCGCAACACCGCCGACCGGCCGATCACCGGCCAGGCCGTGCCGAGCGTCACGCCGGGTCAGGCGGCGCAGCATTTCGAGAAGATCGAATGCTTCTGCTTCGACCAGCAGACGCTGGCCCCCGGCGAAGCGCAGGAAATGCCGCTGGCCTTCATCGTCAGCCCCGAAGTCGACCGCGACATCACTCACATCACCCTCTCCTACGCCTTCTTCAGCATCGAAGGCCAACGCCAGACCCTGAGCGCCACTGCGGAGGCACGATGAAAACCAGCACCGAGCACGCCCCTTCGGCACACCACTACTTCGTTCCCGAGCCCAGCCTCTACCCGGTCATCCTGTCGGCCGGCATGTTCCTGCTCGCCCTTGGCTTCGTCCAGCTATTGAACCAGTTCGGCGCCGGCGGCTGGACCATGCTGGCCGGCACGGCGGTCATCATCGGCGTGCTGTTCGCCTGGTTCGGCAAGGTCATCGGCGAATCGCAGAGCGGTGCCTACCGCGACTGGGAGGACCGCTCCTTCCGCCACGGCATGATCTGGTTCATCGGCACCGAAGTGATGTTCTTCGCCGCCTTCTTCGGCGCCCTGTTCTACGTCCGCGTGCTGTCGGTGCCGGCCCTGGGCGGCATGGAGGCGGCGCATGGCTTCAGCCTGTGGCCGGAGTTCGCCGGCACCTGGCCGACCAGCGGACCGAAGGGCGTGCCCTTCACGCCGATGGGCGCCTGG
Organism: Dechloromonas sp.; assembly: GCA_008933675.1. Taxonomy (GTDB): domain Bacteria; phylum Pseudomonadota; class Gammaproteobacteria; order Burkholderiales; family Rhodocyclaceae; genus Azonexus. The sequence continues at coordinate 5,263 of WBUO01000225.1, forward strand.
GGCATCCCGGCGCTGAACACGGCGCTGCTGCTCAGTTCCGGGGCGACGATCACCTGGGCCCACTGGGGCCTGCTGCGCAACAACCGGCGCCAGCTGATCCTCGGCCTGGCGGCGACGGTGCTGCTCGGCTCGGTCTTCCTCGGCTTCCAGGCCTGGGAATACCACCACGCCTACACCGAACTCGGCCTGACCATGGGCGCCGGGGCCTACGGCGCAACCTTCTTCATGCTGACCGGCTTCCACGGTTTCCACGTGACGCTCGGCACGATCATGCTGATCGTCATCCTGCTGCGCAGCATCAGCGGCCACTTCACGCCACAGCGTCATTTCGCCTTCGAGGGCGTCGCCTGGTACTGGCACTTCGTCGACGTCGTCTGGCTGATCCTGTTCGTCTTCGTCTACTGGGTGTAGCCCGGAATGAGACCGAACCTGAAGCCGAGCAGTAGCAGCAGGAACAGCGTGATCGACAGGCCGATGCGCCAGGTCAGGGCGCGCGCCATGCGCTCCCCGGCCCCCCGGTCGCGGTAGAGATAGAAGAGCCCGGAGAGCAGGCTGCCGACTATGGCCACCAACAACAAAACCACCAGCACCCTGAGCATGGTCGACTCTCCCGAAAGCTTCGCCGTGCCCCAGTATGCGCGCCCGCCGAGCCGGGCGGCAAGGGCCGGCCGCAAGCAGGTGGCGATCCTCGGCGGCCTGCTGCAACTGCTGCTGCTGCCGGCCTTCATCGCGCTCGGCCTGTGGCAATGGAACAAGGCCGACAGCAAGACGGCACTGCAGGCGTCCCTCGACACGCGCAGCCAGGATGCGGCCATCGCCATGCCGACGACGCCGGCCGATGTCGAGGCGCTGCGCCACCGGCGGGTCATCCTGCGCGGCCACTACGATGCGACCAGGCAGGTGCTGATCGACAACCGCCTGTACCGCGAGCAGGCCGGCTACCACGTGATCACGCCGCTGCGCCTGGAAGGCAGCGACATGCACGTGCTGGTCAATCGCGGCTGGCTGCCGGCACTGGCCGACCACGCAAAACAGCCGGAGGCGGCGGTGCCCGTCGGCACGGTTGAACTGAGCGGCATCGCCGTGCTGCCGGCCAGCCGCTTCTTCAACCTGGCGGCCCAACCCACCGCCGGCTGGCAGCCGGTGTGGCAGAACCTCGACCTCGACCGCTTCCGCAGCGTCGTCGCCTACCCGCTGCAACCGCTGATCGTCCAGCTCGACGCCGCGGCGCCGGGCGGCTTCGTCCGTGACTGGCCGCGCCCCGACGAACGGGCCGACCGCCATCGCAGCTACGCCCTGCAGTGGTTCGGCTTCGCCCTCGCCAGCCTCGGCATCTGGGGCTTCTTCCTGGTCCGCAAACCATGACCAGCGCCAGCCTGCCCGCCCCCCGCCCGAGCGGCCTGCCAACGCTGCTGCTGATCGTCGGC
>WBUO01000226.1 GCA_008933675.1 Dechloromonas sp.
AAAGTAATTCTCGACTATCGGCTACATTAAGTATTGTTGGAACTATCCTTATTGGATTCGGCGTCAACTTGTCGGCGCCAACATTTACTCCATCAGGGATAGTATTGTTAGCGGCCGGTATTGTGGTTGAGGCGCTGGCAATTTACCTCTCGGTGAAGGATTGATTTCGCTATGCAAACACGCCTTGTCTATGCGTCGAGCGGAGAAGCAATTGCATTCTTTGAAGATCGTAATGTATTTACAATGGAAGGAGTTTGGGCTGGGTTCTCACCCGACCATTCAACAATTTATGATGTCAATGGTAAATACATTGGGCTTTACCTAACCGATGGTCGCATAGCAATTGACCCAAGAAAACCTCTTCTACCTCCAATTGCAGCACCAAAACAGGCAGTGGCAAAAGCACTCCCCTATACGATTCCTATTAGACCACCGCTTCCTCGCCTCCCTGCTCCCTATGAAGAGGCAGTCTTGATGTCGTCTGATAGCGGCTCAAGACAGGTAAGATTTTCCGCGATAACTTTAATTGTTGTTATTTCAATTATTGGGTTTGTGGCCTACCTCGTGGTTAATTTGGTTAAATTTGGTCAGGGTGAGATTACAAGCTTGACATCAGGGAGTGATAAGGCGCTTATCCTAATATCAGCGTTGTTTGTATTAACTATCGGGTACGCACTAAAATGGAAAGTCGATAAGTTAACCACAAAACTGGTTGCTGTTTTGGTTGTTGGCACAAAGGAGAAGCGCGCAATTGCAATTAGGTTCTTGCGCAACATTGATCCATCAATCCCAGTGGTTGAGGTGGATAGCGATATAAATCCATATGGTGTTCTGGACCCCCTGGTTCGCTCGCTAACACAAAACAAAAGAGCTGAATTCGTCATTTTCGCAAATGCACTTGAACTAGAAAGCGGTAATTATGCGCCAACATTCTCATTTGCAGGGGCAAGTTCAGAGCAGAATTCTATAATTGTTGATATCCCAAAATTTGCCGAACGGTGTCATGGTCGTATCCTGCTCACGCCGGCTACAGATTATAAGGCGATTGAGTCGGCCGCGAATTCTTTTGGCGCTATTTTCCAAAAAAGGCTGTTCGACATTGTTGTTTCAAGCAGCTTACTGCTCCTTTGTCTTCCTGTGATGTTTATCACAACTCTCTTGATCTTTATTGAATCAGGCCGTCCTATAACGTACCGGCAAGAGCGTGTAGGGCTAAATGGAAAAATTATTAGGATACTGAAATTTCGAACGGTTAAAACAACGATCGATGGTGATGGAAAACCTATATGGGCCTTGGCGGCCGACGATCGACTAACTCGCATTGGTAGGGTTATTCGCCGTTTGCGAATCGATGAGCTTCCTCAATTGCTTAATGTTCTGAAAGGTGATCTGAGTATTGTAGGACCTCGACCAGAAAGGCCTTTTTTTGTTGAACAACTACAAAAAGAGATACCATATTATGTGCTCCGCAATTTGGTAAAGCCTGGGATTACCGGGTGGTCACAAGTTAGATATCAATTTGGGGCAATGATCGAGAATACAGGAACTCGCTTAGAGTATGATTTGTTTTATGTAAAGAACCATTCGGTAATTTTAGACATATTGATTACTCTTGAAACTGTTTCTGTTGTCATGGTTGGAAATCAATATGCGAGGTATTGATCAAGGAATCAAAGGGGTCAGAGTCATTTAATAGGTTGTGAAATATCTCTGACCCAATTTGAGTGATCGAGGTTTTTGTGCGCGGCAATCTTCAATCCATGCTGATCGTAGCTTCTGTGCTTGCCATCGCAAGTATCTTGGCGTGGGTGCATGCATATTCATCGCTGACGTGCTACGAGGCACTGCCTCGGGTCACTACGTGGCCGCCGACGGTGTGCGATGCGCGCTTTGGTATGACCTTTGTCTTCGTTAAGGACTCGCCCGCCAACATCCTTGCCGTGTTGGGTGTTCCTGCAGCAGCAGTGGCGCTCGTGCTCGCACTGACGTGGCAATTGATCCGGCGTACTCGTCTTATTGCGGCAACCCTGTTCTCATTCGCGGCGTTCCTGTTGTTATGGGGGTTTTTGATTTGGTGGCTTGACCGTTCCACCTACCAGTGTGCCTTTGGGTTTGGCGGCTTCAGTTGCAGCGGCGTGATTGACAACGTAGCCTTAATTTCCGTATTTCTGGGTTGGATCGCACCGGTTGCCTCGCTTGTCTGCACTCCAATTGTGGGTCGCTTGGCACGGCGCAGACATGATGCCTAAACACCATCATCAATTAGAGGAGTCGGAGTTAATTAATTATTGAATCGCTATGGCCTTTTGATTGTTGAGTTGGTTTTTCAGATTTCAATGTCTCTTCTCCATTTAACTAGAAGCATATCAACCCCGGCTTTCGTTCATGACTCGTAAAGTTTTCTGGTCTGCCCCCTATCTGGCGTCTCTTGAAGCCACGGTGAAAACCGTATCCGGTGCCGACATCACTTTGACGGAAACCATCTTCTTCGCCTTCTCCGGCGGCCAGGAGAGTGATTCGGGAAGCATCGCCGGCAAAACCGTGCTATCGGCGCAAAAAAAAGGTCTGGAGATCGTCTATACCCTTCCCGAGGGGCATGGACTGCTTGCCGGTGAGCGAGTGCTGGTCGAGATTGACTGGGGCAGGCGATACCGATTGATGCGCTTGCATTTTGCCGCCGAATTGGTGCTCGAACTTTTCTACAGGCACTTGGCCGGTGTGAACAAGGTCGGCGCTCATATCGCACCCGACAAGGCGCGTATCGACTTCGCGTGGCCGGAGAGCATAGCGCCCGTGCTTGCGCAGATTGAGTCTGCTGCCAACGCGATCATTTCGGCCGATCTGGAAATCAGGACGGCGTTCGATGACGAAGCGAATGAACGCCGCTACTGGGAGATTGAAGGTTTTTCTCGTGTTCCCTGTGGCGGCACGCATGTCCGGCGAACAGGCGAAATCGGCGCGATCAGGCTGAAGCGAAACAACAGGGGGCGTGGTAACGAGCGGGTTGAAATCTACCTCGTGACCTGAAGCGGAATCAGAGGGGCAGAGTTCATCAATAAATCATGAAATTTCTCTAACCCCCATTGATTCGCTGTCCGTGACTGACCCGTAGTGGGTAAGTTCACATCAAGGCAGCGCCAAGGTTTCGCAGCCGCCTTCCAGTTTGGCGAAGGTGTCAATCGACATGCCAAGCTCGGCGGCGTAGCCGTCATTGGATGTTGCGATGGCCTTGCGGTCTGCCGTCGTGCGAAACACCATGACCGGCAGCGGGGCACTGGCTATGCGATCCCTGATTTCGAGGGTTCCCAGCATCCGCGGAAATTCGGCCTCGAATTGCGATGCCTGAATTTGTCGCTTCGCGGTTAAGGTCGAGAGCATGGCCAGCAGGCCGCCCAGGTCCGCCGAAGTCAGGCATTGGCGGGGTTTCCGACCGTCGGCAAAGGTGATCTGGAGGGCGAACGGTTCTGCTGGCTTTGCGCGTTGGGCAGTCAATGTCAGCGCCTCGGTGCGGTAGGTCAGCAGCATCACTTCTTCGCTCAGGATGCTGAGGATTTCGGTATCGGCAGTAATTTCCCGCTCGGTAGCTGCGGTGTCGAGCGCGTCTTTGCCAAATTGGCTCAGCGTCACACCGGAAAGCAAACCACACAGAAAAATCAGACCGAACAGCCCATATCGTTTGATTGCCGGAGTCATGAGACCTGCACCGTTGTTCCAACTGAAGCCCACCCGTAGAGCGCTTTTGCATCGGCCTCGGTCAGGCGAACGCAGCCGTGTGATCCGAACCATTCTCCGATGTTGTCGCGGGCCGTGCGCACGAAAGAAAGCGGCACGACCCGATGGAACTGATGCTGCGCCTTGCCGGTCGGTGGTGCCATGTGTTTCTCCTCAATGTCCCGGTAGATAAGCCGATCCTGTATCGGCGGAGGAAACCATATAAGACGATGTCATGCTGTGCAATTCGTTTGTCGGGGTTCGAGGCTGGAGAATCCGTGGGATCGGGGCCATTTGTTTTGTCTGAAATCCCGCTGGCCAAATTGATCAGCTATTTGATCAGACAGGCGGGCTCACAAGAATATTGTCAATACAAATGGCATATCATTCGCTCTTTTTGGCAAGCGTCGCTTAGGCCATCAGGCATGAGGCGCTCCAACGAGGAGGAGCCGTTGAGAAATTTCCGGGGTTTCGCACGCATGTCTTGCGTGGCACTAATGGGTTTGATGCTCGCAGCTTGTGCGACACAAGAGGTTTCGGAGATGGTGGATTATGACTACTACCGTCGCCCATCTCTCGAAGACGAGTTGCTGGCAATTGGCATGGTCCGCGTAGTTAGCGAGGATGCAGACAGTGGGGACGCGAAAAAAGCTTTCCTGGGGAGGAAGAATACCTATCTGCTGACTCAGGGGGGCGGAGAAATTTTTGCGTTGGCCGAATCGCCGCTTGCTCCCCATCTCGCCATCGCCGCGCCGAAGAATGACTACAGCAAGCGGCTGCACCTCTTCCGGGGGCGTTTCTGGGGAGAGCTGACGTTGGTGGTGAGGAACGGTGAGCGCTATTCGCCGGAACACGATGCTGAACTGGCCAAATTCGGCTTTGTTGACGGCAAGAAGACTATCCAGATCGAAGGTTTTACGGCGAGCCCGGCAAAACTTCCCGAAGCCGTCGCAACAAAACTGACTACCTCGCGTCCCATCAGCTTCTTCCCTTCGAGCGATCACGAAAGTCCGCCGGTTTCGCTGAAACAAAAACTACTTTATCCACCAGCGGTGGCTGTCGATCTGGTTACCTCACCCTTGCAACTGATCGTTATCGGTGCGTTCATCGTTGTGATCGAGGCAAATGGGGGGCTTCAGGTTATTCGCTGAAGTGGGGGAATTCAAAGGCGAATCAGAGGGTGCGGGTTTCCGGGTTTTTCCGCATCTTCGGGAGATGTAGCCGCGGCCTCTGCGGTAAAGTGCTCCCCCTCCAATTTTCACGCGGATGGCGCAATCCATGAACGAACAAACCCTGGTGCGGCTGGCGCTGTTTTTGCGCGATCTGGGGCGGGCCATGCATGTCAGCGGGGCGCCGGCGCACGATCTGGAAGGGGCGCTGCAGGAGATCGGCCAGCGTCTCGGGGTGCGGGTGGAGGGGTTTGCGGTGCTGACCTTCCTGGCGCTGACGGTGGTGGCCGGCGATCAGTCGCGGCGGGTCGAGCTGTTGCGCCTGCCGCCTTACGACTTCAACATGGCGCGCTTGATCGCGCTCGATGCGCTGTGCCGCGAGATTGACTCGGTGGATGCGCTGGACGACTACGCCGGGCGTCTGGCGGCGATCATGCGCCAGCCGCCGCCGTGGTCGGGCTGGGGCTTCGTGCTGATGGGTTTTCCGCTGTCCGCCTCGGTGGCCTTGTTGCTCCGTGGCGGCTGGGTGGAGGCCTTGTGCGGCGGTTTGATCGGCATGGCCTTCGTCGCCGGTTATCTGCTGTTTGCCCGTGTGCCGCGCCTCGGGCCGGCCGTGCCGGTGATCCTGTGCACGCTGGCGGCGCTGGCCGCGCAGGGGCTGGCGCAGCTGTTGCCGCAGCAGGTGCCGTTCATTTCGGCGGTGGCCGGCATCGTGCTGCTGCTGCCGGGCTTCATGATCACCATCGCACTGTCGGAAATCGCCACGCAGAACTATCTGGCCGGCACCGGCCGGCTGACCGGTGCTTTCGTGCTGCTCTTCCTGATGGGGGCGGGGCTGGCCATCGGCACCCAGCTCAGTCTCGCCTGGCTGCCGGCGTTGCCGCTGCCGGCGGCGGCTCCGGTGTTGCCGGCGTGGGCCATCTGGGTGGCGATTGCCGGGCTGGGCGTTTCCCTGATCGCCGTGCTGCAGGCGCCGCTGGCGGCGGTCAATGTTTCGGTCGGCGCCTGCCTGCTGGCCTGGGCTGTCTATTCGCTGGTCGATGCGCGCATGGGCGGCGTCGTCGGCGCCTTCGCCGCGGCGCTGGCGGTGGCCTGCGCCGGCCATCTGTACCAGTTCATCAGCAAGCGCCCGGCGGCGCTCGTGCAGATTCCCGGCCTGATCACGCTGGTGCCCGGCAGCATGGGCTTTCGCGGTGTGCATGCGCTGATCCAGCAGGACAGCACCGCCGGCATCGGCCTGCTGACCGACATGCTGTTGACCGGCGCCGTGCTGGCGGTCGGGCTGCTGCTGGCCGACAACATCATGCCGCTGATATTCGAGCGGCGGGGCGAAAAGGCGGTCAGCGAAGCGTAGGCACGGGTGAGTCGTCCGGCCGGGGCTTGTGATGCTTGTCCGAGCCGGTGGCTGGCGGTTTGGCCTCAGCCGGCAATCAGCCTCTCGGCATCGCCAATCAGTCCCTCCACCAGCACGCACAGTTCGGCGATGGTGGATTCCTCGACCTCCAGATAGCCCTCGTATTCGGCCAGATTCCGTTTCTGGTGGGCGTTGTCGAGGATGCGCCATTGCACGGCCGACCAGCCGAGGGTGTGCGGCAGGCACTGAAAGACGGTGTAGCGGTTTTCGCTGCGGTAGCCGTGCCAGCGCAGGGCGGCCAGTGCCGCTGCGTGGGCGGCATTGTAGGCGCTGGTGAAGCGGCCTTCGGCGGAGAGGTTGCCGAGCCGGGCGTCGGCCAGCCGGGGGCGGGCCATCGCCAGCATGCGTCTGGCTTCGGCTGCGTTGCGCGCTTCAGCCTTGAGC
>WBUO01000227.1 GCA_008933675.1 Dechloromonas sp.
GTGGTCGGTACCGGTTCCTCGCGCAAGTCCGCCACCAACTCGGTGCTCTGGTTCACCGGCGAAGACATCCCGTTCGTGCCGAACAAGCGTTTCGGCGGCGTCTGTCTGGGTTCCAAGATCGCCCCGATCTTCTTCAACACGATGGAAGATGCCGGCGCCCTGCCGATCGAAATCGACGCCGGCCAGATGGACATGGGCGACGAGATCGAACTGAAGGTCGACCAGGCCACCGGCAAGGTCACCGCGCTGAAGAACGGCGCGACCATCGCCGAATCGCAGCTCAAGACCCTGGTCATCCTCGATGAAGTCCGCGCTGGCGGCCGCATTCCGCTGATCATCGGCCGTGGCCTGACCACCAAGGCCCGTGAATTCCTCGGCCTGCCGCAATCGACGCTGTTCCGCCTGCCGCAGAATCCGGCCGACGACGGCAAGGGTTACTCGCTGGCCCAGAAGATGGTCGGCAAGGCCTGCGGCGTGACCGGCATCCTGCCGGGCACCTACTGCGAGCCGAAGATGACCACCGTCGGTTCGCAAGACACCACCGGCCCGATGACGCGCGACGAACTGAAGGACCTGGCCTGCCTCGGCTTCTCCGCCGATCTGGTGATGCAGTCCTTCTGCCATACCGCCGCCTATCCGAAGCTGGTCGACGTGCGCATGCACCGCGAACTGCCTTCCTTCATCAGCACCCGCGGCGGCGTTGCGCTGCGCCCGGGCGACGGCGTCATCCACTCCTGGCTGAACCGCCTGCTGCTGCCGGATACCGTCGGTACCGGTGGCGACTCGCACACCCGTTTCCCGATCGGCATCTCCTTCCCGGCCGGTTCCGGCCTGGTCGCCTTCGCCGCCGCCACCGGCGTCATGCCGCTGGACATGCCGGAATCGGTGCTGGTCCGCTTCAAGGGCAAGATGCAGGATGGCATCACCCTGCGTGATCTGGTCAACGCGATTCCGTACTACGCCATCAAGCAGGGCCTGCTGACCGTCGAGAAGAAAGGCAAGAAGAACGTCTTCTCTGGCCGCATCCTGGAAATCGAAGGCCTGCCGGATCTCAAGGTCGAGCAAGCGTTCGAACTCTCCGACGCCGCCGCCGAGCGTTCCGCTGCCGCCTGCTCGGTCGCCCTGAACAAGGAACCGATCGTCGAGTACATGCGTTCGAACATCACCCTGATGAAGTGGATGATCGCCGAAGGCTACCAGGATGCCCGTACGCTGAAGCGCCGCATCGCCGCCATGGAAGAGTGGATCGCCAACGGCACGCTGCTCAAGGCCGACGCCAATGCCCAGTACGCCGCGGTCATCGAAATCGACCTGTCCGAAGTCACCGAGCCGATCCTGGCCTGCCCGAACGATCCGGACGACGTCAAGCTGCTGTCCGAAGTCGCCGGCGACAAGATCGACGAAGTCTTCATCGGCTCGTGCATGACCAACATCGGCCACTTCCGCGCCGCCGGCAAGGTCCTCGAAGGCAAGTCGGACATCCCGACCCGCCTGTGGATCGCCCCGCCGACCAAGATGGATGCGCTGATCCTGACCGAGGAAGGCTACTACGGCGTGCTCGGCAAGTCCGGCGCCCGCATGGAAATGCCGGGCTGCTCGCTGTGCATGGGCAACCAGGCACAGATCCGCAAGGGTTCGACGGCGATCTCCACCTCCACCCGCAACTTCCCGAACCGCCTCGGCATCGACACCCGCGTCTACCTCGGCTCCGCCGAGCTGGCCGCGATGTGCGCCCTGGCCGGCCGCATCGTCACGGTGCCGGAGTACATGGAGCAGATCAAGCTGGTGAATGCCAAGGCCGGTGAAGTCTATCGCTACATGAACTTCGACCAGATTCCGGAGTTCGTTGAGCAGGCAGCTACGGTCGAGATGTAATTGCGAAAGTCGGCCGTTGGTAACGGTCGACCGCGCAAATCAAAACCCGCCGACCCGGTGATTGCCGGGCGGCGGGTTTTTTTCTCCTGCGATCTTTTACGCTGCCGATATCTCCGGCATCGGCTTCTCCACCCGGTACCAGGCTGCGTAGAGCGCCGGCAGGAAGAGCAGCGTCAGCACGGTGGCGACGATCAGGCCGCCCATGATGGCGACGGCCATCGGTCCCCAGAAGATCTGCCGGGAGAGCGGGATCATCGCCAGCACGGCGGCGGCAGCGGTCAGCATGATCGGCCGGAAGCGCCGCACCGCCGAGCCGATGATCGCTTCCCAGGTGCTCTTGCCGGCTTTCTCGTCCTGTTCGATCTGGTCGATGAGGATCACCGAGTTGCGCAGGATCATGCCCATCAGCGCGATGATGCCCAGGTTGGCGACGAAGCCGAAGGGCTTGCCGAACAGCATCAGCGCCAGCGCCACGCCGATCATGCCGAGCGGGGCGGTGAGCAGCACCATCAGCGTCCGGCTCATGCTCTGCAACTGCATCATCAGCAGCGTGACGACGAGGACGACCATGACCGGCATCACCGCCGCCAGCGCTGCCTCGCTCTTGGCCGACTCCTCGACGGTGCCGGCCATCTCGACGCGATAGCCGGGCGGCAGCGCGGTACGGATTTCGTTCAGGGTCTTGTCGATCTGCTGCGAGGCGGTCGGTCCGGTAACGCGGTCATTGGCCAGATCGGCGCGCACCTGGATGGTCGGTGTGCGGTTGCGCCGCCAGACGACGCCTTCCTCGAGCGCCGGTTCCAGTTTCGCTACCTGGGATAGCGGCACCCACCTGCTGCCCGCCGCGTTGGCGGCTGCTACCGGCAGGTCGGCCAGACGGTCGAGACGGCCGCGGTCGTTGCCGGCGCCGCGCCAGACGACGTCGATCAGCTGGTCAGCTTCGCGGAACTGGGTCAGCGTCACGCCGACCTGGTGCGCCTGCAGGGCCTGGGCGATGTCCTGGCTGGTCACGCCGAGCAGGCGGGCGCGATCCTGGTCGACCACCACGCGCAGGCTCTTGCCCAGTTCGTTCCAGTCGAGATGCACATCGCGCACATTCGGGTTGCTGCGCATCTGCGCCGCCACCTGCTCGGCGATGCCGCGCAGCGTCGCCAGATCGTCGCCCATGGCGCGGAAGACCACCGGATAGCCGATCGGCGGGCCGTTTTCCAGGCGTTGGACACGTGCCCGCAGGTGGCTCCAGCTACCGTCGGCCGCATCGAAGGCCGTGCGCAGGCGCTGGCGCACTGCTTCCCGCTCTTCCAGTCCCTTGGTCACCACCACCAGCTGGCCGAAGTTGTCGTTGAACAGCTGCTGATCCAGCTGCAGCAGGAAGCGCGGAGCGCCGTTGCCGATGTAGGCGGCGTAGCTGACGATGTTGTCGTCGTCCTTGAGCAAGGCCTCGACACGCCGGACTTCCCGTTCTGTCGCCTTGAGCGAGGCGCCCTGGGGCAACCAGAGGTCGACCATCAGTTCCGGCCGGTTCGAGGGCGGGAAGAACTGTTTCTGCACGCCGGTGGCAAAGGTCACCAGGCCGAGTACGAAGGCGATGACGGTAATGGCGATGGTCCGCCAGCGATGGCTGACGCACCAGGTCACCAGGCGCCGCACGCGCCGGTAGAAGGGTGTGTCGTAGATATCGCCATGCTGTGCCTCGCCGAGTTTGCGCAGCTTGTCCACGTCGAGCAGCTTGTAGCCGAGGTAGGGCGTGAAGACGACAGCGACCAGCCATGAGGTGAGCAGGGCGATGGCGGTTACCGAGAAGATGGCCCCGGCGTACTCACCGGCCGACGAATGGGCGAAGCCGACCGGCGTGAAGCCGGCGGCGGTGATCAGCGTGCCGGTCAGCATCGGGAAGGCGGTTGAGGTGTAGGCGAAGGTCGCCGCCTTGAACTTGTCGAAACCCTGTTCGATCTTCACCACCATCATCTCGACGGCGATGATGGCGTCGTCCACCAGCAGCCCGAGGGCAATGATCAGCGCGCCGAGCGAAATGCGGTGCAGGTCGATGCCGAAGATGCGCATCAGCAGGAAGGTCAGCGCCAGCACCAGCGGAATCGACAGTGCCACGACCATGCCGGTGCGCAGGCCCAGGCTGAGGAAGCTGACGGCGAGCACGATGACCAGCGCCTCGGCCAGCGTCTGCAGGAAGAGCTTGAGCGAAACCTGGACGATGGTCGGCTGGTCGGCCACCTTGCGTATCTCCATGCCCAGCGGCAGTTCTGCCGCCCGTCGTTCGACCTCGGCGGCGAGGTTGTCGCCCAGTGCGATGACGTTGCCGCCGCGGCGCATGGCGATGGCGATGCCGATCGCGTCTTCGCCGGCCACCCGCATCCGCGGGCTTGGCGGATCGGCCGTGCCGCGGCTGACCTCGGCGATGTCGGCCAGGCGGAAGTGGCGGCCGCCGATGACCAGATCGGTCGCGCGAATACGCTCGACGGTATCGAAAGCGCCGCTCACCCGCAGGCGGATGCGGTCGGTTTCCGTCTCGACGAAACCGGCCGGGGCGACGGCGTTCTGCCGGCTCATCGCCTCCGCCACCATGGCCGGGGTCAGGCCCAGCGCCGCCAGCCGGGACGGTGCGATATCGACGAAGACCTTTTCGTCCTGGACGCCCAGCAGGTCGACCTTCTTGACGTCGGCCACCGCCCGCAGCTCGCGCGCCAGACGGTCGGCTTCGCGGCGCAGGGAGGCCATGTCGTGGCCGGCACCGGTGACGGCGTAAATATTGACGAAAACGTCGCCGAACTCATCGTTGGGGAAGGGGCCCTGGACACCGGCCGGCAGGCTGGCGCGGACGTCGTCGAGCTTGCGCCGCACCTGGCGCCAGGATTCCGGCACCTCGGTCTTCGGCGTGTAGTCCTTGAGCTGGATGAAGATCAGCGATTCGCCGGTACGCGAGGCGGAACGCAGGATGTCGATGTAGGCGGTCTCCTGCAGCTTCTTCTCGATACGCTCGGTCAGTTCCTGCTCGACTTCGCGCGCCGTGGCACCTGGCCAGAGTGTGCGCACGACCATGATCTTCAGCGTGAAATCCGGGTCCTCAGCTCGTCCGAGCTTGAAGAAGGAGAGCGCCCCGGCGACCAGGATGACGAGCATCAGGTAGAGCACCATCGACGGGTGCTCGAGCGCCCAGGCGGAGAGATTGAATTTCCTCATTGCCCGGCGATCCGCACTTTTTCTCCCGCTGCCAGCCGGAAGGCGCCGGCGGCGACGATGCGCTCGCCGGCTGCCAGGCCGCTGCGCACGACCACCCCGTCGTCACGGTAGGTGGCGACATCGATGGCGCGCAGCTGTACCGTATTGCCGGCGTCGATTATCCAGACGGCCGGCTTGCCATCCTGCTGGTAGAGCGCGGCCGGTGGAACGACGACGGCCATTGTCCCTTCCCGGGGAAAACTCACCGAGGCCGACAGGCCGAGTGCCAGGCCGGCATCCGCACCGACCAGCGTCACCCGTGCGGCGAAGGTACGGGTGGCCGGGTCGGCTGCCGGCGCGATTTCGCGCACCTTTGCCGGCCAGTTCCGGCCATCGGCCCACAGCGTCACGACGGCCGGACTGCCGACGCGGACGCGGGCCAGTTCAGCTTCCGGCAGGGCTATGGCGACTTCGCGCTCGCCGTCGCGGGCAATGCGCAGCACGCCCTGGCCGGCCGCCAGCACCTGGCCGGGCTCGGCGAGGACTGCGGCGACGACGCCGGCGGCATCGGCGACCAGGGTGGTGTAGGCCGCCTGATTGCGCGTCAGTTGCGCCTGTGCCTCGGCGGCACGGGCCGTCGTTTCCCGGGCATCGAGCGCCGCCTGTGAGACGAAGTTGCGGTCGCGCAACTCCCGGGTGCGTTTCAGGTCGGCGGCAGCGAGCGCGGCATTGGCTTCGGCCTGGCTGGCGGCCAGCCGGGCATCGCTGGGGTCGAGGCGGGCCAGCGGCTGCCCGGCCTTGATACGGGCGCCGGCATCGACCATCCGCTCCGTCATCTTGCCGCCGACGCGGAAGCCGACGAGCGTCTCGGTACGCGCCCGCACTTCGCCGCTGAAGCGGCGTTCGTCGGCTTCTTCACCCTGGCCGACGGTGATCGCCTTGACCAGTTTGACGGGCGGCGCGGTGGTATCGGCGGCCGGCGACTTGTCGCCGCAACCGGTAAACACCAGGGGCAGGATGACCAGCAGGATGCGCCTCATCGGATCGACTCCTTGGTGTCGACCAGGCCGTGAGTCAGCAGGTCGAGGACGAGGTTGAAATAGGCTTCGGGCTCGGGCAGGTCCGGAATTGCCGGGCCGAAGGCGCGGCGCCAGAGCACGTAGGAAAACATCTGGGCGAAGACGATGCGCGCCGCGCCCATCGCGTCCACCGGGCGGAATTCGCCGCTTTCGATGCCGCGGCTGATGATGCGGGCGGCGGCGCGCTTGCCGCGCAGGATCAGGTTGTCATGGAACCAGCGGCCGAGTTCGGGAAAATTGCCGACCTCGGCGACCAGCAGCTTGGGCAGGGCGCCGATGTCGCTGGCGCCGATCTGTTCCCACCACCAGAAGACGAAGGTGCGCAGGGCCTCGGCGGGTGGCTGTGCCGTGTTGGCGGCGATCGCCTCGCCGGCCTCCAGCGCCGGCATGACGGCCGATTCCACGGCCGCCTTGAAGAGGGCTTCCTTGCTGTCGAAATAGAGATAGACGGTGCCCTTCGAAACGCCGGCGCGCTGCGCGACTTCTTCCAGGCGCGTTGCCGCGAAGCCGCGTTCGGCAAAGACCTGCAGGGC
>WBUO01000228.1 GCA_008933675.1 Dechloromonas sp.
GGTGTCCTGGCCGAAGTATTCCTTGCACTCCTTCACGAACTGATCGGCCAGCAGACCATTCGGGGTCAGAACGACCGCCCGGAGTCCCAGGCGCTGTACCGCCAGCGCGGGAATCATGATGGTGAAGGTCTTGCCGCTCCCGACATCGCCGCTGACCACGCGGCGCATGGGCAGTGGCGAGGCCATGTCGTCGACGATTTCCTTAATCGTCCGATTCTGATCCCCAGTCAGCGGATGGGGCAGCTTGGCCACCAGCTCCTGGATCAATGTCGCCGGAATTTTGACGATCGACTCCGGGACAGGATGGCGCTGCTTGAGCTGTTTCGCGTTTTCCACGATGGAGAGCGCAGCCAGCCGGCGCATAGCAGCCAAGCCTCGCAGGCCTTCCTCCTCGGAGGAGGGTGAGTGCGCGGCTTTGAGGATGACAGCGATGGAAGGGGCCTTTAGACGTGCCCTGCGAAGAATGTCCGCTTCGGACAGCCCATGGAAGCTGGCGATCAGGTTCTTGATCGTGTCTTCGAAGTGGTGTGCAAGGGCGTGTCGGGTAGCGTCGTAGATTGCGCCCTCGGCGACAACGCTTCGCTTCTTTTCGTAGACCGGAACCACGGTCCCAATTTGCATCGGATCAACCAGAGTAGGGCTGACCATCTGGAGGGTTCCGTTCCAGTTTTGCAGAACACCACGGACATGGAACCGCTGGCCTTCTTCCAGAGACTTCCAAGGCTGCACTCCAACTCCCTGGGGGGTGAATACCACGATCTTCACACCGAGCATGCCGTCTGTGGCGTTCAGGATTACGCGCTTCTTCGGCTGGGAAACGACGCAGGGCTTCTCGGTCACGATGAGCGTGAAGAGTTTCGATTCCGAAACGACGTCAGTGCGAGGCAAGGCCTGCTTGAGCGTTGCTATCTGAGAATAGTCCTCAAACGACTTGGGTAGGCAGAGGAGGGGTTCGTGCCAAGCAGTGATCCCCATCCTCTTCAGGCGATCGAGCAGATGGCGCTCATCGGCCTTCTGCACCGGGCTGAGAAGGGCTTCAGGCGGTTGCTGCATCGCTGATCTGGTGGGTGGCGCGTACCGTTGCCAGCAACTCGTTCAGGGGGATAGCCGGATAGCTTTCCGCAAGCTGAGTCAGGAACAGAATGGATACGGCAGTTGCATCCGTGGGCATGATCTTGACTGCCCGGGTGGGCTGGTTTCCAGCCTTCTTGGCAGAGACCTTGGCGTAGAAATGCTGCCCTTGGAATTCAATTGAAAAGGATTTGTCGTTCTGCGAACCATGCGCCCCAAACTCGATACCTTTGCGCCAGCGGCGGAATACAGCAAGGACGGCACCTACTTCATTGACGTCCAACCAGACATGGATGGCATTTTTCCAGTCATAGGCCTTGGGGCCGATGGAGACGGCGGCATCGACCATAACGCCCGGCTTGTCTTCCCATTCGGTTGCGTTGAAACACAATGCAAAGCCCGAGCCGTAGACATGGCAGGAGTGATACTTTTTGTCGGTAGCAGGGCGCTGGGCGGCTTGCGTCTGACGGCTGCGGGCGAGGGGAGCAGAATCCCCTATGGGCCGATCATCGGGCGCGGCCGCGTCAACTCGCTTTGCCGGGGGGGATTCCTCCGGAGCAGGTTCGGCCGGAGGTGTCTCGTCGTTGGACTGAAGCGGGAATATGGTGGCCAGGAAGGTTTTTGCGTCGGTATGACGTTCGTGCTTGGGGTTGCTGGCGGCATCAATGGCCGAGAGTAATTTGGTGGGAGCCTTGAGCGCGACCGGCACGATCATTTCAGGCGTCACGTTGGGCGTGATTTGCTTGAGGCGATTGAGAGCGTCGGGAGAAAGGCTGCGCAGAAGATTGCTGATTGCCTTTTTGCTTTGACCTTCGGCGTCTTGGCCGGTGATGCATTTCGAGAGATGGTCGAGGAACTGGTCGCGGCAGGTCCTCGAAATCGTCTGAATGGTTTCGCTGCTGGGCTTGAACCCAAGCGAAGAGAGGGCCGTTGCTACTTCCCTCGCGGTTGCAAAATTTGCCGTAGTGGTCATGTCCGTAACTCCTTCAGGTACTACCAAAGAGCGTACCGATACGACCTGGGTGTTTTTGGAAAAAGTTTGCCTGTGTCAGGCAGACTTCCTGTGCCGAGGCCCAAAGAAAATCAAGATGTATGGCTTCGATGCCTTTGCCTCGTCCTGGTAGAAGCGGAGAACTTTCGTACAGAACGAATCGGACGAACACTGTGGTTCGCCCTCCTCGGTTGCTTTTGCAAACTCGCTCATGCGAACGTAGTGCTTGTCGATCATCGCCGTTCCGCAGAAAGGCTTTTCGATGTACGGCACTTCGACCGTGGTGGCTTCACCCTGGACGAGCTTGGGAATGACGCAATAATCCCCAGCGTCATTGTTCGCATTCGCTAGGCTTGCCAGAGCGGAAAACCAGAGCGCCGCGATGAATTTCACTCGCATTTCAGGTTGCTCTTGCTGTTGGCGGCTTGCTCGGCCGATTTTGCGATTTCGGCACACTTGTCGGCTTTCTCTGCTGCGCTCACAAGCCCATAGAGGAGGGTGGGCAGAGCCAGAAGGGCTGCGACCAGGAGAAAACCACCAGGGAAACGACGATGTTGGCCCATAGATCACCTCGCTATTGATAGGTTGATGATCCCACCTGTAAAGCTCGTAGTCATCGCAGGAATGCAGCCCGAATGCCCGGTTTAGATGTAGGAATGGATTACGCCAGTCGATTTTTTGGAGATTTACTCTGGGGGGGTGACCTACAATGGCGCGATGATTCCGTTACGCATTCATCGTGCGCTGATCGTGCTGTTACTGGTCAGTGCGTCTATTGGCCTGGTCGAAGAGGGACTGGGCCACTATGGTATTAGCCGCGACGTTGCCAAGTTCATCGCGGGTTTGATGACTGGCTTCATGGTGTTCGTTCTGGCCTATGAAGGTGGCCGAGTGCTGCGATTCTGCGGGAAGGACTTGGACGAACACTTTTCGCGTCGTTTCAAGCTTCGTGAGATCCGACGCAGGGTTGTCCGCAAGGGCCTTCGTTCATTGTTGCCACTTGTTCGCATTGCCCCCGCGTTTGGACAGGGAGGCCGATCAAGGGCGTTTCGTTTTTTTCGCCGGCTTCTCCGTTTAGGCGGCCGGAGACTCGTGGCCGTCCCTTCTCGCAGAGAGAAGGTGCGGGCGGCTCTTTTGGAAATTGGCATCCTCGAAGAGCGCCGGACCGGAAAGAGGCGCAGGGATGGAATTCGCAATCTGGAAAAGCACGGTGAGCGCCGGTCGAATGGCCAGCCAGCAAAGATGTTGATGTACGTGTCGATTGTGGAGTCGGATCGCTTCATCGCCATCACGGTCAATCAGGGGCAAACGCACCGGGCCTTCATCAGCTCACGCATGGTTGATTCGATGACGCCTGGAGCCCTGCGAGGTGTGCTGGCGCACGAGTATGGCCACGTCGTAAGCATGCATCCGTTCAAGCAGGCGACGTTGTTGGGTCTTGTTGCCTCAGTGAAACTTTCCTTCGGGGTGCCGCTCGGAGCGGTCGTGGTCATCCTCCTGGCGTACCTTTTCATGCTCAGAGAGTGGGAATACGTTGCCGATGCAGCCGCGGTAGAGCGGACAAGCAAGTCGGATGTCCTTGACGCTTTCGGTCAGTATCAGGCCATTGCTGGCGAAAAGAACATGAGCGTCTTCAACGAGTTTTTCTCTGGTCATCCCAGTTTCCATCGCCGCGTGGCAGCCATATCAGCTATGGCGCCAGCTCCCTCCAATTGAATCCAACATGATCCTCTGCAAGATTGCTTTAGCCATTCCCCTGCTTTTCACGGTCCTGTCAGCATCGGCGCAACAGCAGAAGGTCATCAACTACGTGATTGTTGACGGTGGCAAGTACAAAGGTGAGGAGTTGAAGTGGGCAGCGTCCCATCCAAATCCGACGACCACGCCGTACCTGGACAAGAGCAACTGGTATGTTCTGCCTCGATCGGCCGACAATCACTACTATGTTCCAGGCAGCATCAATGGGCATCCAGTCATCTTCATGGTCGACACGGGAGCTACTGTCACTGCTATCGGTGCGCGGATTGCCAGGAATGCAGGCATTCGCGCCGGCGAGAGTGGACAAGCTATGACGGCGAACGGTGTTGGCGCCTATGCCAAGTCCGAAGGGAACTACCTCCAGGTTGGCCCTTTCACCCTGAGCGACGTCCCTGTTGGGGTGGTCCTCAATCAAGCCAGCGCCGACATGGTGCTGCTCGGTATGGATGTCCTGAAAAAATTCCGCATCTTCCAAGGACAGGATTCTATGCAGTTGCAACGGATCAACTGAGGGCGCCAGATGAAGCCAAAAATCATTCCTCTTCTTCTTGCTACTATTGGCTCATCAGTTAGTGCTGCACCTACGGATACTGCCCCAAACTACTATGAGTTCGAGGGGCCGGCTGTTCGGCCCCCCAGACCTCCTATCTCATCGGCACCTGTGCGTCGCAAATCCTTTGTGGTTGAAGGTAATGGTGGGCTGGTGAGTCAGGGAACGAGGAATCCAGGGAAAGCCGGGCTGGAGGAAAACGCCGGCCAGGCCGCGCAGGGTGCCCAACCCCCTTTACCGCCCAACATGGATCGAGGTGTGCATGACCTCGAGGCCGGGATGGAGGACCTTCAGGCCTATACCGCGGTGATGGCTGCTCACATTCAGCGGAATGGGATGAGGGGATTCCTTGCGGTCCCACCCGAGATCAAGGATCAGGGGGTTGCTGTTGGGCGCAAGATCGGCGGAG
The DNA here is from genome assembly GCA_008933675.1 of Dechloromonas sp. Taxonomy (GTDB): domain Bacteria; phylum Pseudomonadota; class Gammaproteobacteria; order Burkholderiales; family Rhodocyclaceae; genus Azonexus. The sequence goes on from WBUO01000228.1 coordinate 4,780, forward strand.
GGATCAACGGGATCATGACGGATGTGGCACATGAAATGATCGTGCCTGAGAAGCGCTGAGAAGCGGAATCAACTTGAAAAATTCAATTTTGGCTGTCGCCGACAATGGAGTTACGGCACAGCAAAACAGAAAATTAACGGACGGGCCGCCCGCCCGACAATGGCTGAGATACCGGATGGGGCTCGAGATAAATAAAGTCTGTCGGAAATGTTGAAAATTGCAGAAAGTTGACCGAGTTCGCATTTTGTGAATATCATGCATCTGTGATCGGTGCAATTGTCATTGCTGCAAGACGAAAGCAAATTTTGGCAAACCCGTCGTGAGGCGGGGACGCAAAGTTTCCGGTCTCGGCCATTAAGGCTGAGATAGCGGGGCCGCAATCCGGCAACCTAATCTCGACCCTTAATGGTTTTCTCGACACGTAGAGGAGAAAATCATGAAAGGCGTTTTGACCACAATGATCCTGGGCGCAGCCCTGGCCGAATTTGGTCTCACCGGACTTCAGCACGAAGACGGGTCCTCATATCGTCCTGCAGAACAAGCGACAGCGGTCTACGATCAAATCGTCCCGATCAGCGCCTATGGACCTCCCCCGGGAATGGTTGTGACCAGCAATGCAGGCATCGAACAAGACGTCGATGCCGGTGTCCGCCAGCTCGACAGCGGTGTCCGCAAAATTCCTGGCTACGCAGTAAAGGTTGCTGAATCGGTAGAGCAACATGGTATTGCGGCCCTTGCCTATGAGGACCCGGAAATGAAACGAGCTGGCCGGGAAATTGGTCTTGAGGTTGGCGGCGGCATCCGTCATTTTGCAGTCGCATTGGGAAAAGACATGCTGAGTTCGGTGCGCGAATCGGGCCTTGGGGCTCGCGGGCTCAACTGACATTCCTTGGTGCTGCCTTCCTCTTGGGAGTGGGTAGCAGCGTTTTCCTTGGCGGGAAAAAAACGGCCGGCAACCTCCCAAGGCGCCGGCCTAACACTTTCTTTTCGCTCAAAAAAACAAATGGGTGATGCTGAAACAGTAGAATCTGTGAGTTCGCATTTTGCGAACTCGGGTGCTAATATACACCCGGCGTTCGCAAAATGCGAACTTCCCCTGACGACGAGACGAAGAGATGAGCAAAGATCCCCTTTTCACTGTTTTCGATTCCACTGAGTTGGAACGTGACCTTGCCTTGATTGACCGGGTAAAGGACAAGTTCAATTTGCCGTCCGACAAAGAGGTGGCGGATTGGCTGTGGGTTCACAAGTCGGTTATTTCCGAGATCCGCAGTTATGCCAAGGCTGTTGCCAATGGGAAGGATGAGGGTCAATCACCTCCCCGTTCGTTGACGGCCGTGCAACGGTTGCGCGCATTTGACCGCTTGGGCTATGCCTGGGCGCGCGATGCGCTTATGACCGCGTTCCCGGATGCCGTAAAGGATGATCTGATCAAGATCGATAACGAGCGGGCACAAGCCAATTTCCGCGCAACTCACGAAGGCCAGGAAGCCGAGAGCGCAGATGCTGCGCCGAAAGTTGCCCAATAGAGGTTGCTTTAGCTGCCTGCAGCCAAGGCCATTCATTGACCTGAAGTTAGGTCTCTGCTGCGTCCGGTCTTCGGAAGGTGGTGGTCAGTTCGCTCAAGAGAGCCAATAACACAAACAGGCAAACGGTTCCGCCGAACCAAGCCCAGAGTGGGTAGCCTGTTCGTCGTTCAACTTCATCCAGCCAGTATTCGGCGTCATGCCGTGCCTCGATAGTGAGGCCATCAGGATCATCAAGCCCGGGATCTTCTGGCGCCGGCAGCTTGGGCTTTCCTGGGCGAGGCTCAACGACTTGCGGTGGTTTCGCAGGCTCCCCCGGATGCTCATAGTCAGCAACCAACTCC
>WBUO01000229.1 GCA_008933675.1 Dechloromonas sp.
CGTCGAGGATGCCGAGCATGGCGTAGCGGTGGATGATCAACTGGGCGATGTAAGCCACGGTCGACGGGTAGGTCTGTTGCTTGCGGGAACCTGGGACGAAGGCCATGAAGTCGCCGAACGGCTCGGAGTAGTCGAGCAGCTTGCGCAGCTTCATGCCGATCCACGCCGGGTCGAGCACGCGCATGTCGAGCGACAACAGCTTGCACAGGCCGTCGAGGGCACGCGGGTAGTTACCGGACAGCCACATCGAGTAAGGACGCGAAGTGCCGTCGGGCAGCGTGATTTCCTTGAGGCCGAGGACGAAGTCTTCGCCGGTCGAGGTGTTGCTGACGTCGACGGTCCAGGACAGCGTGCCGTCGGTGCCGGTCTTCGGTTCCTTGGTGCTGAACAGGGCGTCCTTGACCGGGGTCGGGCCGTCATGGGCGAGGGCGCCGAGTTGTTCGACACGCCAGCGGATGACCTGGGCCATGGCCGAGACGACGGAGGGCATGCGCTTACGCTCGCCATGCGGCGGCATGTGCATTTCGAAGGAGTCGCCCGGCGTCTTGGCCAGGGCTTCCAGCTTCATTTCCAGCCAGCCGTGGTCGTTGGCGCGCATGTCCATCGACAGCGTCTTGGCGACGGCGCCGAGGCCGCGCGGTTCGGCCGGGCCGTTGGCCCAGACTTCGAACGGCCAGGCATGGCCTTCCTGCTCGACGTGGCCGACGAACAGGGCGAACTTGCCGATCGGCGAGTCGACCATGTAGGTCCAGCACAGGTTGCCTTCCGGCAGATTCGGGCGGCCCGGCCAGCGCAGGCTGGAGAGCACCGGGGCCGGCAGGTTCTTGATCGACAGGCGGCGGTTGGCGTCGGAGACGAAGTCCTGCGGCGACTTGCTGTCGTCGCTCGGTGCGGCTTCCTTGGCCGGCTCGACGGAGAGGACGGAGCCGAGCACGCTGTTCGGGCGGTAGGTGGCCAGGCCCTTGAGGCCGGCCTTCCAGGCCTGCATGTAGAGATCCTGGAAGTCTTCGTACGGGTAGTCGCCCGGCACGTTGACCGTCTTCGAGATCGAGGTGTCGATGAAGGGGGCGACGGCGGCGACCATGTCGGCGTGGGCCTTGGCGGAGATTTCCAGGGCCGTGACGAAGTAATCCGGCAGCTTGGTCACATCGCCGCCCTGGTGCTTGTACAGGCGCCAGGCGTAATCCTCGACGGAGTATTCCTTGATCGTGCCGTCCTGCATCCGCTTCTTGCGGTTGTAGGTCCAGGAGAACGGCGGTTCGATGCCGTTCGAGGCGTTGTCGGCGAAGGCCAGCGAGATGGTGCCGGTCGGGGCGATCGACAGCAGGTGCGAGTTGCGCAGGCCGTGCTTGCGGATCTCGGCCTTGACGTCGTTGGGCAGGCGCGAGGCGAAGTTGCCGCCGGAGAGGTAGAGCTCGGCGTTGAACAGCGGGAAGGCGCCGCGCTCCTTGGCCATTTCGACCGAGTACAGGTAGGCGGTATCGCGCATGAATTCGCTGATGCGGGCGGCCATGGCGCGGGCTTCCGGCTTGTCGTACTTGAGGCGCAGCATGGCCAGCGCATCGCCGAGGCCGGTGAAGCCGAGGCCGACGCGGCGCTTGTTGGCGGCTTCCTGCTGCTGGCGCTCGAGCGGCCAGTGGGTGGCGTCGAGCACGTTGTCGAGCATGCGGGTGGAGACGCGGATGACTTCGGCGAATTCGTCGAAGTCGAAGCTGGCGGCGTCGGAAAAGGCGTTGCGGATGAACAGCGTCAGGTTGATCGAGCCCAGGCAGCAGCAGCCGTACGGCGGCAGCGGCTGTTCGGCGCAGGGGTTGGTGGCCTCGATGACTTCGCAGTAATTGAGGTTGTTGTCCTTGTTCATCCGGTCGAGGAAGAGGATGCCCGGCTCGGCGTGGTCGTAGGTGGATTTCATCACCTGGTCCCACAGGTCGCGGGCGCGCACCTTGCGGTAGACCCACAGGCCGTCGTCGCGCTGGTAGGCGCCGGACGACTTCATTTCGGCATTCGGCTCGGCGCGGTGCACCAGTTCGACAAAACCATCGGCGTCCACCGCTTCCATGAACGGGTCGGTGACGCCGATGGAGATGTTGAAGTTGGAGAGGTCGCCCTTGTCCTTGGCGTGGATGAACACTTCGATGTCCGGATGGTCGCAGCGCAGCACGCCCATCTGGGCGCCACGACGGGCGCCGGCAGATTCGACGGTCTCGCAGGAGCGGTCGAAGACGCGCATGTAGGACACCGGGCCGGAGGCACGCGACTGGGTGCCCTTGACGTGGGCGCCCTGCGGCCGGATCGACGAAAAGTCATAGCCGACACCGCCGCCGCGACGCATGGTTTCGGCAGCCTGGGCCAGCGCGGTGTAGATGCCGGGACGGCCGTCGACGATTTCGACGATGGAGTCGCCGACCGGCTGCACGAAGCAGTTGATCAGCGTTGCCTGCAGGTTGGTACCGGCGGCGGAGTTGATGCGGCCGGCCGGGATGAAGCCGTTTTCCTGGGCCCAGAGGAACTTGCCTTCCCAGTGCGCCTGATCCTTCTCCTGCTCGACCTGTGCCAGCGCCCAGGCAACGCGCTTGCGCACGTCGTGAACGTTGGTTTCCTTACCCTTGGCGTATTTTTCGATCAGCACTTCGCCGGAGATTTCCTGCTCCTGCAGGGGGGCGAATTGCGGTGGGGCGGGAATGTCGGTCAGCGAGAGTTGTTCAGCGACTGGGCTCATTTCTTGCTCCTCAGCATGGAAGTGATTAACTGGCTTGTTGGTTTTCGAATGGCCGCTAATCTACTACCTATAGTAGGTCGATGCAATCCGTTGACTAAATACGGTGTGGTGTGCCAAAGCTGAAACCGCATTGTCATGTCGTTGAAAAAGCAGAAAAAACAAAGCCCCGCCGACCTTCGTCGACGGGGCTGTTGGACAAAAAATATTTTTCAGAGTGCCAGTAGCGTCTGCGCGTGGTGCGCCATCATCCACTCCTCGTTGGTCGGGATGACCAGCACGTCGACGGTGCTGTTGCCGGCGCTGATCACCAGGTCGTGGCGGGCGTTGGCTTCCGGATTCAGGCGGATGCCCAGCCATTCCGACTGCAGGCAGACGCGGCGGCGGACTTCCGCGGCGTGTTCGCCGATGCCGCCGGTGAACACCACGGCATCGACGCCGCCGGCGGCGGCGGCCAGCGAACCGAGTTCGCGGGCGATGCGGTAGCAGAACAGTTCGACCGCCTCGCGGGCTTCCGGCTTGTCGCTGGAGAGCAGCGTGCGCATGTCCTGGCTGATGCCGGAGACGCCGAGCAGGCCGGATTCCTTGTAGAGGATGCGGGTCATGTCCTTGACCGACAGGCCCTTGGTTTCCATCAGGTGCAGCACGACGCCGGGGTCGAGGTTGCCACAGCGGGTACCCATCATCAGGCCGTCGATGGTCGAGAAGCCGAGGGTGGTGCCGACGCACTTGCGATTGACCATGGCCGCCATGCTGGCGCCGTTGCCGAGGTGGGCGACGATGACGCGGCCGTCGGCGCGGTGCGAATGCTGCGGCAGGGCGCGGGCGATGTACTCGTAGGACAGGCCATGGAAGCCGTAGCGCTTGATGCCTTCGGCGGTCAGCGCGCGCGGCAGGCCGAACAGCTGGGCGACTTCCGGCTGGCTGCGGTGGAAGGCGGTGTCGAAGCAGGCGACCTGCGGCACGTTCGGCAGCAGGTTCTGCAGGGCGCGGATACCGGCGACGTTGTGCGGTTCGTGCAGCGGGGCGAGCGGGATGAAGCCGGTCAGGTGTTCGAGCACCTGGGCATCGACGACGGTCGGCTGCGAGTAGAGATCGCCGCCATGGACGACGCGGTGGCCGACGACGACGATCTGCCAGCCGGCCTGGGTGGCCTGGAACCACTTCAGCAGCGCGTCGAAGGCGAGGTCGTGGCTGACCGCTTCGCCGACGATGGCCTGGTCGGCGATCTTCTCGCCGGCGCGGTCCTTGGCCACCATTTTGGTGGCGTTGGTGCCGATGCCGTCGATCTGGCCGGAGACTTCGGCCTCCGGCGACAGCGGGTGGGCGAGCGGGAAGAGGGCGAACTTGATGGAGGACGATCCGGCATTGATCGTCAGGATGCCTTGTTTCATTAGCTGGAGACCTTGTTGCGGTTGGCGTGGGCGACGAGCGCGGCGATGACGCAGGACGCGGTGCGCGTCTCGGCGGTATCGGCACGGCTGGTCAGGACGATGGGCACGCGGGTGCCGAGGACGATGCCGGCGGTCAGCGCGTTGGCCAGGTATTCGAGCTGCTTGGCCACCATGTTGCCGGATTCGAGATCGGGCACGACGAGGATTTCGGCATGGCCGGCGACCGCCGACTTGATGCCCTTGGTCTTGGCGGCGACGATGGAGACGGCGTTGTCGAAGGCCAGCGGGCCGTCCAGGATGCCGCCGCGGATCTGGCCGCGGTCGGCCATCTTGCACAGGGCGGCGGCGTCGAGCGTGGACTGGATCTTCGGATTGACCGTTTCGACCGCCGACAGGATGGCCACCTTGGGTTCGGCGATGCCGATCACGTGGGCGAGGTCGATGGCGTTCTGGATGATGTCGACCTTTTCTTCCAGCGTCGGCGCGATGTTGATCGCCGCATCGGTGATCAGCAGCGGCCGGTGGTAGGTCGGCACATCCATCAGGAAGACGTGGCTGATCCGGCGGTTGGTGCGCAGGCCGTTGGCGCGCGAGACGACTTCGCCCATCAGTTCGTCGGTGTGCAGGCTGCCCTTCATCAGCGCCTCGGCGTCGCCGGTACGGACGAGCGACACGGCGATGGCGGCCGAATCGTGGCTGTGCGCGGCGTTCACAATGCGGATGCCGGAGAGATCGAGGCCGAACTCTTCGGCGACGGCGCGGATCTTGTTTTCCGGGCCGACCAGGATCGGTTCGATGATGCCGGCCTGAAAGGCCTGGACCGGACCCTTCAGCGATTCCTGGTCGCAGGGGTGGGCAACGGCGGTGGGAATCGGCTCCAGGCCCTTGACCCTGGAGAGCAGCGCCGTGTAGCGCTCGTGCTTGTCGTCGATATGGACTTCCGGCATATGCACCTGGCGCAGGTGCGAGACCTTTTCGCCCGGCGCCAGCACTTCGGCGGTGCCGCGTACCACCTGCAGGCCTTCCTGGTTGGTGCACACGCAGTCGAACAGGATGTGCTTGTTGTGCTCGAACTTTTGCTTGGCGGTGACGGTGATGGTGATGCTGTCGCCGATGGTCACCGGGCGGGCGAAGTGCAGGGTCTGGTCGACCAGGATGGTGCCCGGACCGGGAAACTGCGTGCCGAGCACGGTGGAGATCAGCGAACCGCTCCACATGCCGTGCGCGATCACTTCACGGAACATGCCGCTCTGCGAGTATTTCGGATCGACGACGGCGGGGTTGAAGTCGCCGGTCAGGATGGCGAACAGCTTGACGTCTTCCGGCATCAGCGTACGGGTCAGGCTGGCCGAATCGCCGATGGCGATCTCGTCGAAGGTCTTGTTCACCAGGTAGTGTTGCTCGTTATTCACTTGCATGTCGGACTCCCGGAATGGCGTTGGCGCGGGCGCGCCGGTCGGTGGCCAGTATAGTATGTTGCGCTGCAGCAAACAACGCCGGGCAGCCGGCTGGCGATGTGTTCAGGCGCGTATCGCGTGGCGTCGTTCGTGGGCGGCGGAGGGGAGGGGTACGTCTACCGTCAGTTGCGGATGGAGCAGCAGCAGGCGGTCGATCACCCACTGGTTGGCCTCGTAGGCGAACTCGCGGGCCTTGAGCGGGGCGCCGGTCAGGGCCTCGATGAACAGCGCGACGGCGGCCGAGCGGCTGACGCCGTATTCGCAGTGCACCATGACCGACAGTTCGAAGGGTGCCGCCTGCAGTTCGCCGATGAAGGTGTCGATGCGCCGCGCCATGCCCAGATCGAAGAGGCCGGGCAGCGCCGGCATGTATTCGTCGGCCGGTACGGCGTCGAAGAAGGAAAGGCGCAGCACGTGGCGGAACATCGGATCGAGGCGGGCTTCCTGCGTCGTCGGGTCGGTGATCGAGATCACCGCCATGTAGGGATTGCCTTCCAGCGATTCCGCCAGTTTGCGCGAGGTGTAGAAAACGTTGCTGATGGTCATGAGGGGTTGAGCGTCATTCCATGAAGACCGGGTCGGAGAAGACCAGGGTGCCGTCCTTGCGCATCATCAGGTTGTCGGCCTTGATCAGGTCGGGCAGGGCGCCGTATTCGCCGGAGAAGGTTTCCAGCGCCCGCAGCGATTCCTGCACTGCGTCGCTCCAGCCCATCGGCGTCACCGTCAGGTGGTGCAGGGCGATGCGCCCCATGTCCTGGGCCAGATTGCGCCACATCATGCAGGCGTCGAAATAGGACGTGGAGATCTTGGTCGCCACCTCGGCGGCATCGCCGGCACCGGGTAGCGGATACAGGCGTTCGACCTCGACGATGTGGAAGGGATAGCCGCGGCTGGAGCGGCCGGCCGTACCGTGATCGGCGAAGACGACCGGGAAATGGCGGCCGGTCGGCCGGTCGGGGGCCGTGTAGTAGGCGTAGTCGGTGGGCGAGGAGAGAATCTTGTAAACCCGCTCCTGGCCATCGACGGTATCGGCCTCGACGACGATGGTGCTCTCGCCG
>WBUO01000230.1 GCA_008933675.1 Dechloromonas sp.
GCCGAGCGACCGAACCCGGCCTCGCCCCTTCGGCCCGGCCGAGCAGGAGGCAACGTTGCGCGCCTGGCGCGGCGGCGGCACGCTCGACGATCTGCGCGTCGCCTCCGTCGACGTCGAGCAGGCCTGCGCCTGGCTCTACGCCGTCGGCGAGGCCGGCAGCGTCACTAAGGCCTACCGCCAGCTGCTGCACGAAACCAACCTGGTCCGCCAACTCGACACCCGCGATGGCCTCATCGCCGCCAACCGAGCCGCGCTGCCCGCAATCCTGGCCGGCCGGGTGGCCGCCCGGCCGAATCCGAAGAACTCGGCGGAGGACCAGCTGCGGAAGTTCGACAGCGCCGACGATGCCGGCGACGAGGATGATGAGCAGTGGTAGGGGGGCGACCTATATCCTGCCCTCAAAGCATCGGGCGATAAAGCGATACGCCCTCGCCTCCTGGAGATGTCGATCGGCCGACATGTTTTGGCCGCCCACCCGACGCTTGGCTGCGATGAAGTCTGCGATCCCGTCGCGGTAGGCACGAATGATGAAACCGAGCCTGACCGCCGGGATCGGGGACGGATCGAGGGTCTCGCGGAACCACCGCCGCGTCGTGCCCCGTGTTCTGAGGAAATCGAAAATGGTGCTCGCCGGCTCCAGCATGTCGAAGTCGGCTTGGCTGCGGTACGAGATCGCCGCGAAGAAGCTTTCCCAATACCGGAACGACTCTGCGTGCTGCCCCCGCACCTGGTGGAACTGAGCGATGCGGCCCAACGCCAGCGCGTTGCCGCGGTCGGCCGCACCCTGAAAGCATTCCAACGCCCGGGCATCGAGCGCGGGATCTTCGTCGATGTAGCCGGTGTGCTCGTAATGCTCGCCAAGCGTGATCATCGCGTCGGTCGACCCGAGTTCGATCGCCTGCGACAGCAAGTCCATGCCCCGGTCGAAATCGGCCTCGACGCCGATGCCCAGCAGGTAGTTGGTCCCCTCCTGATAGAGGGTTTCAGCCAGCATCAAGTCCGTCATCTCTGCTCGACACCGTTAAGGATCTGATGCGCGGTCACGACACACCGGCTCGAGATCGATAGTCCGCCTGCGGCGCCTGGACTGATCGCCGTTTACACCCCGAGCTTCTTGGCGTACTCGGCAATTGCCTCTTCGATAATCTCGCCCTGAGATTTCCCGGTCTGTTCGACAATCCGGACCAGCTTCACCCCGAATTCGTGGCGGATCCTCGTTTGGACCGGCCAGTTGCGGAATTTCTTGCGAAGCGACCTGCCGTCGACCTTCGCAAAGTTGTCGGCCAAATCGGACGTCAGATGCGAAACAGCATCCTTCGGCGAGGCAGCCTGAGAGGGCGGCGGGGATGAGGGTGGTGCGGTCGGCCGCTGCTCAAGAGCCGGCGCGTTCGGCGCCACCGGCGGCATAGGCTGCCGCAGCGCTTCCTCAGCTCGATCGAACCGGTCCGGTTGGGTGGCGGTAGCGCGTGCGCCCCGCATCAGGTCGAAGCTCTTAGCCATGCGATTGGCCCTCCCCTACCCGGTTCTTCGCCGGCAACCCCATCAGTTCCAGCAACTCGTCGGTCAGAAGCGCGACCTCTCGGCGCGAATCCCCCGCTTCGGCTTTCAACTCTCCCACCCAGACGCCGCGCGCCGCCGCGTTCTGGTAGGCGGTCAAGGCCGACAAGCGGCGATTGAGGACGGGAATGCCGATTTCCTCAAGGGCCGTCATCGCGGGACCGGCCAGGGCCCGTCTCGAATTGAACTTGTTGAGTAGCAGCCTCACCACAACCGTTTCGTTGGTCACGGAGATCTGCTCGATCTTCTGGCGGACAGGGAGGACCGCCCAAAGGTCGGGCGGCGATGGTGGCACGGGCACGACGATTAGATCGGAAACGAGCATCGCCGAAGAAGGCTGTACCGCGTCGATGCTCGGGGGGGTGTCGACGATGATGATGTCGTTGTCGGCAATGTGCTTTCGAAGCTCGTTATGGACCTTCGCTCCCGCGGCAGCCAAGCCCACGACCCGCGCCGGGAAACTCCCCTCTTCCGCCTGGGCGGCATACTGCACTGCAGTTCCCTGGGGGTCGGCATCGACGACGAGGACCCGATACCCACGGGCCGCCATCGAGCCGGCGAGGTTCATTGTCACCGTGGTTTTCCCGGCGCCCCCCTTTTGGTTGGCTACGGTGAGGATTTTCGCATTCATGGCTGCACCCTTCTGGATAGTTGCCAGCAACTATCTTGAAACTTGACTGGTTCATGATACTGGCTTGCTACCGGGCGTGCAATCCGGTTTCTGTATTGCATGTTGCTTGATGCAAGATAGTTGCTTGAAGGTTTCATGATTGTAGAAAGCTGGTTCCAGCACGCCTAGAGCGCCAGATTCCAGCCAATTTTATGGGTGCGTCGCTATCGCGCAGAGTAGTGCGTTCGACAGATATCCGGTTAGTTGCTGGCAACTAGCTTGCTATATTCCGGAAAAATGCGGGTTAAAAGCAGCCACGCACCCGGGCGAGGCGGGGAATACGCGCGGAACCTCGGCGCAACAGGACCGTGGTCATGAATGCCTGCAGCGGAGGCTATCGTGCCGGAAATATACCCTAAAGTTTCAAGCATCTATCCAGCGGAAGGCTGGAAGGAACCGAGCCCGAGCTTGCCGGATGGTTGGAAGGATCGTTCTTCCGCTGACCGGGACCTCTTTGGCGGCGCGCTGTCCCGCTGCGCCGCCCTCCTCCGCGATCTCACGGTTGAGCGGCACACCCAGACTACCCGCTGGGCAAAGCCGATCGGCAACGTCCCCTGAACCGGGCCCGGACCCCCGTCAAGATACATGCTTGAAACAATCAAGTTACAAGCTTGATTCCTGTTGGTAACGACGGAGTTCTGAAGCGCGGCTGGAGGGGCGCGCGGCTTCTATGCCATCTTCCATAAGACGGGCCAACGCGAGTGCTGAACCGCCAGCACATGCGAAAATTCTACTTGAAGTAAGCTTTAAAGAATAAAGCATGAATCTGGCATTTTTAAAGCATGGAGCCGGATAATTGCTTGCAACTATCCGGCGCGTTGATGCTCAAAAGCCCGTCCGCCGTCGCGGGCCATTCGCATGGGCTGGGGCGGCACCCCGGGCAAGGAACTGCCACACCCGTTCAACCATCGGGCCGAAAGCCAAGTCCAGGGTGAGCACCCCCAGGACCGCCGACCCAGTGAACTGCCAGAAGAGCGGCGTCGTCCATAACTGAACGAAGCTCGCCAGCTGAACCTGTTCCGGCGCCAAACCGGCGCCGAAGCCTACCGTAAGCAGCAACGCCGCCGCGGCCGCCGTGCGGAGCAAGGCGGAAAATGGCATGAGGCCTCCAGGGGACGGAGAAGGGCAGGGACCGCAGGCCCGTCCATGGCGCCGCGGCCGGACAATTATCGTCATTTTCTGCTGGATTTTCCCGCGATTAAATGACTTCTGGTCACTCATTAACGGCAAACAGACCTCGAAAATTCCGATAACTGATGCTCCGAAATGGTTGATGCTCTCCTCGTCCCCCTTACAGCCGCGTGTATGCAGGCTGCGGCAAGCATGTACCAGATCCCAGTTGAAGTGCTGCAAGCCATCCGGCTCGAGGAGGCGGGGCAAGTCGGCCGGGTATCCGTCAACAAGAACAAAACCCATGATCTCGGGCCGTTCCAGGTCAACACCCTGTGGCTGGACACGTTCACCGTCTACTGGCGACTGCCGGATCGCAATACGACCTACTATGTGCTTCGCGACAACGGCTGCTGGAACGCGGCGGCCGCCGCTGCGATCCTGCGCCTGTACTGGCACCAGTCGGGCGACCTGGCCAAAGCAATACATGATTACCACAGCAAGACACCCAACCTGGGCCAGGCCTACCTGGCCCGCGTGCTGCGACGAATGTTTCCCGACACCGCAGCGCCACCTCGCGACCAGCGCCGGCGCAAATAGCGGGTTCTCAAGACGCGAGCCCGACAACGCCCCATTGCGATATGTTGCCGCCGCGCGCCAGTGCCCCCTCGATGACAAAATGTTGCCGTCGGATTCGGCGGCCGGATGTGACCAAACCCAGGTTCTTCGGCAGGATTCATCGCTATTAGCGGCGGGCATTGCCATTTGTTGCCCAGGGCTGGCTATTTTGTTGCCGTGCTCCCCTGACATCCGTTGCCTGACTCGGAGCAAAATGTTGCCGATGCCATTGCAGACTGTTGCCCGAAGAGCCCGTAACTCATTGTATTCAATACAAGATTTCCAGCGCAGAACCGTCTTAAGAACCTACTAGAACTTCAATAACTGGCCCATTGCAAAACGTTGCCGCGTCGCGATTGCGGCAAGGGACAGGGCGATGTTGCTAGGGGGTTTCGATAACTATTTGAATTTGCTGGAATTTTCGCCTCTTGGCCTCGGCAACGAATTGCAATGGCCGGCGCGGCCTTGTCGGCAACAAATGGCAATGCCCCGCTTACGCCAGAGGTTTTCCACAGGTATGGTTATCAACATCCGGTGGGGTCGCTGATTCTCCCGGCAACATTTTGCTGGATCACGATGTCGACGAACCTGTCGCTGTTTGAGCCGGCCGCGACCCCGGTTTACCGGGTGGTCGGCAACCCCTTGGCTCCAGATATTGACGCCAGCCTGCCGAAGGCTGCCGAAACCGTCGAGATCGCGGTCCAGAAAGGGGGGCTGAACCTGGCGGATCGACGCCTGTACAATGTGCTGCTGGCCCATGCGTATCCGTCGCTGCTGGAGCGGGAGAGCCACGAGGTCTGTCTTCGCGACCTGCGCGGGACCGATACCTCCAATCATCGCGTCAAGCAGGCGATCAAACGGCTGCAGGCAGCTGTGGTCGCTTACAATTACTTCGGTCGACGCGGCAAAGAATGGCGCAGCGCCCAGTTGCTGGGCGAATGCAGCATCGTCGAAGCTACCGGCGTCCTGACCTACTCGTTCCCAAAGTCCGTCCGGGAACTGCTCTACTCGCCTGAGATCTATGCAAGGATCAACTTGAAGGTTCAATCCGAGCTGAACTCAAAATACGCCTTGATCCTATATGAGCTGATCCAACTTCGCGTCCACAACCAGCGTCACTGGAAGGTGACGCCCACAGCCCTTATGGACCTGTTCGACGCCGAGAACTCCCTGCGCCGGTTCAGCAACTTCAAGCAGCGCGCTCTCGATCCAGCGGTCGCGGATATAAACGAGCTGACCGACATCAACCTCTCGGCGGCCTTTGAGAAGGACCCTTCGACCAGGTGCGTCGAGACCATCATCTTCACGTTCTCGAAGCGAAAGGCCCGGACGGCGATCGGCGGCGAGCGACCCGCGAAAGACGCGGCTGTCGACTGGCGGGCTGCCCTTAAGAGGGAGCTTGGCGCCGAGGCCTACAATTCCTGGTTCGCGCGCTGTTCTCTTGAGGGCAACATTTTGCAAGCCCCCAGCAGCTTCTGCGCGGACTACATCAGGAACAACCTTCTGCAGCGGGCCGCAGCCATCCTTCGGTTGGACCTGGTGGTTATCGCGGCTCCGGGGACCATCGACGAGGCCGGCCAAGCGATCGAGATCGCCGGCTGAGGCCCTTCCTCCAAGATAGTTGCTTGCTTCTTTCCTGAAGGTTGCCAGCAACTATCCAATTCTGTCCTGCCCCGGAACCGGGCACGCAGGCGCCAACGATCACGGGGGCGGGAATCGGCGACAGCGCCGTTCCCAAGTCTGCCTTCAGTCGTATTGTCTGGTGGTTATGCCCGTGGGGAGGGCCTAAAACTATTAGGGCCCGGGAGCGGCGTACCTGTCCCGGGCCCAATGCCGAAACCCACCTGAGCGGGTCGGCTGCTCTGATGAAAAAAGTAATCTGCGATGGCTGAAAGTCAAGAAATCTTCGCTTACAGCACGGCGCTGCACGGACAACTTGTCACGTCGTTCTCCCGTCCTCGCCTATCGAGATATCTTACGGATAGCGATGGCGACCAGGATATGGCGATCAAGCTCTATCTGTGGAACGCCCGCATCGCCAAAGCTTTTCTATTTCCGCTGCATGTAGCCGAAGTCACCTTGCGCAACGCGGTTCACGCATCGATGTCGGCCCGTTACGGCGGCCCGAACTGGATGATGCCGAACGCCGCCGGCCCCATTTATCCATATCTGCACACCCGCACCCAGGATGCGATCGTCAAGGCAATCAGCCGGCTGACCCGGGTCGGGTTTCCGGCCCCAACGGCAGACGACGTCATCGGCTCCCTGTCCTTCGACTTCTGGTCCAACCTTTTCCGCCACCCGTCGCTCTGGGCGCCGCCGCCGCAGCCTGGCGCTGTTTGGCTCCTCCGCGATGTCTTCCCGAATCTTCCAGCCCGCCATGGAAAGCCCGACGTCCAGCAACTCGTCGCCCGCATCAACAAGTTCCGGAATCGGGTGGCCCATCACGAGCCCATCTACGGCGAGAAACATCGCGAGATCCTCGACGCGGTCCTGACCCTGATCGGCTACCGATCCCCTGCGACGGCCGACTGGGCAAAGCAGCACTCGACGGTCATGGAGGTGATCCGAACGCCGCCGACGCCGGCGACCTACCTGCCGGGAAAGCTGCTATCCACCGTCAAGATGGCCCCGCCGCCGATCCTCGGCCGAGACACGACACTGGCGGC
>WBUO01000528.1 GCA_008933675.1 Dechloromonas sp.
TATCGGTTGTCACGCGCGCCGGCCTTGATCTGGCCAAGCATGTTTTCCAGGTTCATTGCACCGATGCAAGCGGCAACGTCGTTGTCGCCAAGGCGCTGCGCCGCCGCGATGTCTTGCCCTTCTTCCTGTTGCTGCCACCGTGCCTTGTCGGCATGGAAGCGTGCGGTTCGGCGCATCACTGGGCGCGCGAGCTGCTGGCGTTGGGGCATGACTTAAAGCTGATCCCGCCCGCCTATGTGAAGCCGTTCGTCAGGCGGCAGAAGAATGACCGTAACGATGCGGCGGCGATCCACGAGCCACTGGGCCGGCCGGGGCTGCGCTTCGTCAGGGTGCGCTAGGCGGCGTGGACAAGTTCACTGAGAGCCTGATCCGAAATTAAGTTGAGTGATATCAGCAAGGTAGCTTGACGCTAGCGCGAGTGGTTGATTCAGGGGTTTTGCAACAAACTTCCGGAGATCGACGATGTGGACCGATACCACTCGGGCGCAAGCGGCGAGGCGACGACGCACGACCTCGTGCAGACGTTCAGCTACAACCCGGCGGGCCAGATCGCGAGCGTGAGCCGGAGCAACGATGCCTATGCGTGGAGCAATCATTATGGCGCCACCGCCGATCGCGTGATGGCCCATCTGGAGTCCTTCCGCGCCAACGCCGTCGATGCTCCGGCGGTCTATATGGCGATATCCCGCGCCAAGGATGCGGTCGCGCTCTACACCGACAGCCGCGCCAGGCTCACCGAAGCGCTCGGCCTACGCGACGGTGCGCAGATCGGCGCGATCGATGGGGTGCGGCAGAATGTAAGGGTGGCGGTGGGATAAAGCGGCGTGCGGCGTGCCGGAAAGTCACCCATTTCCGGGGCACGATCCAGTGAGTGAGCCTGATTTACGCAAACCAGTAATTCAGGCTTCCAAAAATCCAGACTTGGGTGACAAATGTTATTGCGCCCGCGATGCTTACAACAATCTCTCCCCTTCTTCGTAGCAGCAACGGAATAGCTGGCGCACCTATGATTAGTAAAATGAGAACTAACCTGAGAGGGCTATTAGAAAACACTGCTGGCCACGTCGAAAAAATTCCGATGCATGACAGAATGCTAAGCGGTAAGCTAAGAACGGACCACAACAGTGCCCATCGGGACGGTTTCATGATCATTGTACCGGATCGCATTGGCTGCACCAAATAAACGTAGTGAACTTAAGGTCTTTGAGAGTCCCGGAAAATGGGGTTCCTCCGAAAACTTGTCTGTCGATTCCAAACCGATCAAACACGCGAAAATGGTAAAGAGTTATCTGTCGAGCAGATAGAAGATGAGGCGTGCCAGTCCTATCAGCCCTGATAGCAGCCGCATCCTCTCGGGCTAAAGCAAGCCTAATCG
>WBUO01000231.1 GCA_008933675.1 Dechloromonas sp.
CGGGCGGCGTGCGATGGTCGCAGTCAATCAACGTCACGCCAGCTTCGCGGAGCGATGTGCGTTTCCAATCTTCGCTAGTATGAGGTTTAGGAGAAGATTGCGTCATCGACATCTGCGGCCGTGATTGGTTTTCCACGTTCAACCGCAACCAACAAAAGGTCGCGCAAGAGGTGGAATGATTCGCTCATTGCTTGAGAGATTTTCTCCTCCGCGAGTTTCTCCCCGTGGACCACTTTACTACGGAGTCCGTAAAGCCGTTTCACTTCCTCGAATTTTCGTTTCCTCTGTTCGCCCCGCTCGGCCAACAAGCACGCTGAATTTAGTGAGATGCGATACACCAATTCTGAACTGATTCCGAAAAGTGCCTCTATCCCGCCCCACAGACGAGCAACTGCTGAGCGTGGTTCCTTGGCGAATCGCCAATCGATCGCCGCCTCCAGCGCAAACCGGAACGCTTCATTGTCAGAAGCCAGTTGGTTGAAGGTGTCGAAACGACTCCTTATCCATTCGGCATCCGCCGCATTTGGCGCGTCATTCCTGCAACCCGCGTCAACGAAGCAAGTGAGATGGTAGTCAAGCAGGTTGCCACGAAACGGAGCAAGCGAATGCTTCGGTTGAAATACAGCCTTGTTGATTCCTTCTTCGGACGCCTGCTTCTTACGGTGTTCGGAATTACGATGCTGATGGCCAGCGATCAGGTTCCATGAATAGCCGCTACATGCTACGCCCCAGAGTCGAGTGAACCCACGCAAGACCAATAGGCCAGTTGTGAGCCAAGCACGGTTCAGGGTGTCATAGCCTGGAGTGATGTCCGCATCCTTTGCGGATTCAATTTCCGCGGTGCATGCGTGGGTAAATTGCTCAAGCGCTGCCCATCCATTAAATCCGACTGCCCCAGCAGCGGCTAGATCAAAGACACTGAGAGGCGACTCCAATGGCCGGAGCCCAACACCAGGGGCCAAGACCGATGGCGTTTCAAAACGTGGCAGTCCGGCGAGCAGGACATACCAGTTCCCGTCTGAGGAGAGCGGTTTACTCGTCATAGCCCAGCCCCCTCAGGTTTGCTTTGATAGCCTTTTCCAGTTTTGCGCACTCGGTGAACTGGGCGTTTAGCTCAGCGACGAGGCGAGATATCTTTTCCTCAAAGGGTTCGCCGTCATCCTCAACTTCTTCGGCGCCGACGTAGCGGCCGGGTGTGAGGACGTGGCCATGGGCGGCGATTTCGGCGGTGGTCGCGGATTTGCAGAAGCCGGCGACATCCTCGTATTTCCCCGACCCATTGTCCCCCCGCCAGGCGTGGTAGGTGGAGGCGATTCTCTTGAGATCGTCGTCGGTCAGCTCCCGGTGGATGCGATCCACGAGGGTTCCCAGCTTACGGGCGTCGATGAAAAGGGTGTGCTTGCGGCGGTCACGGAACCCGCGCTTGGCATCAGCAGCCTTGTTCTTCGCGAGGAACCAAAGGCAGACGGGAATCTGCGTGCTGTAAAAAAGCTGGCCCGGGAGTGCGACCATGCAATCCACTAGATCGCCTTCAATGAGGGCCTTGCGGATTTCACCTTCGCCGGACTGGTTGGACGACATGCTGCCATTGGCGAGGACAAAGCCGGCCATCCCATTGGGAGCGAGATGGTGGACGAAGTGCTGCACCCAGGCAAAATTGGCGTTGCCCTTCGGGGGGACACCGTAGGCCCAGCGCACGTCATCGTCCTTCCGGAACCAGTCGGAATCGTTGAACGGCGGGTTGGCCAGGACGTAGTCGGCCTTGAGATCGGGATGGAGATCGCGGCGGAAAGTATCGGCGGCCTCGGATCCAAAGTCCGCCTCGATCCCGCGCAGGGCCAGATTCATAATCGCAAGGCGGCGTGTGGTGGGATTGCTCTCCTGGCCGTAGATGCTGATGTCGCCTAAGCGGCCACCATGGGCCTCGACGAATTTCTCGGACTGCACAAACATACCGCCTGATCCGCAGGCCGGGTCATAGATGCGGCCCTTGTATGGCGCGAGCATCTCGACCAAGCAGCGCACAACATAGGAAGGAGTATAGAACTGGCCGCCGTTCTTGCCCTCTGCGCTGGCGAACTGGGTCAGGAAATACTCAAACACGCGACCGAGGATATCTTGGGAGCGATTGCCGGCGTCAGCGAGTTTGATGGAGCCAATGAGGTCGATGAGCTCGCCGAGGCGGTGCTTGTCTAGGTCGGCGCGGCCATAGTTTTTATTTAAGGCCCCCTTCAAGCGGGGGTTGTCGCGCTCAATGGCGACCATCGCATCGTCCACATCCTTGCCGATGGTGGGAAGCTTGGCGCGGGCCTTGAGGTGCGTCCAGCGGGCCTCCTTGGGAACCCAGAAGACGTTCTCAGCGCGGTATTCATCCGGGTCCTCGGGGTTTGAGCCCTTGTAGTCGCCTTGCCCGGCGAGAAGTTTGGCGCGGTGCTCCTCGAAGGAGTCGGAGATGTATTTGAGGAAAATCAGGCCGAGGACGACATGCTTGTATTCCGCCGCATCCATGTTGTTGCGGAGCTTGTCGGCGGCGAGCCAGAGCTTGGCCTCGAATCCGAGATTTGCGGCAGACTGAGCAGACGACTTGGCAGATTTCGAGCGAGCCATGGAGATACTAGAAAGGGTGGTGCGAATGGGCGGCGAGGTAGGAATGCCGTATCAAGCTGCGCCAAATGCCGCGTGACGAGGCGACTTGGCTTTGGTCGCAACTTGGACGTAACCGAGGGTATGGGGAAAATGATGCACCATTTTGTCGGCACGGTGCCGTGGCCCTCGGCGTTCCGGACAATACGACTTCGGTATGGATTCAATGGGGGCGAGTCAACGCTTAGCCTAGGCGTCGGTTGACACTGTGGCGTGTGGTATGAACTACCACACCTGTCGCCAGAGCTGCGGATCGCTCGATTTTGCCTACAACCCCGTGAAGCGCCGGGTTGTTTGCACCTTTGGATTGGTGCCAGAATGGGGGTTTCTCACGGCATGGACCGTGACGGCGCCGATACCGAGCCCGCATCTTCTAAATGATGCCATCTATCTGTTCCACTTGGATGAAAAGTCGCCGAGCGTAGTGCCGGTTGAATAGCCCCGGTCTACCCAACCAAGCCTCAACGTTCTTCTTGGTTACGGGGATTTGTTGAAGTTCGAGTTGGCGCATCACAGTCGCGATTTGGTCGGCGAGGCGTTTGTCACGTTGTTCGATCTGCGAAGACCGCTTCGCCCTGTGGTGCTCGGCGATACGGCGGCACAACGAGGGGAAATGCGCCCGGAGCGTCCTCGCAGTCACGGAAAGGCGAGCGGCGACGACGTGGAGTGGTTCAGTTTCCTGCCGCGGCTTGCTGAGTTCGTCCTCCAGTAGTCTCTTGATCTTGGGCCAGTCGTGTTGGCGGGGAGCGGCGCGGGCGGCCAAGTGGATTTCTAGCTGGTGCGGTTGGTTGTGGACTTCGGGCTGCGGGAGACGGCACCCTAGTTCTTCTGCCAAACTGCGGCCGAGCCGATGGCAGATTCGGAGGGCGAATTGGAGGCTGGGTCGCGACTTGCCTGTGAGCCAATACCAAGCGGTGACCTTGCTTGTGCCGATCGCTCTCGCTAGACCGCCTGCCCCTCGCAGGTTCTCTGCGCGGACAATTCGCAGGAGTGACTCGGCAGGGGTCCAGCTCGGAGGTTTGTGCCATTCTGCTGACGCGGCAATCAATCGGCCAATTTCTCCTGCTGACCAAGTGTCGAACTCAGACGGTGGCTCTGGCTTGGCAGTTTCATCGGCAATGCGGAGATCGCACCCGCACCGCGGGCAACCCGTCACGGCCGATCGATCGTGAAGGATTGGAATGGCCGTTAAGCAACGTGTGCAGCGGGTGCGGAGTGTATCCTGATGGCAGAGGCATACACGCGTTGGTTGAAGCTGCCAGCTTAGGCGGTGAAAAGGGACAGGATCTTCGGCGAGACAAGATGGGCACCACGCCAAGCTCGACCTAAGGAAACCACGGGTAGGGAAATTGTGATCCCATAACCGGGTGGTCAGTTCATGGAGACCTGTGCGCTGAGTCGCAACCTGAAGGGCGCGTAGCCAAGAGTTTGCTAGGCTGAACCCATTGATATTGTTTCGCAGAAGGAGCCGACCCGAGCGTGCAGCCCAGGATCCGGCTTTCGACTTCTCGCCGCGCTCAAGCCAAGCAAGAAGTCGGAAAACCAGTTGACCTGGCCGTGTCCCGTGAAGTTTTGCCAGCCTCTGA
The DNA here is from genome assembly GCA_008933675.1 of Dechloromonas sp. Classification (GTDB taxonomy): domain Bacteria; phylum Pseudomonadota; class Gammaproteobacteria; order Burkholderiales; family Rhodocyclaceae; genus Azonexus. The sequence continues at coordinate 4,230 of WBUO01000231.1, forward strand.
ACATAGCTGCTGAGGCTTTCGCACGAGGGAGTGCCTACGCCGATCGGATCCGGCGACGTAGGCAAAGGCGCTCCTGCAAAATGGGTCACGCGGCATCGATTCCAACGTCATCCCGGTGAGGCAACCGCTGACCCGGCTTACGGTTGTAGTGCTTCGCCGGACTGAGGGTCGCATTGTTTTGGCTTTGCCGCCTGGTGGTTGGGCCGAGGAGTTGATTGCAGGCGTTGAAGTCCGCGAGTGCCGCATCGACTAGGGTCTTGATGGGGCGGTTTTGGATGAAGCGCTCCCAAGTAAGGGGCGCATCGTCCTTGGCATGCGCAATCAAGGCTTTCTGAATCCACGTGCGCAGGCGATACGGGCAGCCAAAGACGAACTCGTTGATCTCGTCGGTATGATCCGCGAGGCAATTCCCCTCCCGCCAGGGAAGGATGCTGTCGTAAGAACCGAGGATATCGACGAAGGTCTGCTTATCGTCTTCCGAGGTGACGTCATACGGGCGCAACACGCAGTGGAGCGTGGCTTCCGCAATTTCGACATACTTCAGCCATGAGTTCATCTGAGCTGCGCTCGCGAAGATCACATGCGTGCGCCCCATCGTCTTGGCCAACTTGATGATATAGCGAATGCTCTCGACGCTCTCGAACTTGCTTGAGCCGGTGCGAGCAAGATCGCTGGCATTGCTGATGACGTAGTAGTCAAACGGACGCTGCGAAACCAACCCTGTGACGACAGTAAAGGGGTCGCGCGACAGGGACGACCGATCAAACTGGAACTCGAACTGAATCGGTGCCGGGCGATTCGAGGGGCGCAGGCACGAGGCGTCGTGGTAAGCGTCGAGAAGCTTTTCCTGCATGGCCCGGCCACTGTGCGCCGTGGGGATCCTGACGAAGCACATCGCTGAGGCGCCTTGGCCAGTCCCGTTTGCGGCGGCCTGGTCGAGATACTCTGCAATCTTCTCGTTGAGGCCGTCGCAGGACGGGGTGGCCGCCAAAACGACCGAACCGGGAGTAGCGTGGAGCATAGTGGCGCCCACATGGCGCACGAAGTCCTCTTGGTTGGGCGCCAGGGGCATGCTGCTGTTCACGGACTTGATGGCCGTTTCCAGCTCGCTGGACGGCTCTTTGAAGAGAAGCAATTGGACGTTATTCATTTGGTAGAAACGGGAGTGAAGGTGAACTGACGGCTGGGCTTGATCGCTTGGGGCGGCTGGACCTTAGGCGGCGGGGGCCTCTCGGCCTTTTTGGCCCGCATGCGCTTTTCGGTGCTGACAATCTTGGCCTCGAACTTGGCCTTCGCGATTTCCGCGGAGGTGACGTCGGGGTAGGGCGACGGTCCCAGCGTCTGTTCGTCGATCACTTTTGCGGCAGCAACAAGGTCAGCCGAAGGGCCGCTAATGTCGTTACGCGTGCACTCGATCGTGCGCCGACTACCTTTCGGATGCGCATAGACGATTTCCGGTGCGATGCCTTTTGCCAACGGCTCGGAACGGACCTCCACGTATTCGCCAATGAATTCTTCAAGCTCCGTGCTGTGATAGGTGTGCTTGTTGCAGTAGATCGTGCCGCGCTTGGACACCTTGCGCATGAAGCGAGGCACGAGGGGCATGAGAGCTTCGCGGACCTGGCGCTCGCTGAGATTCGGCAGAGGGGCCGGGCCGAATTTCAAGTCGGTGGCTCGGGAGATGGCGAGAGGCGAGGGCTTGCGCTGGCGCGGCAGGTTGTTTCGGAGAGTGAGGTATTCCTCTAGCAGTGCATCGATCTCCTCACGTGACCAGAGCGTGAAGGCTCGCGGGTCGACTGCCTTGGTCACCAACCTGGCTTGCTTGAGCAGCGCGGTGTTCCCCGAAAGGTTGTGCAGCAGCTGCCTGCAAAGAGTGGAGAAAGTCGTCTCGACGGGTGAGCCCTTTCGAGGGTCAGAGACGGGGCGGTAGATGAGGATGATGCCGAGAAGGGCGCACGCCTTTTCGAGCCACGTGTTTTTGTGCTCTTTGCCGTGGTCGCAGACGATAGCCGCGGGCAAGCGCCGATGGCGCGCGTAGCAATGCAGCAGCAGCTCGCGGACGCACATTGCGTTGGGCGCGCCCTCAAACCGGTGTGCAGCGAGTTCTTCACCGCTGAAAGCGTCGACCAGCTTCATGAGGTGAGATTTGCTGATCTCGCGATCCTGATTGGGGTGGGTTTCACTGACGTCCATCACCGTGGTGTCGACATGGGTAACCATCCAGGTGCGCTGGCCGTGGGGAGAGCCGAGCAACGAGCTCGGGGGGAACATGGGGGCATAAGGTTCGGCCATGCGCTTGCCGCCTTGGATGAAGGCCTTTGTGT
>WBUO01000232.1 GCA_008933675.1 Dechloromonas sp.
GGACTGGGCCGCCCCGATTCACGCCCAGATGCTCGCCGCCTACCGTTCGGCAGCGGTCTTCCTGCGTGTCACACCGGGCATGGCGATGGCGAGCCTCGGCAATGTGCAGGCCGTCGGCCCGGTCGCCGCCCGCGGACAGCGCCGCGAACTGGGTCTGGACGGCGTGCGGACGGTACTCGTCGCCATGGGTGGCATCGCCCACCGCCTGCCGGTCGAGGCCTGGCCCCGGCTGCCGGGCATCCGCTGGCTGGTGCCCGGCGACTGGAACTGCCGCCACCCCGATGCCATCGCCGCCGAACATTTCGGCCTGGGCTTCACCGACCTGCTGTGCTCGGTCGATGCGGTACTGACCAAGCCCGGTTATGGCACGTTCACGGAAGCGGCCGTCAACGGCACGCCTGTGCTCTACCAGCGGCGTACCGACTGGCCGGAGCAGGATTGCCTGATCGACTGGCTGGCCAGCCACGGGTGCAGCCGCGAGATTCCGGCGGCGGCCTTGCAACACGGCGAACTCCGGGAGGAACTGGAAGCCCTGTGGGCCATGCCGGTGCCGCCCTTGCCTGCCACCGGCGGTGAAACGGCTGCCGCCAGGCTGCTCGCCGCGCTGGTCCGCCCGTGAGGCCTGCTCAGAACTGCCAGCCGAAACGCTTCAGCAGATTGCCGGTTTCGCACACCGGCAGGCCCATCACACCGGTATAGCTGCCGGCGATATATTCGACAAAGAGCCCGGCCCGGCCCTGGATACCGTAGGCGCCGGCCTTGTCCATCGGCTCGCCGCTCATCACGTAATGGCGGATCTCGTGATCGTCGATGACGCGGAAACGCACTTCGGTGGCCGACAGCGCGTACTCGGTCCGCCCCAGGTAATTCACGGCAACACCGGTCAACACGCGGTGGGTCTGGCCGGAAAGACGGCGCAGGATGCTCATCGCATCGGCCGCGTCGAGCGGCTTGCCGATGATTTCACCGGCGAATTCGAGTGTCGTGTCGGCGGCCAGCACCGGACGTTGCGGCAGGCGGCGCTCGTTGACGATGCGCAGGCCGTGCTCGGCCTTGGCGCGCGCAATGCGTTCGACGTAGACGACCGGATCCTCATCGGGCAACGGCGTCTCGTCCGTCTGCGGATCGGCGCGCGAACCGTCGCGGAAGACGACCGTATCGAAGGCGATGCCCATCTGGTTGAGGAGCTCGCGACGGCGCGGGCTACGGGAAGCTAGATAGAGGCGCATGGCATGTTCTGTTCTTCGGACACCAGCAGGAAATCATGACGCGCGGACATCAGCCCTCGCGATGGTAAGGGTGGTTCTTCAGCACACTGACCGCCCGGTAGAGCTGTTCGCACAGCAGCAGGCGAGCCATGCCGTGCGGCAGGGTCAGGCTGGACAGGCGCAACCGGTCGTCAGCCTGCGCCTTGAATTCCTCGTCAAGCCCATCGGCGCCGCCGATCAGCAGGCTGACGTCGCGGCCGTCCTGCATCCAGGCCTCAAGTCTTTTCGCCAGCTTCAGCGTGGTCAGGTCGTCGCCCTTCTCGTCGAGCACGACCAGCCGGCAGCCGGCCGCCATGGCCTCGCGGATACGCGCCTTTTCGGCGGTCAGCAGCTGTTCGCGGGTTTTCGAGCCGCGCGGCTCGGGCTTGATCTCGCTGACCGTCAGCGGCAGTTCGCGCGGCATGCGCTTGAGGTACTCGGCGCAACCTTCGTTCACCCAGGCGGGCTGACGATGGCCGACGGCGAGCACGCTCAGCTTCATTCCGCGGCAGCCTGCTCCGCCGCCTTGCGGCGCTGGGCCGGCGTCGCCTGCCACAGTTCCTCAAGATTGTAGTACTGGCGCACCGTCGGCTGCATGACATGGACGACGATGTCGCCGAGATCGACCAGCACCCATTCGCCGGCCTCCTCGCCTTCCGTCGACAGCACTTCGCCGCCGGCTTCGCGCACCTTGTCCTGGACGCTCTGCGCCAGCGCCTTGACCTGCCGGTTGGAATCGCCGGTAGCTATGACCAGGCGATCGAACATCGACGTGAGCTTGGTGGTGTTGATGACTTCGATGTCCTTGCCCTTGATGTCTTCGAGGGCGTTGACGACGACTTTCTGCAGCTTTCGTATGTCCATTAGGGGTTTCTGTAGAGGGAATGTGTCTGAATATAGTCGAGAACGTCATCGGGCAGCAAATAACGCGCCGATTGGCGGTCGCGCAGCAGTTTCCGGATCTGGGTGGCCGAAATCGCCAGCTGGGTCATTGTGAAGGTGATGATGCCGCCGGCCGCTGCCGTCTTCAGATCGGCCGCCGCATGCAGGCGGCGACGCCCGAACTCGGCAGCCAGCTCGTCCGGCAGGCTGGCCGCTTCGACCGGAAAACCGGGGCGATGCGAAACCGCGACATGGGCCAGCGCCAGCAGTTCGCGCCAGCGGTGCCAGCCGGTCAGCCCGGCGAAGGCGTCGGCACCGACCAGCAGCACCAGCGGCCGGCTGTCGCCCAGCGCGCCGCGCAGGCGTTCCAGGGTGTGCACGGTGTAGCTGGGTACTGCCGCCTCGACTTCGGCAGCATCGACGGAGAAGCGCTCGTTGCCGGCGGTGGCCAGACGCACCATGGCCAATCGCTGGTCGGCGGTAACCTGCGGCTGGCCGCGATGCGGCGGCTGGCCGGCCGGAATCCAGCGCACGCTGCCCAGATCGAGATGCGCCACGGCTTCCTCGGCCAGGCGCAGATGGCCGAAATGCACCGGGTCGAAAGTACCGCCGAACAGGCCCAGCGGTTCAGACAATTTCGGAGATGCCGAAAATGTCGCGGTAGCTGGCATAGAAGCTGGCAAAGATGACGGGGGCGCCGATCAGCGCCATGAGCACCATGAACAGCCCGCTGATCACACTGGCTGCCCCCGGAAAGATCAGCAGCAGTACAGCAAGCAGGAGGCCGGGGGCAAGGCCGGCGGCAATCAGCAGCGAAGCCCCGTAGGCAACGAAGGCACGCCAGTTCATCAGGCAGGCAACGAAGCTGAAGAACAGCGCCCGCCCCAGTGTCAGCCGATGCCAGGCGGCGAGCACGGGGGCGAACCACCAGGCCATCAGCACCGGGATCAGCATCACCAGCACGAACAGGGCCGGCAGCGTGAAGTTGGCATCCTCGACCGCTGCCCGCTCGGCGCGGTTGGAAGCCAGCATGTAGCGCATCAGGTCGCCGCCGTCGATGATCGAAGACAGGCCGAGGATGGCGAGGGTGGCGACCAGGTAGAGCGCACCGAGGGCGAGCAGCGTCCGCGTGTTTTCGCGCAGGCCGCCGTACAGCGTCTGGATATTGACCGGCTGGCCGCGCTCGATGTTGCGCGCTGCCTGCATCAGGCCGACGGAGAGCCCGGGGATGACCAACGAGGCGGCAAAGGCGCCGATCAGCGGCAGGATGTTGAGGAAGACCACGGTGAACCAGTAGATCATCACGAGCAGCGAGAGGATCGGCGGATTACGGCGGAATATGGCAAATCCGGTGGCCAGCCAGCGCCAGCCGGCAGCGGGGGTGACGGTCTGGGCTCTCAAGGCCTAGGCTCCAACAAAGATGTCGCGATAGGACGCATAGACCGCCCCCGAGAAGATGGGCAACAGCAGCAGCAGGCCGAGACCGAGGGGCAGCATCGCAAAGAACAGGGCAACGACGAGGAAGGTACCGAAGATGACCATCGGCAGCCAGTTCTTGGCGCCGGCATCGAAACTCGCCCGCATCGCCGCCATCGGCTTCATGTCGTGAACCAGCACGAGTACCGGGGCGAACCAGGTAGCCATGATCACCGGTACCGAGAGGATGAGCACCAGCAGCGTGGCCAGCATGAAGCCGCCGAAGGCGATGCCGAAACCGGCAACGCGACCGGTGATGACGCCGCCGAGCACGCCGCCGGTAACCAGCAGGAAGGCGATCAGGGCGAGGCCGAAGACGCTGGCGGCAAAGAACACGCCGACCATGACCAGCTGGCTGGCATGACGCCGGAAGCCGATGAACAGATCGGCAATCTGTGCCTCGTCGCCGTTCGCCAGCTGCCGGCAGATCTGGAACATGCCGGCACCGAAGACCGGCACCAGCAGGTGGGCGGCAATCTGACCGAAGACGGGAACGATGGAAATGGCCATCAGCATGACCAGCAGCAATACCGTAGCGCCGATCCAGACCCCCGGGTTGACCAGAAACATCGCCCAGCCCTGTTGCAGCCAGTCGAAGCAGGCGCCGGCATCGACTTCGCGGCTCTCGCCCTTGTACGGTGCCGGTTCGAACGGAAAAACAGTCGGTTCAGTCATGCCCGGATGCTAGCGGGGGAGTGCCGCCGGGGCAAGGCGGAAGCCTGTCAGCAGGCGGCGGAAATGCGCCGGATCCTTGAGCGTGACGACAGCCCCGGCGCGCGGCCGGTGCCGCGCATCAAGACGCAACAGCCAGAACCGCAGGGCAGCCGCCCGGCGCATGGCCGGCCAGGCCGCCGCTTCTGCCTCGCCCAGGGGTCGGACACTGCGATAACCGGCGAGCAGCGCCGCCAGTGCCGCATCGGAAAAGCACCAGTCGTTGGCGACGACGGCCAGATCGAGCAACAGGCAGTCGGCCCCAGCGAAATAGAAATCGAGCACGCCGCTCGGCCGCCCATCCGCCCACAGCACATTGTCGCGGAAGAGGTCGGCATGGATCACGCCGCGCGGCAAGGCCGCCAGGTCCTGCCCGGCCTGGAAGGCCAGCTCGTCGGCCAGCAGTTCGGCATCCCCGGGCTCGAGCAGCGGCATCAGCGCCTGTCCGGTCGTCCGGCACCATGCGGCGCCACAGGGATTTTCCGGCGCCGCCGGAAAATCGGCAGCCGCCCGGTGCAGTTCGGCAAGCAGACGGCCGATGGCCTGGCACTGCGCCGCGTCCGGCGTCTCGATCGCCGTTCCCGGCAGGCAGCTGAGCAGCGCCGCCGGCTTGCCGGCCAGCAGCCGCCAGCGCTTTCCCTCGCCATCTGCCAACGGCCGCGGACAAGGCAGACCGCGGGCCGCCAGGTGCTCCTGCAACGCCAGGTAGAAGTCCAGGTCGCCAGCGGCGATGCGCTCGAACAGCGTGAGCACATAGCGGCCACCGGCCGTGGTCACGAAATAATTGGAATTCTGCATGCCGGCGCTGATGCCGACGTGCTCGCGCAACTCGCCGAGGCCCAGCGGTTGCAGCCAGGCGGCGAGTTCCTCACGCCCGACTGTGGTGTAGACGGACAAGGCTTACCAGCTATGGATGATCCACATCGGCGGCCGTGTCGGATTGGGATTGATCTCGGTCTCGAGAAAAACCCCGTCGCCCTGACGGTCGACCAGATAGTAGGGTTTGCCAACCGACGGCGTGACCTTGACCATGTAGAGCTTGCCCTTGATCCGGTATTCCTCGCGGGTTTCCTTCTCGGCCTTGACGATGGTCACCTGCGGCTCGAGCGCCGCGTCGAAGGCTTCCATGCCGGGCGGCGGCGGCGGCACGGCCGGCAGCGGTTGCGAGGCAGGCTGCTGCGCCCAGGCCGGCAGGGCGGCGAGCAGCAGGAGGGAAAGAAGGCGGCGCATGGGATTTTCCTTGGTTGGCTGGGAGCGATTTTATCCTGAATTCCTCGGATGGACGGCCCCCCGGTGCGGGCTGGATTACAGGTTGAGCATCAGTTCGCGCTCGTTGGGCAGCGGTCCGAAAGGTCTGGCCTCGTAGTGCTTGAAGATCGCCTCCACCACCAGTTCGGGCTCGTCGATCACCTGGATCAGGTTGATGTCCTCGGGATCGACCAGTTTTTCCTCGACCAGGCGCGCCTTGAACCAGTCGAGCAGGCCCTTCCAGAAATCCGAGCAGACGAGGATCAGCGGAATCTTGCGCGCCTTGCCGGTCTGGATCAGCGTCAGCGCCTCCATCAGCTCGTCCAGCGTGCCGAAGCCGCCGGGCATCACGACATAGGCGCTGGCGAAGCGGACGAACATGTACTTGCGGGCGAAGAAATGGCGGAAGGTCTGCGAGATGTCCTGATAGGGATTGTTCGACTGTTCGTGCGGCAGCTGGATGTTCAGCCCGACCGACGGCGACTTGCCGAAGAATGCGCCCTTGTTGGCGGCCTCCATGATGCCCGGACCACCGCCGGAGATGACCGAGAAGCCCGAGTCGGACAACAGGCGTGCCGTTTTCTCGGTCAGTTCGTAATAAGGCGTGCCTTCCTTGATGCGGGCGCTGCCGAAGATGGTCACCGCCGGCTTGATCGCCGCCAGGCGCTCAGTCGCTTCGACGAACTCTGACATAATGCCGAAAATCCGCCAGGACTCCCGGGCCGAGGCCGTTTGCAGCAGGGCCTCGGATTCGACGCCCATCACCAGTTTTTCACTCTCCGTCACTTCGTATGCCTCTCTTGTTGTTGGTGGACGGTTCGTCCTATCTCTATCGCGCTTTCCACGCCCTGCCCGACCTGCGCAACAAGGCCGGCGAGCCGACGGGCGCCATCTATGGCGTGCTGAACATGCTACGTCGTCTGGAAAGCGACTACAAGGC
>WBUO01000233.1 GCA_008933675.1 Dechloromonas sp.
AGCCCAATCAATAAACCCGTTTAGGGCAAGACCGCCAAGTGCCCGCACCCATGCGCCACTGCACGCGCCAGCAACAGAGCCGACCAAGAATTGAGCGTAAGTGGGCGAAAGCATAGAGAGCTCTAACAGCTATTCAGGGGCAGAAATGTCATCGTTATTGCAAATAATACGGACACGACTGCATCACCTGTAAGTTTTTGAATGACATGGAGATTATCCCGTATGGGTCTCCTTATCAATCATCAATCATACGGACAGAGCCAATGTCCTCTATGGAGCGGTTTCCTGAAGGGCGGCTTCTGGCCGGGTGCTGCCAGTCATCAGAACATGTCGAAAGGTTGGAATAGTCCACATCCCGCCGCTCACAGCACTCACCCCGCCGCCCCCTCCCGCTCAATCGGAAACACCCGGTCGTAGGCCAGATTGAACACGAACGCGTAAGCGACATAGGCGAGCGCCAGGCCGATGTCGGCGATCAGGGCTTCCAGCCAGCCCATACCGGTCCAGTAGATGATGATCGGCAGGCTGATGAGGAGCAGGCCGCCTTCGAAGCCGACGGCATGGGCGATGCGCAGCGGGATTGGCCGGTGGTCGGCGGGGCGGTCGGTGAAGCGGCCTTCGATCCAGTCGAAGCTGGTGTTGTAGAGGGCGTTCCACAGGGCGGCGACGCCGGCGATGATCGCCAGCAGGCCGATGGAGTCGGCGAGCGGCACGCCGCTGAGCCAGACGAAGGGCGGGGTGATCAGCAGCAGGCCGCCGACTTCGAACAGCACCACCTGCCGGATGCGGTCCGGCAGGCTCCTCAGCTTCGGGTGCTGGCTCATCGACGGTAGGCGCGGCTCAGGGCCGGCCGGCGCTGCCATCCGGCAGGCTGTTCGCCGGCACCTCGTCTGCCGCCGGCTCGTTCGGCAGCAGCAGGTTGAGCAGCACGGCAAGCACGCCGCACAGGCTGATACCCTGCAGCGAGAAGCTGCCGATGGTGACGCCGAGGCCGCCGATGCCGGTGACCAGGGTCACCGAAACGATGCACAGGTTGCGCGCGCTGGACAGGTTGACCTTCGCGTCGAGCAGCGTCTTCAGCCCGATGCCGGCGATCGAGCCGAAGAGCAGCACCATGATGCCGCCCATCACCGGCAGCGGGATGGTCTGCAGCAGGGCGCCGAACTTGCCGACGAAGGCCATCAGGATGGCGAAGCACGCGGCCCAGGTCATCACCGCCGGGTTGTAGTTCTTGGTCAGCATCACGGCGCCGGTGACTTCGCCGTAGGTGGTCACCGGCGGACCGCCGAACAGGCCGACGACATTGACCGCCAGCCCGTCGCCGAGCAGCGTGCGGTGCAGGCCGGGGCTTTCGGTGTAGTCCTTGCCGGCGACCGAGCCGATGGCCAGGATGCCGCCGACGTGCTCGACGATGGGGGCGATGGCCACCGGGATCATGAACAGGATGGCGGCCAGGTTGAATTCCGGCGTGCCGAATTGCGGCAGGGCGATCCAGGCGGCGTCGTGGACCTTGCTGAAATCGACGATGCCGAGGGCCAGCGAGACGATGTAGCCGACGGCGACGCCGACCAGGATCGGCACCAGCTTCAACAGGCCGCGGGCGCGGATGGCGGTCAGCATCGTCGCCAGCAGCGAAATGGCGGCGACGGCGATGGCCGTTTCGTAGGGCACGACCTGGGCATCGCCGGCCTTGCCGGTGGCCATGCCGACGGCGACCTGGGCCAGGCCGAGGCCGATGACCATGACCACCGGGCCGATCACCACCGGCGGCAGCAGCTTGTGGATCAGGCCGACGCCGCGCCATTTGACCAGTGCCGCGGCCACGTAATAGAAGAAGCTGGCGGCGGCGAGCGCCCCGAGTGTCGCGTTCATGCCCCAGGTCTGCACCGAATAGATGATCGGGGCGATGAAGGCGAAGCTGGAGCCGAGGTAGATCGGCACCTGGCGCTTGGTGCAGGCCTGGAAGATCAGCGTGCCGACACCGGCGCCGAGCAGCGCCAGGCTGGGATTGAGGCCGGTCAGCAGCGGCACCAGCACGGTGGCGCCGAAGGCGACGAAGAGGATCTGCGCACCGGACAGGGCCGTGCGCCAGGTGGGGGCGGCTGTCGTGTTCATGCTTCCTTGGTCCCGAAAATCTTGTCGCCGGCATCGCCGAGGCCGGGGATGATGTAGCCGATTTCGTTGAGATGGCTGTCGACGGCGGCGGTGTAGACCTCGACGTCCGGGTGCGCCGCGGTCATCGCCGCGATGCCCTCCGGCGCGGCGACCAGCACCAGCGCCTTGATCTGCTTGCAGCCCTTGCGTTTGAGCATGTCCACGGTGGCCACCAGCGAGCCGCCGGTAGCCAGCATCGGGTCGATGATCATCGCCAGGCGCTCGTCCAGCTGGCCGACGAAGCGCTCGAAGTACGGTTCGGGCATCAGCGTCTGGTGGTTGCGGGCGATGCCGACGACGCTGACCTTGGCGTTGGGGATCAGGTCGAGCACGCCGTCGAGCATGCCGATGCCGGCGCGCAGGATGGGCACCACGGTGACTTTCTTGCCCTTGATCTGGTCGATTTCGACTGGCCCGGCCCAGCCGGCGATGGTGACCTTTTCCAGTTCGAAATCGGCGCAGGCCTCGTAGGTCAGCAGGCGGGCCAGCTCCGCCGCCAGCTCGCGGAATTTCTTGGTACTGATGTCGCCTTCGCGCATCAGGCCGATCTTGTGTTTGACCAGGGGGTGGCGGACTTCGATTACCGGCATGACATCCTCGCGAGCAATGAGCAAAAGGACGAAGGGTAACCGATCAGCGGCACGGCCGGCAGCAGCGGCGCGTTCACACCGGGGTGTTCAGGTATTCCAGATGCGTGGAATGACGGCCGCCCGCCCGCAGCAGGCCGGGCGCAGGATCTTCCAGAGTTCGGTGAACCACAGCCGCGCCGCCTCGCTGTTATCGCCGAGATAGCGGGCGACCAGCAGGCCGGGCAGGGCGGTCAGCGCGTGCCGGGCGTCATCGGCCGGGGCGATGGCACGGCAGGCTTCCAGCAGTCCGCCGGCTTGCTGCGGCAGTTCCGGAAAGCTGCACAGCAGCGTGCCGCAAACGGTGGTGCCGGCCCAGCCGGCAGGGCTGGCGAGCATGGCGTCGTTGCCGGCGAAGCCGCCGCGTTCGATCCATTGCGGCCTGCCAGCGCGGTCGATTCGATAGAACAGATCGAAGCGGCCGTTGGTGAAACGCTCGCCGGCGGCGGCGCGGCCCAGGCAGAGGATGTCCCAGCCGATGAAACGGCTGTCGGCGGCAAGAGAAACGCGGGTTTCCATACGCGCCCGGGCGCCGTCGAAAACGATGCTCTCCTGTGGCAGCCACTCCAGCACGGCGCCGTCACCGACGGTGAAATCAATGTGCTGCGAGGCCTCGGCCCCGCCCGAGCGATACCACTTGCCGGCACCCGGCGTGGTCAGCTGGGCATGCGCCCCGGCATCGAGCCTGGCGGCGATGCGCAACTGGTCGCCACCGGCAATGCCGGAAGGCGGATGCAGCAGGATGGTCTGGCACACCGCCTCACCTTCCGGGTACAGCGCCTTCTGCACGCGTAGCGGGCCTGAGTGGCGCTTTTCGCGCAGAACGGAACGCGACTCCTGCCGTGTGAAGGCAAGGTGCAGTTCAGCTTGCCAGGTCGGGGCCGGCGGCGTCAGTGGAAGGCGTGAAGTCATGGCCCGGATTATGGGCAAAGGCCGCCGGACAGGGAATACGCAGGAATGCGCAGCGGGCGTTTCAGTCTGCCTCGCCGCACTCCGCCAGCGCCGCCTCCCAGCCGAGCATGGCCAGTTTGCGTTCGCTACCCCAGCGATAGTGGCTGACCTCGCCCGAATCACGGATGACCCGATGGCAGGGAATCAGGAAGCCGATGGTGTTGGCCGCCAGGGCGCTACCGACGGCGCGTGCCGCTTTCGGGGCGCCGATGCGGCAGGCCAGTTCGCCGTAGGACAGCACGCGGCCGGGCGGGCAGCGCAGTAGCGCCTCCCAGACCTTGATCTGGAAGTTGGTGCCGCGCAGCAGCAAATGCAGCGGCGCGGCCGCTGTTCCGGCGGGGAATACCCTGGCCAGCACCGCGGCGGCCCCGGCATCGTCGCGGCGCAGCGTCGCCTGCGGCCACAGGCCGGCCAGCTCTGCCTGTCGCGCCGGTTCATCGCCGGAACAGAAGGCGAGGTGACAGATGCCGCGGCCGCTCCAGGCAACCAGCGCCGGGCCGAAGGGCGACGGAGCGAAGCCGTGGCCGATGCTCAGCCCGGCGCAGCCGCTCTTGATCTCGCCGGGCGTCAGTGCTTCGCAACTGATCATCAGGTCGTGCAGCCGGCTGCCGCTGCTCAGCCCGACTTCGGCCGCCACCGTCAGCACGTCGGCGGCGCGCGCCAGTTCGCGCCTGGCGTGTTCCTTGGTCAGGTACTGCAGAAAACGCTTGGGCGAGACGCCGGCCCATTCGGAGAACAGGCGCTGCAGGTGGAAGGGGCTGAGATGAACGGCAGCGGCCAGCTGTTCCAGTGTCGGCTGCTGCCTGGCGGTGGCGCGCAGATAGGCGATGGCGCGGGCGACGGTGGCGTAATGCCGCGATTGCGCTGCCAGTGTCGTGCCGGAACCCTCCGGATCGGGCAACAGCGCGTTGGCGGGAGGAACGGGATGGCTCAGGCGGATGTCCATGGCAGGTAGTCGCTGGTCGGGTTGCCCCCAGTGTCATCCGCCGAAGCAGGCGCGGCAACCCGATTCTTGCGCAGTTCGGCCGGCGCGAGGCCGGCCCATGGGCATCAGACGCCGTTGCCGCGCACCATGGCCATGATCTGGCCGGCATCGAGGCTGCCGGCCTTCTGCTGGATCTGCGGCAGGTACTGCTCCTGCATCTGGCGGGCCGGGCCGAGCAGGCCCTGGAAGCTTTCCTGCAGCAGCTGCGTGCTCATCTGCCGGCCGCCGGCGTAGTAGCGTTTGGCGACGTGGCCAAGGGCATAGGTCGTGGCGAAGGAGAAGGCGACGCCGGTGGCGGCGCGGCCGATCTTGCCCGCGGTCTTGCCGGCCATCTTGCCGAGCAGGCCGCCGAGCAGCTTGCGGCCGAACTGTTCGAGATACTGCGAGGTCAGCCCGACGCCGACGGTGGCCAGGAATTCCTTGATGTGCCCCTGGTCCAGCTCGTTGCCGTAAGCCTTGCCGATGCGATAGACCATCTTGATCTGCAGCGGAATGATCGCCACCGAAGCCCACGACTGCGGCAGCAGCTCCAGCGCACCGTTGAGGATGGAATAGTTGAGGATGGACTTGTCCAGTTCCGCCTCGCTGACCGAGGCTTGCGCCGCTACCGGTGCCGCCGGAGCGGCGGCAGGGCGTGAAGGCGCCGCCGGTCGGGCGGGGATGAAGGTGGCGGCATCGGCCAGTTCATCTGCCTGGCGCTCGAAACTGCTGCTCTCGCTGTCGCCGGCCAGCCCGAGCAGCCCCTTCAGCTCGGCCAGGAAACGCCGCTCGCCGTCACCCTGCACGCCGTCGGCATCGCAGACGCAAACGGCCATTTCATAGGCGAACTGGCGCTGGCCGAGATCGCCGAGGGCCTGCGTCGCATCGCTCAGCTTGACCCGGCGCAGCAGCACGTCCTGGTACAGGCGCGGCAGATCGGGCGCATCGGCACCCAGCGTTTCGGCAAAGCGGCGGATGTGCTCGCGCTCGCGGTCGTCGTTGGCGCCGTCGGCAAAGGCGGCGAACAGGCTGATGGTCAGTATCGCGTTTTCCGGATTCATGGATTCTCCTTGAGGGGGGCCGGTTTGACGGTGCTGCCCGGCGAAAGTTTCGCCGCTCGGGCGGAACCGGCTACTGGCGGATTTCGCGGGTATTGCCCGGTGCCGGGAACTCGCCGCTGCTGCGGAAAGGGTTGATGTCCAGCCCGCCGCGCCGCGTGTAGCGGGCGTACACCGCCAGCGCTGCCGGCGCGCAGCGGCGGCTGATGTCGCAGAAGATGCGCTCGACGCACTGCTCGTGGAACTCGTTGTGCTCGCGGAAGGAGACGATGTAGCGCAACAGCCCGGCACGGTCGAGCGGCCGGCCGCGATAGCGGATCACCACCATTGCCCAGTCCGGCTGGCCGGTGACCAGGCAGTTGGATTTCAGCAGATGCGAAAACAGCGTTTCCTCGACCTCGTCACCGGCCACCGTGGTCAGCAGCTCCGGCGCCGGCTGGTAGGTGTCGCAGGCGATGTCCAGCTCGTCGAGCAGCACGCCCGCGGGGTAACCGACCGCCGCCTGCGGCTGCCCGGTCAGCAGCGCAATCCCGACGCCCACCGGCGCCCCGGCCGCGGCCGAGAGATCGCCGGTCAGCGCCGCCTCGACCGCCGCCACATCGGCAAAGGCGGTCTGGTTGAAGGAATTGAGATACAGCTTCAGCGATTTCGACTCGACCAGGTTCGGGCTATCCGCCGGCACGCGGAAAGTCGCCACCGCCACCTGCGGCTTGCCCTTTTGATTCAGCCAGGACAGTTCGTAGG
>WBUO01000234.1 GCA_008933675.1 Dechloromonas sp.
GCAGGTAGGAGAGCGACGAATAGCCGGTGCCGAAATCGTCGAGCGCCAGGCGGAAGCCGCGGGCGCGCATGGCGTGCAGCATGTCGACATGGGTGCCTTCGGCCTGCAGCAGCATCGATTCGGTGACTTCCAGCTCGATCTGCCCGCAGGCGATGCCGTGTTCGGCGCACAGCGCCGCCACCGTCTCGCTCAGGTCGCCCGACCAGAACTGGCGGGCGGAGAGGTTGATGGCCATGTGCAGCGGTGTCGGCGACAGCCGGTTCCAGCGTGCCAGGCAGGCGATCGCCTCGTCCAGTACCCAGCGGCCGATGGGAATGATCAGGCCGGTTTCCTCGGCGACCGGGATGAAACGGTCGGGCGGAATCCACTGGCCGTCGTCCTGCCAGCGCAGCAATGCCTCGGCACCGACCAGGCGGCCGCTGGCGGTGTCGAACTTGGGCTGGTAATGCAGCGTGAAGGCGTGCTCGGCAATGGCCCGGTGCAGGCGCGCCTCGATCGAGGCGCGCAGCAGCACGCGTTCCTTCATTTCCGGCGTATGGCGGGCGATCTTGCCGCCACCCTGGCGCTTGGCCACGTACATGGCCATGTCGGCATCGCGCAGCAGTTGTTCGGCTTCGGCGGCGTCGTCGGGGTAGAGGCTGAGGCCGATGCTGGCGCCGACGTGCAGCTGGTTGCCATCGGTGACGAAGGGCTGGTTCAGGCGTTCGAGAAATTCGCCGGCCCGCGCTTCGGCCGTCTCGCCGTCGGTGATGCCGGCGAGCACCACGATGAATTCGTCGCCCCCCTGGCGGACCAGCATGTCGCGCTTGCCGATGGCGTCCTGCAGGCGTCTGGCGACATCCTGCAGCAGGCGGTCGCCGAGACGGTGGCCGAGCGAATCGTTGATGTCCTTGAAACGATCGAGGTCAATGAATAGCAAGGCCAGCCGTTCGTGCAGGGCGGCAGCCTGCTGCAGCGATTCGGCGAGTTTTTCGGCGAGCAGGAAGCGGTTGGGCAGGCCGGTCAGCGGATCGTGCTGCGCCATGAAGGCGAGTTCCTCATCGTGCAGCTTGCGCTCGGTGATGTCGGTGACCGAGCCGGCCATCTGGTAGGCCACGCCGCGCCGGTCACGTACAGCGATACCGCGCGAGGCGATCCACAGATAGCGACCGTTGCTGGCGCGGACACGGTATTCGCAGTAGAAGTAGGGCGTGCGCCCCTTCAGGTGCTCGGCGACGGTCCGGTTGTAATGGTTGCGGTCTTCCGGGTGGACGAGTTCCAGCCAGGCATGGGTGTCGGGCAGGAAGTTGTCGCGGTAGCCGAGGATCTCGAGCAGCCGGTTGCCGACATCGAGGCGCTTGCTGACCGGGTCCCAGGCCCAGAAACCGTCGTGGGCAGCTTCCATGGCCAGGCTGTAGGCCCGCTGGGTGGCCAGCAGTTTACGCAGCTGGGCCTGGACGACATAGCCGCCGACGAGAATGGCCAGTGCCAGAGCGCCGCGGATGACGAGCGATGACTCCCACCACCAGAGCAGCGGGAGCAGTATGGCGAGCAGCGCCAGTAGCGCCACGCGCGACTGGATGGCGCGTCTGCCCGGACCGGGTGATGCTGTCTGGGCGGTGCTGCCGGGAAGCGGGGGAGTGAGGTAGCGGATCGACATCTCTGCGGCTATCGGTTGGTCCGGCCGGTACGGTTAAGGCACCTGGGGGAGCGAAGTTGAAAGAGTATCCCGTCACTTTCCGGCGAGGGTCAACTGGGGAGTTTCCGTCCTCCGGCCAGGCTTATCTCCTTGTCCTGCCGGGCATGTCCGGCAGGCGACGGCGGCCCCGCCGGCCGATCACTTATGGTCGTGGCGGCAAAGGAGTACACTGGCCGAGCCGGTGTCATATTGCTGACTGTGCTTGGGGCACCGGGTCGCCCGACCTTTCTTTTTCCCGCCATGATCCCGCTATCCACGCTGCGCCTTTCCGACATCGCCAGTGCCTCGGTCCTCTCCGTCTCGCCGGAAACGCCGCTCGGCGATGCGGTGCGTCTTTTTTCCACGCATCGCGTCTCGTCGCTGATCGTTGTCGTCGAGCAACGTCCCCTGGGCATCCTGACCGAGCGCGACCTGGTCCGCATGATGTGCGACGGGATCGACGAGCAGCTGGTCGTCAGCGATGTCATGAGTTCGCCGGTGATGACGGCCCCCGGCGAACTGGACTTCGCCTCGGCGCAGTTGCTCATGGCCAATAGGGGCGTTCGCCATCTGGTGCTGGTCGATGCCGGGGGACGCCTGTGCGGCGTGGCGACCGAGACGGATTTCCGCCATCACCTCGGTAACGACTTCTTTGCCGCCATCAAGAGTCTCGATGCCGTCATGGATCAGGGGGGCGTCCTGCTGTCGCCCGGCATGGCGCTGCAGGATGCGCTCGAATACATGCGTTCCGGACACCTCGATCATGTCGTTGTCGGGTGTGACGGAATCGCCGAAGGCATCCTGACCGAACGCGACATTCCGCGCCTGCTGGCCGAACATGTCGATCCGGCGGCGGTGCGTCTGGTCGACGTGATGAGTGCCGGCCTGCAGACGATCGTTGTCAACGTCTCGGTGGCCGAAGCGGCTGCCCGCCTGGAGGCCACCGGCCTGCGCCATCTGGTCGTCGTCAATGCCCAGGGGCGCATGGTCGGAGTGCTCAGCCAGCACCGCATGTTCGAACGCCTGGGGGCGGTGCTGCTCGACGAAAGCCGCAGCAAGCTGGCCGACCGGCTGGCCGTCGTCCTCGAAGCGACGGGGGTCGGCACCTGGGAATTCGATCACCGGCAGGGGGCGGTGATCCGGACCGCCGTGCTCAACCGTTTGCTGCACCTGCCCGAGGATCATCTCCAGGAAACCGTCCAGGATGTTCTGGACCGCATCGACGAGGCCGACCGGGAGCGGGTGGCCGCGGCCTTTGCCGAAATCCTGGAAGGGCGCAGCGAGTGGTTCGCGGTCGAGTACCGCGAGCGTTGCGGCAATGGCGATGTCCTCTGGATCAGCACGCGCGGGCGTGTCGTCGAGAGCGATGCCGAGGGACGGCCGCTGCGCTCGGCGGGTGTGGCCATCGATGTGACCGGCCGGCACCGCGAGCATGAGTTGCTGGAGTTCGGCAATGCCGTCCTCCAGCGCATCTCGACGGGTGCGGCGCTGGCCGGCGTGCTCGAAATGATCGTCCGTGAAATCGAAAGCCAGGAAAGCGGTGGCTATTGTTCGATCCTCTTGCTCGACGAGGATGGCCGGCACCTGGCCGGCGGCATGGCGCCGAGCCTGCCGGCGGCATACAACCGGGCCATCGACGGGAGTGCCATCGGGCCTGCGGTGGGTTCCTGCGGAACGGCGGCCTGGCGCAAGGCGGAAGTTTTCGTCGGCGACATCGGCAGCGATCCGTTGTGGGCCGATTTCAAGGGCCTGGCCCTTGCCCATGGACTGCAGGCTTGCTGGTCGTCGCCGATCATGTCCTCGGCCGGCGAGGTGCTGGGAACCTTCGCGGTCTATTGGAAGAC
Organism: Dechloromonas sp.; assembly: GCA_008933675.1. Lineage (GTDB taxonomy): Bacteria > Pseudomonadota > Gammaproteobacteria > Burkholderiales > Rhodocyclaceae > Azonexus. The sequence continues at coordinate 3,502 of WBUO01000234.1, forward strand.
GCAGCAGACGGCGGTGACGCCCGCTATCCGCCGCTATGTCGAAGTGGCGACCGCTCTGGCGGCCATCGCCATCGAACGCGACCGGAGGGCGTCGCACCTGCAGCAATCGATCGAGGAATTGCGCCGCTGGCAGCAATTGACGCTGGGGCGAGAGGGACGTGTTCTCGAGCTCAAGCGCGAGGTCAACGAACTGCTGGCGCGCCTGGGCGAGGCGCCGCGTTATGGCAGCGTTGATGGTGCCGGGGGACCGGCATGAAATACTGGTTGTCCCTCGTCTGGCTGTTGCTTGCCGTAGCGGCTCCGGCGGCTGCCGGCGGGGTGCCGGCGAGGCTCGTCGTCGCTCTCGACGACAATTATCCACCTTACGTCTTCCGCGATGGCGATGGTGTTCTCAAAGGCTATCTGGTCGACGCCTGGGCCCTGTGGTCGCAACGCACCGGGGTCGTCGCCGAACTGCAGGCGATGGACTGGGGGCAGGCGCAACGACACTTTGCCGAAGGCAAGGCGGACGTCCTCGATACCGTTTTCGACACGCCGGTCCGCAGGCGTCACATGTTGTTTTCGGCCCCGTATGCCGAACTGCCGGTGCCGATCTACGTCCATCGCAGCATCCAGGGCATCGACGGCGTGCAGACCCTGAAAGCCTTTTCGGTCGCCGTCAAGGATGGCGATGCCTGCGGCGACCGATTGCGCGAAGCCGGTGTCGTCCGCCTCGATCATTACCCCAGTTACGAGGTCATCGTCGGCGCTGCGCTGGCCGGCGATCTGCGCATCTTCTGCGTCGACCAGGCGCCGGCCAATTTCCTGCTGGCCCGTGCCGATGGACGGAGCGAGTTCCGTGAGGCGTTCATCCTGTATTCGGGGCAGCTGCACCGGGCCGTGCGTCACGGTGACGAGGCGACGCTGGCCCTGGTCGAGCGCGGTTTCGCGGCAATCGGCGCGGGTGAGTATGCCGCCCTGCGGGACAAGTGGCTGGGCGACGACGAAACCGCGTTTTCCGGCATGCCGCTTGTTTACGGTCTGGTCGGTGTCGCCACCGCGGCCTTGCTGCTGTTCGGCTGGAATCTGGCCTTGCGTCGCCAGGTGGCGATCCGCACCCGCGAACTGGATGCTGAGCGCGACCGCCTGCGTCGCCTTGGCAACGAACGCGAGGCGACGCTGCACGCGATTCCCGACCTGCTGTTCGAGGTCGATGCGACGGGGCTGTTCATCGAGCTTTGGGCCAACGATGCCGACGAGTTGTTGTTGCCGCGCGAGGCCGTTCTCGGTCGGCGGTTCGACGAAGTCCTGCCGCCGGAGGCCGCCGCCGCGGGCTGGCAGGCGCTGCGGGAGGCTGGCGAGCGCGGGCGTTCGCGCGGGCAGCTGATCCTGTTGCCCTTGCCTGGCGGCGAGCAGTGGTTCGAACTGTCGACCACGCGCAAACCGGGGAACGATCAGCCGCCACACTTCATGATCCTGTCGCGCAATGTCAGCGAGCGGATCAATGCCGAGCAGGCCGTTGTCGAGGCCCAGGCTGAGAGCCGCCGCCTGCTGGCCGAGGCCGAGCAGTCGCGGGTGATCCTGCTCAGCCTGCTCGAGGACCAGAAGCGCAGTGCCGACGAACTGGCCGAGCATCGCCATCACCTCGAGGAACAGGTTGGCCGGCGTACCGGAGAACTGGCCGCGGCCAAGGAGGCGGCTGAGGTTGCCAACCGGGCGAAGAGCCTCTTCCTGGCCAACATGAGCCACGAGATCAGGACGCCGATGAACGCCATCGTCGGACTGGTTCATATCCTGCTGCGCGTCGTCGAGGATCCGGCGCAGCGCGACAAGCTCGAGAAGATTCGCGAATCGGCCGATCACCTGCTGGTGGTGATCAGCGACGTGCTGGATATTTCCAAGATCGAGGCCGGCAAACTGCAGCTCGAGCATATCGATTTCGAGTTGCCGCCGTTGATGCAACGGGTGGCATCGCTGATCCGCGACCGTGCCGAAGCGAAGGGTCTGCAGGTCCAGGTCGAGCTGCCGCAGGCCGGCAACCTCAACTTCCGCGGCGATCCGACGCGGATCAGCCAGGCGCTGCTGAACTATCTGGGCAATGCCGTGAAGTTCACCGAGCAGGGGCGGATCACGCTGGCCTGCTCGCTTCGCGCGCTGGACGGTGAGGACAGCGAGTTGCGCTTCGAGGTGCGCGACACAGGGATCGGTATCGCGCCGGAAGTCGTCGGCCGCCTGTTCGAGGCTTTCGAACAGGCCGACAACTCGACGACCCGTGTGTTCGGCGGCACCGGCCTGGGCTTGGCCATCACCCGCCGGCTGGCGGAACTGATGGGTGGGCAGGCCGGTGTCAGCAGCGAGCCAGGGGTCGGCAGCTGCTTTTGGTTCACCGTTCGCCTGCAGCCGGGGGCGGTTGTTCAGCGAACGATCACCACCGCGCCGGCGGCCGATGCCGAGCAGGCGTTGCGGGCACAGTGCGCCGGGCGGCGTGTCCTTCTCTGCGACGACAACCGGATCAACCAGGATGTGGCCAGGGAACTGCTGGAGGCGGTCGGCCTGCAGGTGACGCTGGCCGGCGACGGAGCCGAGGCATTGGACAAAGTCCGTACGGCACACTTCGATCTGGTCCTGATGGACATGCAGATGCCGGTGATGGACGGCGTCGAGGCCACTCGCCGCATTCGTGCCATGGCGGGCCTGCAGACGCTGCCGATACTGGCCATCTCGGCCAATGCCTTTGCCGAAGACCGGCAGGCCTGTATCGATGCCGGCATGAACGACTTCGTCGTCAAGCCGGTGGAGCCGGACGCCCTGTATGCGACCTTGCTGCAGTGGTTGCCTCATGCCCAGGCGGCGGCTGCCGCCGCAACGTCCGCCGCCGTGGCCGGGCTGCCGGCGGGGGCGGACCTGCTGCCGCAGCTGGCGAACATGCGCAGCGCCCTGGCGGAAGGGGATCGTCAGACGGCCGAACGCATCGTGCATGGCTTGAAGGGTATCGCCGGAACCCTGGCC
>WBUO01000235.1 GCA_008933675.1 Dechloromonas sp.
CAGCGGGCTGGTGCCGATGTCGCCATAGACGATGCCGAGGGCGGCCAGTGTCAGCGTCGCCAGGCGTCTCTTGTCGGGTGCTGGGTGCATGCGTTTCTCCGGGGGGCCCGACAGCAAGCATGCCGTTCCGGGCGTTGCGGCCATTCTGGCGTTGCGGACGTAAAAAAGTCGTAAAGATTGCGGTTGTGCCGGCCCGCGCTAGATCGCCGGCCGGCCCGGTGATAAGCTGGTTTTTTGGCCCATAACCAACAAGGAGATCGCCATGCCCCACGCCATCCGCATTCACCAGACCGGCGGCCCGGAAGTCTTGTGCTGGGAAGAGGTCGACCTGCCGGCGCCGGCCGCCGGCGAAGCCACCGTCCGCCACCAGGCGGTCGGCCTCAATTTCATCGATACCTATCACCGCACCGGGCTCTATCCGCTGCCGCTGCCCAGCGGTATCGGCCTGGAAGGCGCCGGCGTGGTCGAGGCGGTCGGCGACGGGGTGACTGAAGTCAAGGTCGGCGACCGCGTCGCCTATGCCGGCGGCCCGGTCGGCGCCTATGCCGAAGTGCGCAACATTCCCGCGCACCGCCTGCTCAAGCTGCCGGACAGCATCGATTTCCGGACCGCCGCGGCGATGATGCTGCAGGGGCTGACCGCCGCCTATCTGCTGCGCCGCACCTACCGCGTGCAGCCGGGCGACGCCGTGCTGATCCATGCCGCCGCCGGCGGCGTCGGCCTGATCGCCTGCCAGTGGGCCAAGGCGCTGGGGGCGACGGTGATCGGCACCGTCGGGTCGAAGGCCAAGGGCGAGCTGGCCAGGGCGCACGGCTGCGACCATGTGATCGATTACACCACCGAGAATTTCAGTCAGCGCGTCCGCGAGATCACCGGCGGCGAAGGTGTGCCGGTGGTCTATGACGGCGTCGGCAAGGATACGTTCATGGGCTCGCTGGACAGCCTGCGGCCGCTCGGCATGATGGTCAGCTATGGCAATGCGTCCGGCCCGGTGCCGCCGTTCGACGTGTTGCTGCTGTCGCAGAAGGGCTCGCTGTTCATCACGCGGCCGACCGTTGCCAACTACACCGGCAAGCGCAGCGAACTGGAAGCGCTGGGCGGCGAACTGTTCGATGTCGTCGTTGCCGGCAAGGTGCGTATCGAGATCAACCAGACCTACGCGCTGGCCGACGCCGCCCGCGCACACCGCGATCTGGAAGCGCGCAGGACCACCGGATCGACCATCCTGCTGCCGTGATGATGGCGAAGATCAAGGCCGGGCTGTTGTCCTTGCGCGATCTCTTTGCCACCGCCTGGTGGATCGTGCTGATCGTCGGTTTCGGCTTCGTCGTCGCCTACCAGTTCGTCGAGCCGGCGCCGCCCAAACGCATCGTCATCACCTCCGGCGGCGACAGTGGCGCCTACTACCATTTCGCCCAGCGCTACGCGGCCATCCTGGCCCGCCATGGTGTGACGCTGGAGGTGCGTACCTCGGCCGGCTCGCTGGAAAACCTGCAACGTCTGGAGCGCGGCGAGGCCGAGGTCGGCTTCGTCCAGGGCGGCGTCATCGAACCACCGGAGAATCCGGACGCCGTGCCGGATACCGACTTGCGCTCGCTCGGCAGCGTCTTCTACGAGCCGGTCTGGGTCTTCTACCGCGGCGCCAGGCCGCTGACCCGGCTCACCGAGCTGCGCGGCAAGCGCATCGCCATCGGCCAGGAGGGGTCGGGCATCCGCCAGCTGGCCCAGCGTCTGCTCGAAGCCAACGAGATGGAGCGGGAAAGCATCCTGCTGCCGCTGACCGGTCTCGATGCCGCCGAGGAACTGCAGCAAGGCCGTCTCGACGCCGCCTTCATCATCGCCGCCGAAAGTGCGCCGGTGGTGCAGGTGCTGCTGCGCTCGCCCGGCGTGCACCTGATGAGCTTCGCGCAGGCCAACGCCTACCAGCGCCGCTTCCCCTTCCTGACCCGGCTGACGCTGCCGCAGGGTGTCGCCGACCTGGTCCGTGACTATCCGCCGGAAGATGTCCGCGTGCTCGCGCCGACCGCCAACCTGGTCGTCCGCGACGACCTGCATCCGGCCTTGCAGAGCCTGCTGCTGCAGGCGGCCAGCGAGGTGCACGGGCACACCGGTTTCTTCCAGAGCGCCGGCGAGTTTCCCTCCTACCTCGATCCGCTGCTGCCGTTGTCGCCGGAGGCGGCCCGATATTTCAAGTCCGGCCCGCCTTTCCTGCAGCGCTACCTGCCGTTCTGGCTGGCGGTGCTGATCGACCGCCTGATCGTCCTGCTGGTGCCGGTCATCGCCCTGCTCATCCCGCTGCTGCGCTTCGCGCCGGCGCTATACACCTGGCGCGTGCGCTCGAAGGTGTTCCGCTGCTATGGCGAATTGCGTTTCCTCGAGGACGACATCAAGCACCGTTTCGATCCCGCCCGGCTCACCGAATACCGCCAGCGCCTCGATGCCCTCGACGAGGAGGCGACCGAGCTGCATGTGCCGCTCGGCTTCACCGACCTCGTCTATACGTTGCGCGAGCACGTCAATCTGGTCCGCCACATTCTCGACAAGCAGGAGCACGCTGCATGAAGGCCTTTCTGATCGCCAATCCCAAGGGCGGTTCCGGCAAGAGCACGCTGGCCACCAACCTGGCCGGCTACTTTGCCAATCGCGGTCACGATGTCATGCTCGGCGATACCGACCGCCAGCAGTCGGCACGCGAATGGCTGGCCATCCGGCCGTTCGAGCTGCCGACCATCGAAACCTGGGACATCGGCCCGGACAACGTCGCCCGGCCGCCCAAGGGCACCAGCCACGTCGTCCTCGATACGCCGGCCGGCCTCGGCGGCAAGTTGCTCGACAAGGTGCTGAAGCTGTCGGCGCGGGTCATCGTGCCGGTGCAGCCTTCGCTGTTCGACATGCTGGCAACGCGTCAATTCCTCACCGCGCTGCTTGCCGAAAAAGCCGTGCGCAAAGGCAAGGCCGACGTTGCCGTGGTCGGCATGCGGGTCGATGCGCGGACCCGGGCAGCGGCCGAGCTGGAGCGTTTCTTTGCCACGCTGGACCTGCCGGTGCTGGCCTGTCTGCGTAATACCCAGGTCTATGTCCAGGCGACGGCCGCCGGCATGACCCTGTTCGACCTGCCGCCGGCCCGCGCCGAACGCGATCTGGCGCAGTGGCAGGCGATCATCGACTGGGTCGAGGCCGGCTGAAAGCCTTGCTGCAGGGCCGTTCAGTTGCCGTCGTGGCGCCTGCGGCCAGCGAGCCCCTGACGTCGCCGCGAGCGGATGCGCCAGATCCACAGCAGGTTGATCAGCAGATAGGTGAGCAGGCCGGTACTCACCGCCAGCGTTGCCAGACCGACCAGCAGCGGCCGGCCAAGGCCGGCGATGCGGGCCCACAGCGTGATGTCGCCGGTCGGTGGCGCGGCGCGTTCGATGGCTTCCGGAGCGACCTCCTCGCCGGTGATCCAGGCACCGAGATGGTAGGCGGCGATGTAGACGGGGGCGAAGGTTACCGGGTTGGTGACCAGTGTGCTGGCTGCGGCGGCCGGCAGATTGGCACGCAGAACGACCGCGGCGACGGCGGTGACCGGAATCTGGGCGATCGGGATGAGCAGTCCGAAAAAGACGCCGAGGGCCACGCCAAGTGCCACGCCGCGCCGTGACCAGTGCCATAGCGCCGGCTGATCCAGCCACGGCGCCAGCCAGCGCAACCAGCGGTTGGCAAGAATCTGCTGCCGGGTCGGCAACAGCTGGCGCAGGCGCTCCCGCCAGTTCATGCCGGGACTCCATCGGGAAAGGCGGGGGCTGCTTGATTGGGCGGGGGAAATGGCACGGTCGGCATCCCGCCATTCTGCCCGAAAGCCTGCAATAACGTGCGATCCGACTGCCTGCCGGGGGACTTTCCGGGCTGTCGGGCGGGCCGGGGGAATGGCCATGTGCCGGCCGCTGCCGGGCGCTGCTATAGTGAAGTCATTCCTCTGTCCGGAGCGCTGGCATGACCCTTACCACTTCGCTGGCCGACATTTCCGTCCTGCTCGTCGAGCCGTCGCCCATGCAGGCCGGTCTGGTCAGCCGCATGCTGGCGCATCAGGGGGTTCGGCACGTGCGGGTGGTGACCACCGCCCAGGATGCCCTGGCGGCGCTGACCGAAGGCAAGGATGCCGCGTCGCTGGTGATCAGCAGCCTCTATCTGCCGGACATGCCGGGTACCGAACTGGTCATGGCCATGCGTGCCGACGAAGCGCTGGAGGCCATCCCGTTCATTCTCGTCTCCAGCGAGACGCGACCGCAGGTGCTCGAGCCGATCCGCCAGTCTGGGGCCTGCAGCATCGTCAGCAAGCCGTTTACCGAGCAGCAGCTGTCGCGCGCCCTGTTCGCCGCTGCCGACTACCTGAATCCGCCGGCCGATCTCGACCTCGCCGAGGTCGAAGGCATGCGCGTGCTGATTGTCGATGACAGCCTGGCGTCGCGCCACCACCTGCGCCGCCTGCTCGAGGAGCTGGGCATCGAGCGCATCACCGAGGCCGTCGACGGCAAGGAAGCCGTCGTCATCCTGGCTGACAGCATGTTCGACCTGGTGATCACCGACTACAACATGCCGGAAATGGATGGCCGCGAGCTGACCGAGTACATCCGCACGCAGAGCTGGCAGGCCGACGTGCCGGTGCTGATGGTGACCAGCGAGCAGAACATGGGGCGCCTGGCTGCCGTCGAACGGGCGGGAGTTTCGGCCATCTGCGACAAACCCTTCGAGGCCGGCACCATCCGCCGGCTGATCAGCGACGCCTTGACGCGTTGAGGCGGCTCGCCAGACGGCGGCCGGCGACGATGGCAGCCAGGGCCACCAGCAGCGGATCGAAGAGGACGTCCCAGAGGTTGGCGAAGAGGCCGGTAGACCAGGCCGCCAGGTCGATGCCCAGGATCAGCAGCCAGGCATCCTGACGGCGCCACCAGAGTGCGACGGCCAGTGGCAGCAGGGCGATGAGAAGCAGCCACGGCTGGTAGCCCGCCGCGTAGGGGTCGAGGCTGCCGAGGCCGAGCGCGGCAGGATAGAAGAGCGCGGCAAACCCCAGCAGGGCGAGGGCGGGGCGCCAGGAGAGCGGCGATGGCGTGCGGCCGGCGAGCTGCAGGATGGCCAGCTGCAGCAGCGTGACCGACGGTGGGCCGAGGACGCCATGCATGGCCGGCGCCAGACCGGCGAGCAGCGCCAGGGCCGTTGCCGCCAGACCGGCACGCGGGCGCAGGACGCCGAGCGGCAGCAGGGCGATCAGGGCGCCGAAGACGAGGGCGTTGGCGAGCAGGCCGTAGGCGGCCAGGGGGCTCATTGAAGCGCTCCGGCCAGCCAGGCTTCGCTGAAGGTGACGTAGCGGATGCCGCGGCCGCGCCAGGCATAGGCCAGATGGATACGGCCATCGCTGCCGAGCTGCAGGGCCGGGGCGCTGAAGTCGGCGGCACCGTCGCTGGCCGATTCGATGTTGCGGGCCCTCTGCCAGCTCTTGCCGTTGTCCTCCGACAGCCATAGCGCAAGGGTATCGCGCCCCTGCTGCGGATTGCCGGCGAGCAGCGGCGGCCACTGGCCAGACGGAGCGCGGCCAATGGCCGTCCGCCGGACGGCGGGCCGACATCGGCGCTGGCCGTCCAGTGCTCTCCGCCATCCGTCGTGCCGGCCAGGCGGACCTGACCGGGGGGCGGCCCGTCGTCGCTCAGCAGTGCCATGGCCTGCCGGGCGTCGCTGGCGATGATCACCGGCTGGCGCGTGCGCCGGGTTTGCGGCAGGCGCTGCTTGTCGAGGATGCGGCCGGCGGCCGACAGGCGCAGCCATTCGCCGTGCCCGGCGAGAAGATCGTGGCTAGCCGGCAGGCCGAGGCCGCCGTCGGCCAGTGCCAGTGGCGGGGCGCCCAGGCCGTTGCCGAAGCTGGCCAGCGGTGAAGTGGACAGGCGCTCCGTTGCGCCCCAGCTGCGGCCGCCGTCGGTCGACCGGCCATGGACCAGCATGGCGTTGCCGGCGACGCCGACGGCGATGTACCAGAGGTGCAGCGTTTCGCCGTCGCGGTGGATGAGCGCCTGGCCGATCCGGCGGACATGGGCGAGCAGGCTGCCGGCCGCTGATTCCCGGGTGACGATGGCTCGCGCTTCCTGCCAGCCTTCGCGTCCCAGGGTGCTGAAGTAAATGGCGAGGTCGCTGGCGTCCTCGGCACTGCCGGCGGTCCAGGCGGCGGCCAGACGTCCGTCAGGCAGGAAGGTCAGACTGGGAGTGCGGGCAATGACGCCGGCCGTCGGCAGCATCTGCGCTGCAAAGAGCGCCGGCAAAGGGGGCGTCGTCAGCGGCTGCACCGGCCGGAAGGCCGGTGCAGCCGGCTGCGGCAGGCGCCAGAAAGCGCCGGCAAAGGCGAGGAGGCAGAGCGCGGCTGTCAGCCAGCGCGGGCAGCCTGGCCAGACCCGTTTCATCGGTGGGCGGCCGGCGCGGCCGGTTGGCGGGCGGCGATCTGCCGGGGACGGGAAG
>WBUO01000236.1 GCA_008933675.1 Dechloromonas sp.
GCGGCTTCGATCTGTCGCATCGGGCGCATCTTCTTGAGTTCGCTGAACGTGTTGATCGGCACCATGCGATCTTGCAGCAGCTTCTCCACTTCCTCGCATATGCCGTCGAGCAGGCGGCGCTTGTCGCGGATCGTCGTGATATTGACATTGAGCGCGCGCGCGAGCCGTTCTTCCGAAACCCCTTTCTCAAGGGCTTTCAGGATCATCTTGTGCTCCTGCACGATGGCCATGCGGCTGATGCGCTTGTTGTAGGTGATGGCCTCATCGTCGGTGGCGATAAGGCAGACGACATCCTTGTCGCCGCGCTCTTTCAGGATTTCGATGCGCATATGGCCGTCCAGCAGCCGGTAGCGATCCTCTTTGCCCTTCACTCTCACCACAACAGGCGGCTCGATAATGCCGACCTCGCGGATCGATGCTGCGATCTGGGCATATTTGACCGATTTCTTGATCGCCGTGGTGACAACGCGGATCGGCTCGATGTCGCCAAGCGGGATGCGCAGGCTGGTGGTTTCAAAGGCGAGTTTGATTTTTCGGTTTCGCGGGCTGCCGGTCATTGGAGATTGATCCTGACATTCTGGATTCGCTCGGCGACGCGGTTCGGCATCGATTCCAACCCTTCGTCTTCGAGAAGCGCGACGAAGCTCTCGTCATTCGAAAGCTGGCTCAAGGCTTCGACGATGAATACAAGGCGGTTACGGGTCGCCTCTGTCTTTCGGATCATCATGCGCTTGCGCTCGGTGTCCTCTTGGAAAGCCTTCACCAAACCCTCGGGCGTTGCGGCTGCGCCTTTTTCGACGATCCCGCGTAGTTTCGATGCCTTGCCGGATCGCTTTCTCACCTCGACCAAGCGCCGCGCCGCAATAAGGGCACGACCGCGCAGGAGCTTGTCTTCATAGGCTTTATGAAGGGCGGCCTGAACGCCCTGATCGTCGGCCTCGCAGATTTCGAGCGCCACCGAGATCGGCAAATACCCCGCCTCGACGGCAGCGACGAGCCGCCGCTCCCCGCGTTCGAGCAATTTCCCGACGCTATATACGTAGTTGGCGGAGAGGCCGGTTTTCTCGGCAATCTCGTTGTCGGAATAACCGCGCTGCCGCATCCCCACGATGTCTTGCAAAAGGTCAACGGCCTGATGCTGGCGGCGAGCGCAGTTTTCAACGAGGCTCGCGACCATGCAATCTTCCGTGTCGGCGGTCACGATCAGTGCGGGAACTTCGGTCTGCCCCAGTTCGCGAAAGGCTTCCAAACGGCCTTGCCCGCAAACAAGGTCGTAGAGCGGGCCGTCCGACCCTTGCCGCGACGTCACCGTGATCGGGCGCTTGAGGCCGATCTCTGCGATATTCTCGACGATGCCCTTGAATATCTTTTTGCTGCGAAGGCGCGGGTTGACGATGGTGATCCGATCAATCGGGATCATCTCGACACGCTGGGCGGGGCGAGCCATCGTCACGCTACCCGCCGAAACGGCGCGCGCTCCGCAAGCGCGAAGAAGCCGTCAAGGGTTTCATACCGGAAAGCATCGAGCGAAAGGCCGTTATGTTCCGCGAGCCGGAGAACACCTTCGGCAAGCGTCATGCGCGGCAATATATAATAGTCGTATGCGTTCATATTATCCTCGTCCATTCTGACACAGATGGTGATGTCTGGGTGGAGGCTTTCGTCGAGCCGTATTTTCCAGCGGCGATTGCCGCCACGCGTAGGCTTGCAACGCGCGATCACGATGGATGCGGTGATCTCTTCGTTGATGAGCAGCGTATCGTTTTCGAGGTTTTGGATGGCTGAGCCGCCAGCCGCGCGCACGCCCTCGATCACGCTTTTCACAATCGAGGGATGCATCCTGCGTAGCGCGCGATTGATTTCGAGATAGCGGTAATCATGATCGGGGACATATCCGACCAAGGAATAGGCGCGCAGCAGACTGCCAAAGCGCGACTGATACGCGCTGCTCGATGGTCCATCCTCGCACTCGTCGATAATCAGACCAGACAGCGTGCCATTTTTCGCAAAAATATCAGCGAGCAATGCGAGCATTTCCTCATCGGAAAGCCGCTGTGATCGCTGCTCAATGATGAGCCGCGCGGCATCGAAAACGTCCTGTGACACGATGGCGGGAAACGCCTGATCGTGCCTGATCCACTTGGATGGATCGTTGCGGACATGTTTGGTTTTGAGCTTGAATGATGTGCGGCCCCACACGTTATGGCCCGCATATTTGTCGTTGATGAGAATCTGGTGGATCGCGCCGCGCGACCACGGGCGTTCCAAATCGGACATGATGCCTTGAGCATTCAGCCAGTCGGCAATTTGCCGTTCCGTCTGCTGCTCATCCACGAACCGGCGATAGATGTCGCGGACGATGGCGACTTCTTCATCCGGCCCCTGAACGAGCACAACGCGATCCGTCGCGATGCTCTTATGCTCGCGTCGATCCAAAATGCCTTTATGCTGGCCGTGCTCATCGACGAGCATCCGCCGCAATCCAAATCCCGGCGGCCCGCCTTGCCGGAAGCCGAGAGTGATGAGGCGGCACTGCCCCTTGAACACCTTGACCGAAAGCTCGCGGCTATATTCCCCCGCCATCACCTGCTTGACGGTCGTCACAATGGACGACCCCATAGAGCCGTCATTCTCGACCTGCTCGGCGCAGAAATGAAGAGCGATGCCTGCGCTTTTGCAAAGCCAAGCATAATGCGCGGATTCGTTGGGGTCTTGAAAACGACCCCATCGGCTTACGTCATAAACGAGGACCGCTTCAAAATCGGCGTTTCCGCTCTGTATGTCCGTTAAAAGCTGCTGGAAGGAATCGCGCCCGTCGATGCTCAGGCCGCTTTTCCCCTCATCCGCATAGGTGCGGACAATCTCGAAACCGCGTCGCTGGGCATAGGCGCGGATTTCAGCGGTCTGATTGTCAGTAGAATATTTCTGATGATCGGTGGACATGCGGACATATTCGGCGGCCCGTTTAAGTGGCCTTTCGTCGTCCGGCCCGTCCTTATCTGTCCTCCACTCGATAACCATTGATACGCCTTGGTGTTGATCGTTCGCTTTCCTGTCGGCTGCTGTCGCCCTCCTAACAGCAAAGGAGAGGTAACATGTTGCCGAAGAAGGGAAGTTCATTTCCGATTGGTCGTGCGGGGCTGACGGAAGCCGAGTTCGCGCAAGTGATCGCATCGGCCCTGAAGGTCGAATTCGGATCGGCCCGCAACGGAACCAAGATCATCACGCAATGGACGGGCGTCAGTCAGCGCACCGCCAAAAACTGGTTGAGCGGCAAAAATGCGCCTAGCGGCGTGCATCTCGTCATGCTGGCGAGGGAGTCCAATGCCGTTCTGAAAGCGCTCATGCTCATGGCCGAACGTCCCGAGATGTCTCTCGGGGCGAGCCTGCTGTCCCTCAAGCGGCTGCTTTCTGAAACGATGGCTGCGCTGGATCAGATGATGTGAAGCGATCTCGGATCGGTCCGAAGTGGGTCGATCCGAGCAGTTGAATTAAATCACTGAATTTGCTAGATTTGATTCAACAAAAGGAATTTCATGGAATGCGCACTTAGTAAAAGTTCAGACGGATTCACCCTCGTCGAAATCTCCATCGTTATGATGATTATTGGCCTTCTCATCGGCGGCACGTTTGGTGGAATGAAACTGGTTGAGATATCGGAAGTTTCGAGAACCGTTCGCGATCTCAAAGCCATTGATTCCGGCGCTCTTACCTTCAAGGATACCTACGGACGTCTTCCGGGCGATATTGTGAGTCCGAGTTCTCGTCTCCCGAACTGTGCATCCGGCCCTTGCTCTCGCGGTGGCGATGGAAATCGAACGATTGGATTGCCGGGAACAACGATGCAGGGTGAAGCTTTGACGGTATCCTCCGAGAAATTCACCATGTGGTCGCAGCTGGTGGCAGCAGGATTGATAGACGGCCCGAAGAACGAAGACGATATGGAGTTTGGAGCTGGTCAAATGGCCAGTCCAATCGGTGGAGGATATCGCCTGAACGGTTACATGAATAATGTCGTTGGGAATGGCCGGACAACAAACCGACATACGATTTATGTCACTAACATCCCGTCCGATATTCTGTCAGCAGCGAATATGGCAGACCATAGATTCATTCCATGCTCAACATTGAGATCAATCGACGTGAAGATGGATGATGGGATGCCGAGAAGCGGCATCGTTTTGACTGCTACCGAGTGCCAAGCCAATGTCGCCGATCCAACGAGCGAGTATGGTAACCCATCGAGCCTATCGAGCTTTCTATACTTGACTAAATTCTGATTCAGCATTGCTCCGCGAATTATCATCGCGGGATCGGTTCTGCTTCCTCCGTCACGCACCACTCTCACAATCCGCTGACTGATCGAACCTATCCGCGCCCGAAGGGGTGATGGTGCAAGGCGGGATTGCGATCCCTGACCTTCTCCACATTCGTTGCGATCACAGGTGATGCACCTCCATTCGGTGCGCGAATGCATGTCCTCCAACGCGGCTCATGGTGAGCGGCGCATAGCAAATGGAGGAAGCCATGAACTTCAATCTCACCCGCAACGATCTTGCGACCAAATCGGCATCGCAGCTCGCGGCCCTGTTTCAGCAGGCATCGAACACCGTCGCCGCACGGCAAGCCGATCTCGCATCGGTGCAATCGCTTCTCGCGATGATCGCGCAGGAACTCGGCCGCCGTGGTCCAGCGCCATAGCGGCGCTGGCTCACGAAGCCCCGAAGGGGAGCGTTAGCTCCCCTTCTTTGCTGGCTTTTCCTCGTTGATCCGCATGACGATCCGGCCATTCACAGGGATCGCATTGAGCGTGAGCGTGAAGCCCTTGCCGTCCTTGGTGGCCCATGCGACGCCGATATCGGTCCAGCGGGCGTTGTCGCCGTCACCCATGACGTTGAACAGGCGGTGGCTCGGGCGGTTTGCGTTTGTGTCAGACATTTCAGTTCTCCTTGGTTTCCGCCGAAGGACAATTCCCTCGGCTTCATGGGGAGACTCGTGACCTGACGACATGAGTCGAGGATCAAAGGCTGAGCGGCACGCGAACCTCTGCGCGGAGCTGCACAAACCCAAGGAACGAAGGGTGCGGAAGCGAGCGGCCTTGATCCGAGACGCGGCGGGTCAAAACCCATGAATGAATGCCGATGGGAATGTCCGCTGCTCGGTGGTGGCCCTAGGAGAACATGCCCCGACACGAATGTAGCCGAACCGCGCCTATACGGCTTTAGTTGTGTGCGGGCTTCCGTGGACCGAACCACAAGGGCCTTCCCGTCTCATGACAAGGCTTTCCGCATGAAACTGCTGTGTTTTATCGATCGAATCGCTTAATTGCTTGTTAGAAAATAACGTGCTATTATCTAACAATAAGGATTGGAAAAATGTCTGCCGTAACCGACAAAATCATGAAGCGCGTGCGCGGGAAAGGGCGCGGCTGGGCCTTTACGCCCAAGGATTTTCTCGACCTTGGCACCCGTGCGTCCATCGACATGGCGCTGACCCGTCTCGTGCAAGCGAACCAGATTCGGCGCATCGGGCGCGGCCTTTATGATTATCCCAAGCTGCATGACAAGCTCGGTGCGCTCACACCCGATGCCGACACCATTGCGCAGGCGGTTGCGACGCAAAGCGGTGACAAACTCTCCTCCTCAGGTGCGCAGGCCGCCAACCGCCTCGGCATCTCCACGCAGGTTCCCGCCAAGACAAGCTATGCCACCAGCGGACAAACGCGGGTCAAGAAAGTCGCTGGTCGCACCATCGCGCTCAAGCGATCACGCGCGCCCATCCTTGATGACGCATCGCCCGATGCGAATGCGGTTCTGCAACTGCTCGCTCATGTCGGCAAAGATAAGATCGACAACGATCTTATCCAACGCCTGTCAGCACAGATCGATGACCGCGATTTCAAAGCCCTGACGAAAGCGCAGCCGCTAATGCCGGGCTGGATGAGCGATGCGGTGCTCAAGATCGGTTTGGTTCGACATGGATGAATTTGCACGCAGACCCGCCGATGATCGCCTCGCCTTCATCAATGAGGCGGCGGCGCGGCGCGATGTCACGCCGATCATCATCGAGAAGGATTTCTGGGTCTGCTGGACGCTGCGCCGTCTGGGCGAAGTTCCTGCATTGGCGGAGCATCTGACATTCAAGGGCGGCACGTCCCTGTCCAAAGCCTATGGCATCATCGAGCGGTTCTCGGAGGATATCGACCTCACCATCGGGCGCGATGCGCCGTTGATCCTCGATACTCTCCCGCCGATGGAGGACGGGATAAGCGGCAAGGAACGCGAGCGCCGCACCAAGGCGCTCAAAACCGCCGCGCAATCCTATGTCGAATCCATTGCCCTTCCCGAAATGGCGACCGCGACTGAACGCGCGCTCGGCACAAAGGATGGATGGGACGTGGTGCTCGATCCCGATGATCGTGACGCGCAAACGATCCTGTTCCGCTATCCGAAGCTGCTGAACTATGGTCGCGGCTTCGG
>WBUO01000237.1 GCA_008933675.1 Dechloromonas sp.
AAATTCGACGACCTTGATGCCGTGCAGGGGGCCGCGATGCGGGGTGTCTTGAGAAGTGATCATGGCA
Source organism: Dechloromonas sp. (assembly GCA_008933675.1). Taxonomy (GTDB): domain Bacteria; phylum Pseudomonadota; class Gammaproteobacteria; order Burkholderiales; family Rhodocyclaceae; genus Azonexus. The sequence continues at coordinate 68 of WBUO01000237.1, forward strand.
TTCCGTGGTGATGGGGGCGCCAGCGGCGCACAGATGACGGGAGGCGGAAAGAAGAAAGACGTATCGTAGCGAGCAGCGCGCCGGCTGTCCCCGGGAAAATGCCGGGAAGCATCATGACAATATTTTTGTTGCAGTGCACAAAATGAAGGTCGTGGGCGTTATACTGCCTGCGACTCAACCGATAACCCTTTTCCGGAGCCGACCATGTCGATCAATACCGAACAATTCACTGCTGCCAACCGTGCCACCGTCGACTCCCTGTTGTCGGTTGCCAATACCGCCCTCGCCTCGGCCGAACGCATCGCCGCCCTGAATCTGAATACCGCCCGCGCCTCCCTGGAAGATACCGTTTCCGGCGTTCAGTCGGTGATCGGCGCCAAGGATCCGCAAGCCGCCCTGGCGGCCCAGAGTGCCCTGGCCCAGCCGGCCGTCGACAAGGCGGTGGCCTACACCCGTTCCATGGTCGAGATCACTACTCAGACCCAGCAGGAGCTGGCACGCATGGTCGAGTCGCAGTTCGGCGAATTCCAGAAGAACGTCGCCGGCATGGTCGCTCTCGCCGGCAAGTCGGCACCGGCCGGTTCGGAAAGTGCCGTTGCCGTTATCCAGAACGCCATTGCCGCTGCTAATTCGGCCTTCGGCAACATGAGCGCGATGGCCAAGCAGTTCTCCGAAGCAGCCCAGGCCAACATCGCTGCTGCCGGCAAGAAGTCCAAGTAAGTTCTTCCGGCATCCGGGAGTATGGAGCCCCGCGCCAAACGCGGGGTTTTTTTCGTCCGCCTTTTCCAGGTGCGGAGTGGCCAAGGCTGTTTTCGCCTTTACTCCGCGCGGGGAAACGGTTAAAACGGCGGCCTGATCAAATGGAGCACCCGATGCCGGAAGATGACATTCCCGATGACGCCGCAGTGGAGCGCATGCTCGCTGCCGCCATGGGCGGGCTGACGCCGCACCAGCTGCTTGTGCAGAACTCGCTGGCCGAGCGTGACAATATTGAAGAACGCCAGGCCGCCATCGCGAAGAATCGGGAGCGCGCCCTGAAATTGCTCGCCGCGCTCGAAAAGCCGGCAGAGTGATGCGTCGGGCGAACCGGCCGGGAAGCCGGATTCGCCGCCGCGTGCGACTGCCTCAGTCGCCGCTGTTCATGAAACCCAGCAGGTGCAGCAGGCTGGTGAACAGATTGAAGATGGAAACGAACAGGGTGACGGTGGCCATCACGTAGTTGGTTTCGCCGCCGTGGATGATGTTGCTGGTCTCGTAGAGGATGAGGCCGGACATCAGCAGCACGAAGGCGGCCGAGACGGTCAGCGACAGCGCCGGAATCTCCATGAAGATGGCCGCCAGGCCGGCGACGAAGGCGAGCAGGATGCCGACCATCAGGAAGCCGCCCATGAAGCTGAAGTCCTTGCGCGTCGTCAGGGCGTAGCCGGAAAGGGCGAAGAAGATCGCCGCCGTGGCGCCCATGGCCATCATCACCGTCTGGCCACCGTTCGGCAGGCCGAGGTAGTGGCTGACGATGGGGCCGAGCGTGTAACCCATGAAGCCGGTCAGCGCGAAGACCGAGACCAGGCCCCAGCCGCTGTTGCGCAGTTTGCTGGTGGCGAAGAGCAGGCCGAAGTAGCCGATCAGCGTGATGATCAGGCCCGGATGGGGCAGACCGAGAGCAACCGAGATGCCGGCCGTGGCGGCAGCGAAGAGCAGCGTCATCGAGAGCAGCAGGTAGGTGTTGCGGATCACCTTGTTGCTGGCCAGCACCGATTCTTCGCCGGAGCGCGGCAGGGCAACTGCCGGTGTGTGTAGATTGTTCATCTGGATTCCTCCTGTTTTGAGTCGGGGTGGATGGAGTGCCGTGCGTCATGGCCAGATTGATCCTCCCGCCGCCAGGACTGTCTGGCGGCGGCGCCCGGCGGACGCAACTTGCGGTTGATCTTACGGGAATCGTTGCGGTCGTTAATTCGAAATATCTATCCGGATCGTTTCGATAAATGCGAAGTGATGGCTGTCTGTCGCGGTGATGGGCGCGAGTCGCGGTAAACGCCGGGGAGACCGTACGCGGATATCATCATCCGGCGAGGCAGTGTGAATGGCGCTTGCGTTATCATGCGCTCCCCTTGTTCTGCGGTATTTCATGAAAACCCTTCCGGCGCTTGTCGTTCTCTTGCTGCTCGCCAGTTTCCAGGGCTGTTCTTCGATCAAGCCCGGTGAGCCAGCACCCGCCAGGGGGCTGCCGCCCGGATCGTCATCGACAATGGCGGCACGGCTCGATGTGCGCCTGCCGCAACCGGCGGCCAGTGCCGAGCCTCCCGCGGCTGTGATCAAGGTCGAGCCGGGCAGTGTTGCGTTATCGGCAGAAATGCGCCGGCGACTGGCAGAAGTCGCGCGTCTGGCGCGGGATGACGAGCGGACCTTGCTACGCCTTGAAGGTTATGTTCCGGATGGTGGCAGCCCGGCATGGAATATCGGAGCCGCCGAGCGCTCCCTGCGTCTGGTCAGGGAGCAACTGGAGTCGCTGCGTGTGCCGGCGCGTCGTATCCAGGTCGCGGCGTTCGGCGAGGAACATGACGAGCAACGCGATGACCGCCGGCACTGGATCGAGATCTACGTGCTCCGGCCGCGCCGTTGAGCCGGTGCGTGACAGTTTGGCAGGCATGCGGCATCATGGCCGGCCGGAAATTGAAGAAGGATGCCGCGGGGTCGCCCGATCCCGCACTATGAGTTACCCACGTACTGCCCCTCGGACCGCCACCGTGCCGGTCCGGAATTACTTGTCCGGCCTCCATGGTCGAACCACCGCCCTTCCGACAATCGCGCCCCGGGCGCCTGCCCGGTCAGGGATTCCCTCCTCGTGTTGTCATCCCGCATATCTTGCGGAGGCCTTCGGGCGCCTCCGGGTGCCGCGGCTTGCCGCCCGTCTGTCTGAATCTCGGAGGCATGAATGGAAATAATCCTGCTTGTTGCACTGGTCGTCCTCAACGGACTCTTCGCCATGTCCGAGATCGCCCTGGTGACTGCCCGCCGGGCACGCCTCGCCAGACTGGCCGAAGATGGCGACGGTTCGGCGGCGGTGGCCATGAAGCTGGGCGAAGACCCAACCCGTTTCCTGTCCACCATCCAGATCGGCATTACCTCTATCGGCATTCTCAACGGCATCGTCGGCGAGGCCGCCCTGGCCGGCCCACTGGCACTCTGGCTGCAGACTTTCGGCGTTGATCAGCAGGCCAGTGAAATCGGTGCCACCGTACTGGTCGTCGTCGTCATCACGTATGTTTCGATCGTCATCGGCGAACTGGTGCCGAAACGGATCGGGCAGATCAATCCCGAAAGCATTGCCCGTCTGGTCGCTCGGCCGATGAACATGCTGTCGGCTGCTTCCCGGCCTTTCGTCCATCTGCTGTCGACGTCCACCACCATCATCCTGAGCCTGCTCGGGCAGCGCGAAACCCAGGGGCCGAGCGTCACCGAGGAAGAAATCCACGCCATGCTGGTGGAAGGCTCGGCAGCGGGTGTCATCGAGAAGGACGAGCACGAAATGGTGCGCAATGTGTTCCGCCTGGATGATCGGCAGATCTCCTCGCTGATGGTGCCGCGCTCCGACATCGTCTGGCTGGATGTGGCGCGGCCGATCGACGAGAACCTGCTGCTGATGGCTGAGTCCGACCATTCGCGTTTCCCGGTGTGTCGCGGTGGGCTGGACAACATTCTGGGCATCGTCGGGGCCAAGCAGATATTCAACCAGACGCTGCGTGGCGGCCGGGCCGACCTGACGCAAAAGCTGCAGGCGCCGGTCTATGTGCCGGAATCGCTGACCGGTATGGAACTGCTCGGGCAGTTCCGCACCTCTGGCACCCAGATGGTCTTCGTCATCGACGAATACGGCGAAGTGCAGGGCATGATCACGCTGCAGGATCTGATCGAGTCGGTGACCGGCGAGTTCGTACCGAAGAACAAGGAAGATGCCTGGGCCGTCCAGCGCGAGGACGGGTCATGGCTGCTTGATGGCCTGATTCCGCTGCTTGAACTGAAGGACCGTCTCGGCATGAAGGCGGTGCCCGAGGAAGACAAGGGGCGCTACCACACCCTGTCAGGGATGCTGATGCTGTTGCTCGGCCGCCTGCCGGCGACCAGTGACGCGACGGACTGGGAGGGCTGGCATTTCGAAGTCGTCGATCTTGATGGCAAGCGCATTGACAAGGTGCTGGCGACGCGTTTGCCAGAGGCTGCCCCGGATGTCGGCGCTGAGCAGGAAGGGAGCGCGGGGGGGAGCTGACCTGACCGCTGAGGCGCTGCCGGCGAGGGCGTTTTGCTTGCTGGCGGGCGGCGCCGCTAGGCTTCAGCCGATCTTTCTGCCGAACAGTCCCCTGACCGCTTCCTGCAGGTCGGCAGGGAGCACGACGACCTTGGCGTTGTCCTTCTCGCCCATGCTGGCCAGCGCTGCGATGTACTTCTCGCCGAGCAGGTAGGACATCGGCACAGTCTGCTCGCCGATGGCGGCGGTGACGCGGCGGATGGCCTCGGCCGAGGCTTCGGCCAGCATCACCTGGGCATTGGCGTCGCGCTTGGCCGACTCCAGCCGCGCTTCGGCTTCCAGGATGGCCGACTGCTTGGCGCCTTCGGCACGGGTGACCACCGCCTTGCGCTCGCGCTCAGCGGCGGCCTGCATTTCCATGGCCTTCTGCATCGACTGCGAGGGCTTGATGTCCTGGATTTCCACCGACTTGACGGTCAGCCCCCAGTCTACCGCCTCGTCGGCGATACTCTCGCGCAGCCGCGCCTTGATCTTGTCGCGCGACGACAGCGCCTCGTCGAGTTCCATCTCGCCGACGATCGAGCGCAGCGTGGTCATGATCAGGTTGCGGATGGCCTCGGAGAAGTCGGTGACGCCATAGACCGCCTTGACCGGGTCGGTGACTTTCACGAAGGCGATGGCATTGGTCAGGATCACCGCGTTGTCGCGAGTGATCACTTCCTGTTCCTGGACATCGAGGATGATGTCCTTCGTCACCAGCTGGTAGGCGATCTTGTCGATATAGGGAATGACGATGTTCAGCCCGGGCTTCAGCGTGCCATGGTACTTGCCCAGGCGCTCGACAATCCATTCCTCGCCTTGCGGCACGATGCGCACGCCCTTGGCGATGGTGACGACGACGAAAACCAGGATCGCCAGGGTGACCATGAAACCAGCATTCATATCCATTTCTGCCTTTCTTGTTGGCGGCGATCAGGCTTTGCCGACCTTGAGGAAACTGCCTTCGATGCTGACTACCCGAACCCGCTCGCCCGCGGCGATCGGCGCGTCGGCGACGCAGACCCATTCGTCGGCCCCGAGCACCGGGCGCTGGAAACGCACCTTGCCCCGTTCGAAAGGCGCAACAGCACCGACCAGCAGGCCGATCTCGCCAATCACGTCACCGTCGGCCGTACCGGCGCGGGTTTTCTGGAAGCTCTGCTTGAACACCTTGAACCACAGCCAGACCATGGCCAGCGAGGCGAGCGTCCAGGTGGCCAGCTGGGCCGGTAGCGAGAAATCGAAGGCGAGCGCCAGCAGACCGACGATCAGGGCGCCGAGCCCGAACCAGACGATGAAGAACGAAGGAACGATCAGTTCCGCGAGAATCAGCGCAATGCCGCCGACAATCCAGTACCACCATTCAGGATTCATGAAATCCTCCTTGCCGGCGGAGTATTGAAGCTTTGCCGGCGCCGGTCAAGCCGGGTTGCGGATTTCCACAGTTGGTCGCTCCCGGTGCTGCCCCTAGAATCGGTGCATGAACACTGCCCTGCTGCTGCTTCCCGATTTCGCCCTGATCCTGCTCGGTGCCGCCATCCGGCGCTGGATGCATCTGGGTGACCATTTCTGGAACGGCGTCGAAAAGCTGGTCTATTTCATTCTCTTCCCGGCACTGCTGATCAATGCCATCGTCAAGACGCGGCTCGATCTGGCCGCTGCCCTGCCGCTGATCGCCACCGCCTTCGCCGCGATGGCTGCCGGCATGCTGCTGGCCGGCGTCGGCGGTCGGTTCGCAGGCCTGCCGCCACTGCGCTTCGCCTCGTTGTTTCAGTGTGCCTACCGCTTCAATTCCTACATCGCACTGGCCGTCGCCGGCATGCTGTTCGGCGCTCCGGGCATCGCCACCATGGGGTTGATCGTCGGTGTCGCCGTACCTTTCGCCAATCTGGTCTCGGTATGGATGCTGGCACGCCACGGTGAAACCAGTGTCTGGCGGGAAATTGCCCGGAATCCGCTGATCTGGGGAACGGCTACGGGTTTTCTGCTCAACCTCGCCGGTTTTGTCCCGCCCGCACCCATGCAGGCCTTTCTCGGCCGCCTGGCCGACGCCTCGATCGCCCTCGGGTTGATCACCGTCGGCGCCGCCCTGCGTCTGGACAACGGG
>WBUO01000238.1 GCA_008933675.1 Dechloromonas sp.
GCATGAACGGCCAGAGAGCCCGCAGCCGCAGGAGACAAAGCAAGTCGGGGGTGGGCACGGCGTGCCCGCCTCAAAAGGAGGATGTATATGCGGCGGATATCTGCCACAGGACAATTGCCGCTCGCCACGCTGCTTGCCAGCGTGCTGCTGGCGGCCTGCAGCCAGGCGCCGGACATGTCGGGCATTGCCGGCGAGCGGGATCGGCCGCTGCGCCGTTACGACACCAGCCAGGCGATTGCCGCCAACGGCCAGGTCGTCGTCGTCGGCACGCAGAACGGCGCGGCGCTGGTCTCTCGCGATCAGGGCGCGACCTGGCAACGGCAGGCGCTCGGCCATGCCTCGCTGGTCGACATTGCCGTCTGTCGCGACAAGACCTTCGTCGCCATCGATCACTACCGCAAGCTGTGGTCGGCCGACGCCGAGGGGCGCAACTGGCAATCGGTCAATCTCGAGCAGCCGCGCACGCCGCTGGCCGTCGCCTGCAGTCCGCAGGGCGGCTGGTGGGTCGTCGGCACCAACGCGACCATCGCCGGCAGCAGCGACCGGGGCAAGAGCTGGCAGGTCACCGACCTCGGCGAAGATACCCAGATCACCACCCTGCAGTTCATCGACGCGCAGCGCGCCGTCGCCCTCGGCGAATTCGGGCTGACCGTCAGCTCCGACGATGGCGGGGCGACCTGGACGAAGGGGCCGGCGATCCCCGGCGACTTCTATCCGTATTCCGCCGTCTTCCGCGATGCGCGCGAAGGCTGGGTGGCCGGTATCGCCGGCCAGATGATGCACACCGCCGACGGCGGCCGGAGCTGGCAGAAGCAGGAGAACACCACGCAGGTGACGCTGAACCGCCTGTTCCTGCACGAAGGCCTTCCCTACGGCGTCGGCAACGGCGGCGTCGTCGCCCGCGTCGAGGGCGGTGTCTGGCGCAATGTTCCCTATCCCGATCCCCTGCCGATGTTCCTCGGCGGCGCCGCCTCCCTGCCGGGCCAGGCCGCCATCGTCATCGGCGGCCCCGGCGGCCTGCTGCGCACCGTCGGCACGGCCGTTCAACAATAAATCCGGGAGCCCGTCTCACCATGGTCAGCAAACTCCGCCACACCATCACCCATCGCCTGCATCAGGGCGAGGAATGGATTTTCCGCAATCCGAAGATCGTCCTGGCGATCGTTCTCGCCATCACCGTGCTGTTCGGCATGGCCTTGCCCAAGCTGCGCATCTTCACCGACTTTTCCGACCTGCTGCCGCAGAACCATTCCTACATCAAGGTCTACAACCGCCTGAAGGAGAACTTCGGCGGCGCCAACATGATCGTCATGTCGATCGAGGTCGAGCGCGGCACGATCTTCAACGACGAAACCCTGAAGCTGATCCACGAAGCCACCCAGGGCGTGGATAACCTGCCGGGGGTCAATCACAACCTGGTCAGCAGCCTGACCCACCGCACGGCGCGCAAGGTCTTCCTCGACGACGAGGGCGGCTTCGCTTCCGAGTCCTACTACGACCCGCTGCAGCCGACGCGCACCGTCGCCGAGCTGGAGCAGTTGAAGAAGGAAGTCATCGCCAATCCGACCATCTTCGGCCTGCTCGTCTCGCCGGATCTCAAGGCGGCCTTGATCAAGGCCCAGCTCAACGAGGGCGACATCGACTATCCGGCGACCTTCGCCGCGCTGCAGGAAGTGCGCGAGAAGCTGGCCAAACCGGGTCACCAGATCTACGTCACCGGCAATCCGGTGCTCACCGGCTGGGTCTATACCTACCTGCACCAGATCGTCGAGATCCTGGCCTACACGCTGGCCCTGCTGGCGACGCTGCTGATCGTCTACTTCCGCCGCTTCTACGGCATCGCGCTGCCGCTGCTCGGCATCGCCCTGTCGTCGATCTGGGGGCTGGGTTTCATGGCCGTCATGGGCATCAACCTGGAGCCGCTGTCGCTGCCCATCCCCTTCCTCATCGCCGCCCGCGCCACCTCGCACGGCGTGCAGCTGGTGGTGCGCTACTACGAGGAACTGGCGCGCGTGCATGACGGCCCGAAGGCTGCCCGCAACGCGCTCGATGCGCTGTTCCGGCCCGGCTCGCTGGCCATCATCGTTGATGCCGTGGGTATTCTGGTGCTGGTGCTCGGTGCCGCGCCGTTCAACCACAAGCTCGGTCTGGCCGCCGGTTTCTGGGGCTTCTCGGTGATCTTCACGGTGCACTTCATGGTGCCGCTGGCGCTCTCCGTGCTGCCGACACCGCGCAGCCACCTGAATGGCAACCAGGGTGTCAGCAATTTCCTGGGTGCCACCATGGCCCGTACCGGCGGTACCGAAGGCGGTGCCCGTTCGATCCTGATCCTGACGCTGATCGGTGCCCTCGGTGGTGCCTATCTGGTGAGCAAGGTGCAGCTGGGCGAATCGGAACCCGGCTCGCCGCTGCTGCATCACGACCACGACTACAACATCTCGACCAAGGCGATCAACACCCGCTTCCCCGGTTCCGAGGAGCTGCACATCGTCGCCCGTACCGAGGAGCCCGGCGGCATCAAGCGGCCGGAGGTGATGGCGGCCATCGAGCGCTTCCAGGCGCACATGCTGTCCGATCCGCAGCTGGGCGGCACCAAGGCCATTCCCGGTGTGCTGCGCGTGGTCAACAAGCTGATCCACAACGACGATCCGCGCTGGATGCAGTTGCCGGATTCGCAGGACGAGATCGGTGGCCTGATGTTCACCTACATGGCTTCCAGCCCGATTCCCGGCGCCCTGAAGGAGTTCGTCAACGCCGACGAGAACGAGGCCAACATGGTCTTCTACTACAAGGACCACCAGGCGGAGACGATCAACCGCGTCATCGCCCTGGCCGAGGAAGGCATCCGCAAGATCGAGGCGGAGGTGCCGGGCCTGCATGTCGAACTGGGCGGCGGCATCATCGGTGTCACGGCGGCCGGCAACCAGGCGTTGCATACCGACCACATGATCATCATCCCGGCCGTCATGATCCTCGCCTTCGTGCTGGTCATGGTCTATTACAGCTCGCTGCACGCGGGCTGGCTGATGGTGCTGCCGATGCTGTTCGCGACGGTGATGACCTACGCCTACATGGGCGCCCTGAATATCGGCATCAACGTCAATACGGTACCGGTGATCGCCGTCGGCGTCGGCATCGGCATCGATTACGCCGTGTATTTCATGGACCGCATCCGCGAGGAGTTCGCCCGCCTGCGCGACATGAAACAGGCGGTCATCCATGCCGTGGCGACCACCGGTTCGGCGGTCAGCTTCACGGCCGTCACGCTGATTGCCGGCGTCGTCATGTGGATCTTCATGTCCGACCTGCGCTTCCAGTCGGATGCCGCCGTCCTCCTCTCTTTCATGCTCATCGTCAATGCGATCGCCGCCGTGCTGATCGTGCCGTCGTGGTGCGTGGTCTTCCAGCCGAAGTTCGTGACCGCCATCCACTACGACGAGGACGGGGTGCTGGAAAACGATTAACAACACTCCGGACGACCGGAGGAGAACAGCAGTCCTGAATCTCAACCACCATTGGGGGCAATATCCATGGAGACAATTTTGAATGGCAGCCGGCGATTGACGCCGATCGTCGCCGCGCTGTCCGTCAGTCTGGCCCTGCCGGCCTGGGCTGACGATCTGCCGGCTCTGGGCGAGGATTCCTCGCCCTGGCAGGTCGATGTGACCTACGAAAACCATACCGTCCGGCGCGAGAACGCCGGTCTGGCCAAGTTCCGCAACACCATGCAGGCCGAATTCGACAAGAAGGCGGGCGACGGCTGGGCGGTACACGGCATCCTGCGCGGCAGCTGGGACGGCGTCTATCGCATGAACAGCGACGAATACGGCAAGAAGGCGGGCGGGGCGATCACCACGCAGTCGACGACGCCCGGCGGTCTGGTCAACAGCCCCTGGGGCGCCGGACCGGTGACCTACTCGCTGGTCAATGGCGTATTCGGCCTGGTCAACAACGAGTTCGTCGATGCCTACGGCGCCAACAATCCCAACGATGGCCTGCGCATCCTCGGCGATCGCTGGCACAAGACCAACGGCGGCGTCGCCTTCGCCGTGCCGGTCCGTCCCTGCGACGTGGACAAGCGCGGTTGCCGCGACTTCGGCGGCTATGGCGACAAGAGCCTGTCGGAACTCGAGGCGCCGGAATTCAACGAGCGCCTTGATTTCATCCGCGAACTTTACGCCCGCAAGACCTTCAACCTCGGCGACGGCAAGAACCTCTTCGTCAAGGTCGGCAAGCAGCAGGTGGTCTGGGGCCGTACCGACCTGTTCCGCGTGCTCGATGTGATCAACCCGGTCGATTTCTCGCGCAACAACATCTACGACGAGCTGTCGGACATCCGCATCCCGATGTGGATCGCCCAGGTCGAATACCGGATGGGGGCCAGCGACACGATGCAGGACCGCAACCTGCAGTTCGTCTGGAACTTCGACAAGTTCCGCCCGAACAACCTCGGCCAGTGCGGTACGCCCAACGTCATCCTCGATGCCGGCTGCTTCTTCCGCGGCATGGCCAACCTCTGGGACAACGGCGGCACCGTCGCCAACTTCGCCAACGTGGCGCCCGGCACCTTGCTGGCCACCAACTTCGGTCCCGGCCAGATCGGTCTGAACGAAGTCCATCTGCCCAGCTGGAACCTGAAGAACACGCAGTTCGGCGTCAAGTACGAAGGCGTCACCCAGGGCGGCCTGTCCTTCTCGCTGAATGCCCTGACCTACCGCTCGCAGCTGCCGTCGCTGCACGGCGGCAAGCGGGCGACCAATTCCTTCACCGGCGAATACCGCAATGCCTGGCCCTACCTGATCTCCTTCGACATGCACTATCCGCGCGTCAATCTGCTCGGCGGCTCGATGGACTTCCAGGTGCCGGACGCCAACGCGGCGGTGCGTGTGGAAGCGGCATTCACCGATGGCGAGGAGTTCTCCAACACGGCCAAGCCGGAGCTGTACTCGAAGAACCGCGTGTTCCGTGCGGTGATCGGTGTCGACCGGCCGACCTTCATCCCCTTCATCAGCGAAACCTCGACGACGCTGATCTCCGGCCAGCTGTTCTACCAGCACATCTTCGACCACGAATGGCGGCGCAGTTCGCTCGGCCCGGTGGGCATGCCGGACTGGGAGAACAACTTCATCGGCACGCTGCTGATCAGGGCGTCGCTGAAGAACGGTACGGTCAGCCCGCAGGTCATCTTCGCGCATGACTTCAAGGCCCGCGCCACGGCGATGGCGCCGCAGGTCGAATGGAACATCACCAACGATCTCAAGCTGACCGTCGGTGCCAACTACAAGATCGCCTCCGGCCGCGACCGCTGGGAGTTCGACGACTGCCGTTCGTGCAACCCGTTCGCTCCGTTCACCGCGCCCAATGGCGATGGCGACCCGATGACCGCTTACTCGCGCGGCCTGTCCGGTATGGAACCGCTCGGCCGCTTCCGCGCCGGCCCGATCGGTGCGGCGTTCAAGGAAGACGATTTCTACATCAAGCTGAACTACAAGTTCTGATCACCCAAGGAGACATCACATGAAAAGAATTGCAGCTGCATTGCTGCCACTGTGCATCGCCGGCCACGCGCTGGCGGCCACCGAGGCCGACGTCGAGAATTCGTTCAACCCCTACAAGAACGGAATGCCCAGCTTCCCGGGCCTGAAGCCGGGAACGGTCATCAACAAGGCCAACGTCGACCAGTTCAAGGAGGTGCTCGGGGCCGGCGTCTATCGCCTGGTCAAGGAAGGGCTGTTCGAGATGAAGGTCGGGGCGACGACGCAGTTCTCGGTGCACAAGGGCTATGTCGACGCGACGCGCGCCAACCTCAACAAGACCAAGCTGGGCGCCAAGGCCGGCGACATGATTTCCGGCTACGTGGCCGGCCGTCCCTTCCCCGAGGAGCCGGATGCCAAGGATCCGCGTGCCGGCGAGAAACTCGCCTGGAACTACAAGTACGGGGTGAACTGGGGCGACGGCGCGATCATTTCGCCGTTCTACTGGAAGTACCGCAACATGCAGACCGGCAAGCTGGAAAAGCAGATCAAGTGGGACTTCCACTTCCTGAACTTCATGCACCGGACCAAGGATGCGCCGGTGCCGGAATTCACGCCCAACCCGTCCGGCATCTTCCGCGCCATCTACACCAAGGCGCATGAGCCGAGCGACCTGAAGAACACCCAGCTGCTGATCCAGCGCTTCGAGGACGATGCCAAGCTCGACGACGCCTATCTCTATCTCGGCTTCCAGCGGCGCGTGCGTCGTCTGGCCCAGGGGCAGGCGACCGACTCCTTCCTCGGTTCCGACCTGATGATCGAGGACTTCGAAGGCTACAACGGCCGTGTCTCCGACATGAACTGGACCTACAAGGGCACGAAGAACGTGTTGCTGCCGATGTGGAACCACAACGACCTGAAGC
>WBUO01000239.1 GCA_008933675.1 Dechloromonas sp.
GCGTTCTACTGCGTCTATTTGGATCGCAAAAATCATCCCATCGGCCGTCACCTCGTCACCCTCGGCACGGCAACCTCCACCCTGGTCGCACCCCGGGAGGTGTTCCGCGGTGCCATCCTTGCCAGCGCCACGGCGTTGGTCGTCGCGCACAACCACCCCAGCGGCGACCCGGCACCCAGCGCTGCGGATGTCCAATTCACCCGGCAACTCCGCGAAGCGGCCAAGGTAATCGACATCGACCTCATGGACCACGTCATCATCGGTGATCCCAAAGCCGACCCACTCGGCATTGGTCACTATTCCTTCCGCGCCGCGGGCATCTTGTGATGCCCTTTGAACGGTCAACCCCTGCGATTCCTCGCGCGGATCGTGCGTTGACTCCGACTTATTTCATCCAACGGTTTTGCCACACGGGCCAGCCGCCCCGGGGGCAACCTCGGGGCGGTATTTTTTCGCCGCAGTGCGGTGCCTCGTCCCCCCGCGCCGACCCCGGTATTTTCGTCAGCGTCATCCTAAAACGTCGGCAGATTTCCTTGAACTTATTGTCACCCTCATTGTCACTTAGGGCTGAGCCGAAAACACAAAGCCCCGTAACTCATTTGGTGATTGAACCATTACTCGCAGCCCACTTCAGGCATTACTTGGCCGGAATTGCTGTCTCAGGGCCTGAGATTCGGCCGAAAATTAAGCACAAGATGGCCTGAGTAATAGGTGGTTAGCCATAACTTGGCCTCCGTTAAGATTCTTTTTAACAGATACTTGCGGGAGTTTCTGTTTGTTCGGACGCCGATCTGCGGTTACATGTAGGGCAACACCCGCTCCTATGCCCTCGAAACGAGCCTCGCATGCTCCAAACCCTGAGCGCGCACTGACCTCTGGCCAGCGGCGCATGGCGGCCGAGTATCGCCGACAAATTCAGCACCTGGAGAGGTGCACCACTTTGCTCCACCTCGTCGACGCGCGAATCTACGATGCCGGCATGTCGATTTTCACCCACGAGGCCGGACTGGCGGGTTGGCTATCCACCCCAGAACGCGCGCTGCGGAATAGGGTTCCCCTTAAGGTCATGCGGACGGCCGCAGGCCGCAAGGCTGTCGCCCAGGTCCTCTTGTCGATTGCGCATGGGACTGCGCTGTAGTCAGGGGGGGGAGGCCCAGCTTAGCTGGAGTCTCGGAGCGGTGGGGCGGTCGCTCAGTTGGCAGGTAGACCCGCTACGTCTTTCGTTTAGCAAACCGATTTATCAGCGCAATGATGGCAAGCAGGCCACCGAAGATGGGGACAAGCGATGCGAGATTGTAGGTAACCCACCAGCTGCGTGGAAGCGGCAGGCCGCAAACCGCAAACAGGCCGATGACGACGCCCCAATACAGAAACAATCGACCGCCATACCGGTTGATCTCTCGCCACCGCTCTTCGGACTCGAACGCCTGCGGTATGCGTATGCCATACCAGGCGTTCATTTTCACACGCCCACTCACCAAGGGTAGCGCTGCCGTGACGACAATGCAGGACGCGATCAGGTGAACAACAGGAACGACATTCATAGAGGATGGGCCGCGGATGTATCCTGTGAGGGATACTCTTGATTCAGACGACTACGATGAGCCGCGCCCGGGAGCCAGTCCGGATTACTACACCGGCGCATAGCTAGGTCAAAAAATACGCAGAAATCCTGTGCGAAAACGGATCTGGCGGTTACTGTTGATCGAGCCAACACACGAACGAAATGCTGATTTTTACCGTTAAGCCATCGTCTAGGTCGTGGAGATTCCCATGGGAACCGCCTCTAGCCGGAATCCTACCTAAACTGAGCTGTTCAATCAGGATAATGATCATAGGCGGGCTCTTGGCTGCTAGCCTAGGCTGTCAATCGGCGCCAAAGCGAATTGGCAAGGCGTCGGTCTCGGTCCTACCGCCCAGTGCCCCAGAGATCGCTTCAAGCTCTGAAGGCAGCGAATCCGAGTCTACCTTGCGCACGGTCTACGTCCCTGCACGCGCGCGCTTCTCCTATGGAAAGCCAGCTTATCCAGACGCTGCGCTTAAGGCCGGCGCACCCGCACAAGACGTCTACGTGACCGTCACTGTAGATGAACACGGGAAAATTACCGATGTGCGTCCGACCTGGTCTCGCATAACGCTGAAGACATCCACGACTGAGTTGTTTCTCGACGCCGTAAAAGCAACCATACTGAAGTGGGAAATGGAGCCAGCACGATTGGTCTATTGGCAAAAATCCGAAGGAGGTGAGTATCGCTACCTCAGGACCGAGACCACCCGAGATCAAATCGAACTCAAATTCTCCTTTGAAGCGCCAATTGCCGAAAAATAACGAGGACCCCTTGGGGTGGTGCCTTTCAACTCTGTAAATCGAGAACCCTGCGCCTACCTTCGGCCATGCCTAGTTGACCATGCAAGTCAGGCCCAACATCAAAGAACTAGACGACCTGACGTTATTGCGGGCATACGCGAGCACCCGCGCACAGGAGGAGTTTGAAGAGCTTGTCCACCGGCATATCGATTTCGTCTTCTCGACTGCGTTAAGGAAGGTAAACGGCGATGCTCATCTCGCTCAGGACATAACGCAGCAAGTCTTCGCCGACCTGTCATCCAAGGCGCATGCTTTGCTTCGGCACCCCTCACTGCCCGCATGGCTGCACACCAGCACGAGATACGTTGCAGCCAACGCTGTGCGCTCGGAGTCAAGGCGGCGTCATCGCGAGAGGGAGAGTCAATTCATGCAAGAATACGAACCCAACGGTCCGCTAGTCTCTGGGGATTGGGAATCGGTTCGTCCCCTCATCGACGAAGCGCTAAGTGAGATGCACGAGCGAGATCGCGGCGCGATTATCCTCCGGTTTTTTGAGAGCAAGCCATACGCAGAAGTCGGCATGCAGATGGCGATTACGGCAAACGCTGCAAGAATGCGGACCGAACGCGCACTTAATAAGCTGAGGTCTTTGCTGTCGAAACGGGGCATCACCTCAACCTCGGAAGCGCTTGCCATCACGCTCTCGGCGCATGCGGTAACCGCAGCTCCCGTAGGGCTCGCCTCAGCAATCAGTGCAGGAGCAATTGGCACGGGTGCCTTGTTGTCCCATGCGGCGGGAATAAGCATTATGAGTTCAACGAAAGTATACGTGGGGGTGGCCGCAGGTGTTATCGCGCTGGGAACGACGGGCATAATACTTCAACACAAGCAATCGGACGCTCTGCATGGCGAATTGCAGCGTATCAGTGCCGCGTCTGCACTTCAGGGCCCAATTGACGTGATTTCGATCAACCCGCGCATGATGCAGGCCTCCACAGTGAATGCGGCTGACGTGGATGCAGAGCTTGCAAAACTAGAAGACGAAACAACGCGTTTGCAGAAAGCGATTGAGACAAAAATCAGCGCGGAGCCAAACCGGAAGCCGGAACTGGTGTTTCCGCTAGAGCAAGTTGAGAAGAAGCCTAGGATTTCATCGTTTGTTCAACCTGAATACCCAGACCTGATGCGTCGCGATGGAATCGAGGGCGAAGTTGTCGTGGCCTTTGTCGTAAACTCCAAAGGTGAGGCCGATAACGTCAGGGTGCTTTCATCTACGCGTCGGGAGTTTGAGTCGGCTACGATCAAGGCTGTCGAGAGCTGGCGCTTCATTCCAGGGGAGCGAAGTGGCCAACGGGTTAGCACTGGCGAGTTGCAGCAGGCGGTAAAATTCAAGGTTGGCGGGCAGGCAAAAGAACCAGCGGCGTGGTTCTAGGTATTTTCCAAATGAAATGGCGATGGGCGCTCTTCGTAATTCTGACGCTTTCACTGGGAGCAGTGTTGGTGTGGCGGTATCGGTCATTGGTCGCGCTAAACGATACTATTGAAGCGGCCCGACGATCCCTCGCTCAAAAGAAGATAGATCACGGAAATGAGAAAGCCGCTTCCGAACGAAGCCTTTTGGCGGCTGATCAGCTAGCTTTGCACGCAGATCGTGCGGTTGTTCTCTCCCTTAGGCGCGAACTGGATGCGATTAAGCAACGAGCTGCGCATCCTGCCCAGACACGGGTTACGCAGGGGTCTCAGGAACTAGCCATTATTCCACCGTCATTGGCCGATGTGCCGATCAGCTATCGTGATTGGCGTAATGTCGGTGCAGATTCACCTGAAGCCGCGATTGAGACAACTCTCTGGGCTGCGGCGGGCGGAGATACCGAAGTTATGGCCTCACTTTTGGAGCTAGATGCAAGCGTGCGACAAAGGTCCGAAGAGTTGTTAAAGTCGCTCCCAGATGATTTTCAGAGTCAATTCTCCACCGTTGAGCAGTTTGTGGCCTTCATGACCGTGCGTGATGTGCCGCTGGGTTCTGCACAAGTCATGCGCAGGCTTCCGCTACCTGATGGTGAGGGCCTGGCGATTAAGCTAATCAATCCAGATGGGGACGCGAAGATGCTGCTCCTAACGAGCCGGCAGGTAGGTAACGCATGGAAGCTCGTCGTTCCAGAATCTGCCATTGATCACTACTTTTTATACCTTCAAGGGCATCTGCCCACGGGCAGGTGATGCCAGGCGCATTCGCGCACACTATTTGCCACCCTTACTCGCTATGCCCGGCCGGTGCATGGCGGGCTGAATTGGCCCGGCACCGTCTGCCAAGAAGACATGACGCGTTGCCAATGGAGCCACGGCGCCGCAGGGATTGGCCTCACCTTCCTGAACGCTTACCGAATTCTGGGTGACGCCGCCTATCTTGAGACGGGCGTTCTGGCCGCGGAAGCAACCTTTGGCTATGGGGACTATCGTCAGAACTACACCCAATGCTGCGGCCTTGCTGGCAGCGGTGAGCTTTTCATCGAAACCTACCGGGCTACCGGCAATGCGCTGTGGCGAGAGCGCGCCCTAGACTTCGCGCATCGCTGTCTCGCATACAAAGAAAGCGTGCCGGCAGGTGATGCTTGGCCCACAGATAGCAAGGGATTATATTCGGCCGATTTCGATTACGGAGCTTCAGGCGTCGGTCACTTCCTCCTCCGGGTCTGTTCAGACGAATCCCTTCCCATGCCATTGATGTAGCGCGCAATTGCCGACGGCCTGCCCGCGCAACGGCTACCGGCAGATTGTGCCGCTGCGTCGTTACCTACCGGGTTACAGATTTGGGCGGCGCATCACAGGCATTTGCGACCCTATCTATCGAATCCTGCCGGAAGCTCCCTCTGAATCAGCTTTATCGCTTCTTTGACCCAAATAGCCTGTCTGGGGTTTCGGGGGTGAGGTATCCGAAGTCCTATCGCAGATGATCCTGGAATCGCTACCCATGCCAGGTGTCGCGCATCAATTTTCGGAGAGCACGGAGCGATCGCATCTTGGCCCAGAGCTGCCTTAAGCGTGTAGTCGAACCGCTGGCCCGTCATGAAAACGACCACATGGGGACGGAGAATTTTGAGCTCTGTGGCCAAAGGCGACAGTTCGCGGAGCTTTTCGTGATACTCCTCGGCTGGCTCCCGTCCATTTTGGTCACAAATAAACAGGTTGCGCCACAGGAACGCGATATTGTCTCCAGAACCCGGATCTATCGCACGTTGAATTTGCCGCGCGGCTCGGAAAAAACCGCGACCTTTTTCCCGATCCATGACCAAGAAATCGGCGTATTCGCGCATTAGCGTTTGAATCGCATTGAGGGCGTTTCCCTTGGAGGAAAACAGATCCTCGCGCCATGGGCCTTTCTGTAGCCAGGAGCGGGTCTGCTGCCCAACCACAATCAAGCGCACTTGCGCATCCCGATAGGCACCGGTTTCACGGCAAAGTAGGGGCGCTGAAAATCCCGCATTGGTTTTCAATAGGGCGCCAATCTTTGGCCATAGCCTAGCATAAAGATCCATGAGCCGATCGTCGACCGGGACGTCGCCACTCTGGGCGATCGTCGATGCAATCCTGGCTTGGCCGATATTCTGCGGCACGAGGATCTTGATCTCCCGGCCATCCGTTGTGTGCCGGATCACGTAGGGCACCCCACCAGTCTGGTCGATGCCTGGATGCAATTTGCGCGCTGGCATGTTCGGAGACTAAAGCCTGCCTGTCCTGCGTCGAGGCGATCTCTTGACCGCGCAGCCGCTATTGCGAGACACATCCATGACAAGCAGGATTGCAGCACGTGGTCCGATCAGCCACAGGCTTGACGAGCGATTTCGTGGCCTATTCGGACGGAGAGTGGCGCCATACCGGCATTTGCGCATGTCGATCGGAGGTCCGCTATAAATAGGGCAGGTCACCACCCGTTCGCCAACGTCGATAGTCGTGGAGATAGAACGCGTCCTGCTGATCGGCTGGCAGACCTTCCAGGTGCGGAATCGCGCGGCCGCGGAGCCAGTCTCGAAACTGGCTGCGTGCCGGCTCGGGCAGGTCCCGCAGCCTGGCGGCAGGAGGGCCCGACC
>WBUO01000240.1 GCA_008933675.1 Dechloromonas sp.
CTTCATCATCCTCAAGGACAGGAGCGACTGGCCCGATCCGAGAAAGCCGAGAGAACAGCTGGTTGCCGAACTCAACAAGGCGGTCGCCGAAATCCCCGGCAACAATTACGAGTTCACGCAGCCCGTCCAGATGCGCATGAACGAGCTGATCGCGGGTGTTCGCTCGGACGTCGCGATCAAGCTCTTTGGCGACGATCTCGATCAATTGCTCAAGACCGGGCAGGCAATCGAGGAGTTGGTCGGCGGCGTCGAAGGCGCACAGGATGTGAAGCTCGAACAGGTCACCGGCCTGCCGATGCTACAGATCACCCCCGACCGCGGCGCGCTCGCACGCTTCGGTCTCAATGTGAACGACGTCCAGCAGGCCGTCGCCGTATCGATCGGCGGCGTCCAGGCGGGGCAGATGTTCGAGGGTGATCGCCGTTTCCCGATCATCGTCCGCCTGCCCGAGACTATCCGCGAGCGGGTCGACGAGATCGGACGCCTGCGCATCCCGCTGCCGGGAAGCGGTCCCTCGGTCGATCCGGCGACGGGCATGGCGATGGACACGGGCCTGCGCGGGTTCGTTCCCCTCGCTGACGTGGCGAAGGTCGAAGTCGCAATCGGTCCGAACCAGATCAGCCGCGAGGATGGCAAGCGCCGCGTCGTGGTGACTGCTAACGTCCGCGGCCGTGACCTCGGCTCCTTCATCGAGGAGTTGCAGGCCAAGGTCGGGACGGAAGTCGAGGTGCCCGATGGCTACTGGATCACCTATGGCGGCACGTTCGAGCAGCTGATCTCGGCGGCGAAGCGGCTCCAGCTCGTGGTGCCCGCGGCGCTGCTGCTGATCTTCGGGCTGCTCTATATGCTGTTCCGCTCGGGCAAGGATGCGGCGGTCGTCTTCTCCGGCGTGCCGCTCGCGCTCACCGGGGGCGTCGCAGCGCTCCTCATCCGCGGGATGCCGCTGTCGATCTCGGCCGGGGTGGGGTTCATCGCTCTCTCCGGGGTCGCGGTGCTTAACGGCGTCGTGATGCTGAGCTTCATCAAGCAGCTGCGCGAAAACGGCAGCGATCTGGAAGAAGCGATCCGTGAAGGCGCCCTCACGCGTCTTCGTCCGGTGCTGATGACCGCGCTCGTCGCGAGCCTCGGGTTCGTGCCGATGGCGTTCAACGTCGGCGCCGGCGCCGAAGTCCAGCGTCCGCTGGCGACGGTGGTCATCGGCGGGATCGTCTCGTCGACGATCCTGACCTTGCTCGTGCTGCCGGC
The DNA here is from genome assembly GCA_008933675.1 of Dechloromonas sp. GTDB lineage: Bacteria > Pseudomonadota > Gammaproteobacteria > Burkholderiales > Rhodocyclaceae > Azonexus. Next base: position 1,246 of record WBUO01000240.1, read on the forward strand.
ACTCTACCGCATGGTTCATGGCAGGAAGGCCAAGGACGAACCCCCGCCTTCGGGCGCCCAGGCCTCCCCCTTACCGGCCTGACGCCCCACTCCCACGCGCCGTCTCCGCCACGGCGCGTGGGAGCCTATCCGCCTCCAAATCAGACCATGTGTTTGTGATGACCGATCCGAAGCCAGCTCATCCCCCCACAGCCCAACCCATGATCGTCGACTGGGAGACGAATCGCAGGTTCCGTTCGGCTGCAGAGGCCATGGGACTCGACCCCGACGATCAATGGGTCGGCGGATATGTGGCGGTCGAATGGGAAGGCGTGCGCTATCTTCTCTCGGCTTATGCCGGGAACATTGAGGGCAAGGCATTGCTCGAATTCGGCTGCAACTATGCGGCAAGCTCGATCGTCGCCGCCACGCTCGGCGCGCGCGTAACTGGCGTCGACGTCGATCCGGCTGCAATCGCGCTCGCCCAGCTCAATGCGGAACGGCACGGCATTGCGGACCGGATCAGGCTCGCGCTCGTGACCGATACCCGCACACTCCCTTATGAGGATGCGTCGTTCGACATCATCCTGTGCATCAGCGTTCTCGAATATGTCGAGCCCGACCATCTGCCCGCCGTCCTCGCGGAAATCGATCGCGTCCTGAAGCCTGGCGGGCTGGTGATCGTGTCGGGGACCGCAAGCCGCCTCGCGCCGCGCGAAGTCCATTCCGGGCGCTGGCTCGTCAACTATTGGCCGCGCGCGCTCGACCGGTCGCTGTTGGGGCTGGCGAAGCCGCTACAGCGCGGCGTCAACCCGCTTCCAATCCTCCGTGCATTTCGCGGCTATGCAAATCTCGATCTCGCCGATCGCGGCGTGCGCTGGTGCGCCGCGCGGGCGGCGATGGGTCAATCGGCGACGAAACTCAGGGTCGCGCAGATGCTCGGACGCCTGCTCAGGCCCTTCGGGCTGTCGATCGGCATGGCGGGAGCCAGCTTCAGTGCCGCGTGGGGCAAACCATTGGGGGCAACCGGACCGAAGCGTGGAGGCGCCACGAACCCGCCCCGCTTCAGCCGCGGGAATGCCGAACCACAGCTGCGCGCGCCCGCGAACGTCCCGCAGTTCGAACGAAAGAAACGACCATGATCTTCGGCACGCGGGTGACGATCGGCCCGATCATCCCATCGGATCTTGGTCGCCTGTTCCAGTGGACCGACAGCGCGGAAAATGCGCACCTCAACGGCACCTATCGGCCACCCAATTGGGAGAGCCAGGAGAATTTCTGGCTGCGAACCGAGGATCCGGCCAGCATCTTCTTCGCGATCCGTATCCAGCCAAGCCCGGAAATCGCGGGCTATGTGCAAATTCGAGATATCGCCCCGGTGCATCGATCGGCGAAGATCGGCATCTGGCTCGGCGAAGCCGGCGACCGCGGGCGCGGCTATGGACGCGACTCCCTCAGGCTCGCGATCGATTATTGCTGGCGCCAGCTCAATCTGCGCCGTCTCAGCCTCGAAGTGTTCGCACATAATCATGCCGCGCTGCGCATGTATGAAGCGCTGGGTTTTCAGGAAGAAGGCATCTTGCGCGAGGCCCAATTCATCGACGGCCAGTGGATCGATATCGTCCTGATGGCGCTCCGCCGCGATCCAAAGCAGCCGGGATAGCAATACCGCGCCGGCGGCGCGCCACAGCTGGACAAGGAATGTGAAAGAATAGAGGGTGGACGCAATCGACGCATCGCTCGCGGCGGCGGGTTATCCCGGGATGTTCCTCATCGCGCTGGTTGCCGCGACGCTGCTTCCGGCGCAGTCCGAACTCGTCTTCGTCGCCATGCTCGGGACGGGCCGCTTCGATCCGGCCCTGCTTCTCATCGTCGCCTCTGCCGGCAACATCACGGGATCGACGATCAACTGGGCGATAGGACGCCATCTTGCGCACCATCGCGGCGCCCGATGGTTCCCGGTGTCCGAGCCCGCGATGGCCCGCGCCGAGACCTGGTATCAGCGCTTTGGGGTCGCCTCGCTTCTATTGTCGTGGCTGCCTGTTGTCGGGGATCCTCTGACTTTTGTCGCCGGGGTTCTGCGCACCTCGCTCGCGCGTTTCCTCCTTCTGGTGACAATCGCCAAAGCCGGTCGGTATCTGGCCCTTCTGATCCTCTACGGACATTTCTCGAACTAGCTCAAGGCGGCGACGATTCGAGCCGCCTGTCCCTGGATGTCGGTTCGACGTGGCCCAGAGTCGCCTGCGGCGACGGCCGGACCATCTCCGATTGCTCGTGAGTCGAGACGCGAAATGAAAGTGCAGTCCGTTGCCATGGGGTTCGGTGACACGCGCCAATAACGCACTCCATGGATTTGTCGCCAAGCCCCAGTCGCTGCGCGCAAAGATGATCCAACCAACTGCATGAATTCCTGATGATTTCCCGCCTCCCGGCATGTCCTGATCTTCTGACTTATTATTACCAATGTGCATGATACCGGGCCAAACTCGCATTTGAAGTTAGAATGAACCGCTTTCATCAAGGTGTCACCAAAAGGGTCGGCTCCGCAAATCGCCGTTCCATGGTGGAGTGCCGAAGTATCGGCGCTTGTTGGCTCGAGATATTTCTAGGGGAACGGCGATGGGTTTATTCCAGTTGGGACGCAGATGTCTGTGCGGCGTGTCGATGGGCGCCTTCACGTTCATGCTGCTCGGTGGAACGGCCAGCGCGCAAGAGGCGAGTGAAGACGGAGCCAGGGACAATCAGGCTGAAATCATTGTCACCGGTACGCGCCGCGCAGGCATCACAGCTGTCGAATCAGCGAGACCCGTCGATATCGTTTCCTCCGACACGCTTTCCAGGCAGGGGTCTTCGAACATCAACGATGCGTTGAAAACCGCGGTACCTTCACTCAACGTACAAAAATTCGTCGCGCAGGATGGGTCAGCCTTTGTTCGCCCCTTCAGCCTGCGCGGATTGCCGCCCGACCAGACACTCGTCCTCGTCAACAACAAGCGACGGCACCGGTCGGCTCTCGTCCAGATCACCAACCAGCCGCTCGCTGCTGGCGCACAGGGAGCAGATCTGTCCGTCATTCCATCGATCGCTATCAAGAGCATCGAGGTGTTGCGCGACGGCGCCGCAGCGCAATACGGATCGGATGCCATCGCCGGGGTGATCAATTTCCGCCTCAAGGATGCGAGCGAAGGTCTCGAACTCGTCGCTCGCTACGGCCAATATTATGAGGGGGACGGGGAGGATTACACCGTACAGGCCAACGCGGGACTGCCACTGACTGCCGACGGCTTCTTCAACATCAGCGGAGAATATGTTCGCTCGAAACCCACCTCCCGGGGAGCCCAGCGGCCGGATGCCCAGGCGCTGATCGATGCCGGCAATACAGCAGTTCCGGTTCCTGCGCAGCGGTGGGGCAATGTGAACAGCGAAGCCGCGCGACTTTTCATCAATGCCGAAGTCGCAACCGGCGATGATGCCACGGCCTATTTGTTCGGGAATTATAGCTGGAGCACCGGCGATACAGAATTTTTCTATCGCAATCCCGCGGCACGACCTGACGTCTTCGGAAGTGTTCCGCTTACCAATGTGCCGGGAGGTCCACGCTTCTCCTTCGCAACGCAGTTCCCGGGCGGCTTTACGCCCGTGTTCGGAACAGAGATCAAAGATCTCAGCCTCGCCGGCGGACTGAAGGGCGAAACGCGCGGACTTAACTATGACTTCAGCGCCATCATTGCGCAGAACTCAATCCAGTATAAGCTCTCGAATACGATAAACCCGTCGCTCGGTCCCGATTCGCCGACCAGTTTCCGGCCCGGCAAGGTGGCGCAGCGCGAAACGCAATTTCACGCGGATTTCTCCTACCCCTGGGAAACCGGAGTTTTTGCCGAACCGCTGAACATTGCCTTCGGCGCCGAATTTCGCCGCGAAACCTTCGAAATCACCGCCGGTGACGTCGCATCCTATATAGCCGGACCCTATGCCCGCGTTATCGATCCCGACACAGGCCAGCCCATCGGATTAGCCGTCGGTTCGTCGGGCTTTCCCGGTTACGATCCATCGACCGCCGGCACCTTTTCACGGAGCAATTGGGCCGCCTATGTCGACCTCGAAGGCGATGTTGCGCGAGGCTTGACCTTGGGCCTGGCCGGCCGGTTCGAGGATTTCTCGGACTTTGGGAGCACCTTCAACTGGAAGGCATCGGGGCGATACGAGATTACCGACTGGTTCGCATTGCGAGGCTCGGTGAGCACGGGATTCCGGGCTCCCACGCCCGGCCAATCGAATATCTCCGATGTTGCCACGAACGTCGATCTCAATTCCGGCGGCCTTCTCCTGACCGCTACTCGTCCTCCGACCGACCCGGTCGCCCAATTCTATGGCGCTCGGCCACTCGATCGGGAAAAATCGAAGAATATAGCGGCCGGCGTTGTGTTCGACCTGCCCGGTGGATGGGTGTTCACGGTCGATTATTTCAATATCAAGGTCGAAGATCGCATTGCCCTGACCTCGCGCATTCCGATCACTGCAGCGGATCGGGCTGCTATGCTGTCCCAGGGGATCGATCCGGGCGATGTACAAAGCGTTCGTTTTTTCGGTAATTTCTTCGATACCAAGACCGAAGGTGTGGACGCTGTTTTTTCCAAGAACTGGCGGCTCGACAGTGGTCTCAATCTCGGGCTGACGGCCTCGCTGAACTACACGAAGAACCGGATAACCAATGTCCGCGATCCGCGGGCCGTCGATCGCGAACGCCGGATCGAGATCAGCGCCTTCAACCCCAAATGGCGCGGCAACATAACGGCCAGCGCCGAAAGCGGTCCCTTTTCCGCGCAGCTTCGCGCCAGCTATTATGGCAAATGGACCGATGCCGTCCCGAACGCGGTGCCTACGCCCAATGCTTTCGATCAGACCTTCGATGCCCAGTGGCTCGTCGATCTGGAAGTGAGCTACGACCTCACCGAAAATTTCCGCTTGGCGGTCGGCGCCGACAATCTCTTCGACGTCTATCCCGACAAGGACCTGCGTCCGGGGCAGACGCTCAACGGCATTGTCTATCCGCAGTTCTCGCCTTTCGGCTTCAGTGGCGGCTTCTGGTACGCCCGCGGCACGATGAAGTTCTGAGTTCGGTCTCCCTGAAGCCTTGCCCGTCCGGCACGACCGGATGGGCA
>WBUO01000241.1 GCA_008933675.1 Dechloromonas sp.
TCCTGTGGGCCTTCGCCGCCACCGGTCTGGCCCGCGTCTGGGCGGTGCTGGGCGGTGGGGCGGTGTTGATGACGGCTGCGGCCTGGGGCTTGCAGCGGGTGTTGTTGGCATGAAGCGCGAGTCTTACAGAAGCGGTCGCCGAGGTGGTGCGATGAGGTCAGCCCAGTCTTTCCTCGATATGTGGCTTTGTGTGTTCAAGGTGGTAAGGATATGAAGGACAGTTTTCTCAATCGCATGACCTGGCTGCACACCTGGCTTGGCTTGGTGCTGGGCTTTGTACTGATGGCTGCCTTCTTCTTCGGCGCGCTGTCGGTATTCGACCGCGAGATCGACCGCTGGGCGATTCCCGAAACGCGCTTCGACCCGCAGCCGATGCCCAGCTTCGATACGCTGTTGCAGCCGGTCTATGCCCGGCTCAAGCCGCACCCGGTGGACATGGCGGCGACACAACAGCGTGTGATCGGCGAACTGCCGCACCCGGACACGCTGCCGATGTCCTCGCTCTGGGCCTATACGACGCACCGCGACCCGTTGCTGCAGATCGGCGCCGAGTTCGATGTGCCCAACAAGCTCAAGGACGACGCCGACGAGCATGCCCATGTGCATGGCTGGGCGACCATCGATCCACGCTCCGGCGAATTCCTGCACAACAACAAGCTGAAGATCGGCAGCGAGTGGTTCTACCCCATGCATTACCAGCTGAACTGGGCGTGGCTGAACCTGGGCGCCTGGCTGGTCGGGCTGGCCGGATTCACCATGCTTGTGGCGCTGGTGACCGGCGTGATCATGCACCGCAAGATATTCCGCGAGTTCTTCTCCTTCCGGCCGGGCAAGCGCACCCAGCGCAGCGCACTTGATCTGCACAACCTGAGCGGCGTGGTGGCGCTGCCTTTCCTCTTCTTCTTCGCCTTCACCGGCCTGGTGATCTTCGCCGGCACGCTGTACTTCCCGGTCGGCCACACCCTGCTCAAGCCGCTGCACGAACAGCACGAGGTGCTGGAAGCGCAGCGCACCGGCCTGCCGCACGAGCCGTCCGGCGTTGCGGCGCCGCTGGCGTCGGTCGATGCCATGGTGGCCGAGGCCAGGCGCCGCTGGGCGGCGCGCGACATGCCGGGCGAGGTCGGGCTGCTGATGATCGAGCACCTGGGCGACGCCAACGGCTACGTCAGCCTGTACCGCGCCGGCAGCGACCAGGTGGCGCTGGTCGGCCAGGCCATCCACTTCAAGGCGAGCATCGGCGAAGTGCTGCGCGAGGAGCCGCCACCCAGCGCGCTGGGCAGCATCAACGAATTTCTCACCGGCCTGCACCTGCAGCATTTCGAACACTGGCTGCTGCGCTGGCTCTATGTGCTGGGCGGGCTGCTCGGCTGCGTCTGCATCGCCACCGGCTTCATCTTCTTCGTCGAGAAGCGCAAGCGCAAGCACGCCGACAGCGGCAGCCAGGGCAGCCGGGTCGTCGATGCGCTGGCAGTCGCGACGGTCACCGGCATGCTCATCGCCGCCATCGGCATGCTGGTGGTCAATCGCCTGCTGCCGGCCGATCTCGGCGGCAAGGGCGACTGGGAGAAGCTGGCGTTCTGGGTATTCTGGATCGTGGCCTTGCTGCATGCCCTAGTACGCAGTGCGCCGGTGGCGCAGGCGCGTATCAACCCGGCTTGGCGCGAGCAGTGCAGGGGGATTGCCGTGCTGGCCGTGGCGGCGGTCGGCCTCAACTGGCTGACCACCGGCGACCATCTGTTCAAGACGGTGTTCACCGACACCTACTGGGCGGTGGCCGGGGTCGATCTCAGCCTGCTGGTCACGGCTGGCCTGGCCGTCTGGTCGGCGCGCAAGCTGGCGCAGCGCGCACAAACCCACGCGGCGGCGATGGCGGCGGAGGTGGCCCATGGCTGAAGCCCTGATGCTGTGCCTGGCGGCACTCTTCTCGCTGACCGGCATGGGCTGGCTGGCGCTCAGTCTGGAGGTGCATTGGCGGCAGCTGTTCGGCCGCCGGGCAGAGCTGAGCGCCAGTACCGCCAACTGGCTGCGCCTGGCCGGCTGGAGCAGCCTGCTGCTTTCGGCGGTGCTCTGCTTCATCGCCGACCGGCCGTCCATGGCGGTGCTGGTCTGGGTCATGCTGCTGGCCGCCGCGGCCACGACGATCGCCCTGCTGCTCGCCTGGCGGGCACACTGGCTGCGGATTCTGGCGCTCCGGATTGGCGCTTGAAAGACAGCGGAGGCAGCCCGTCCCGCCTCGGCGTCCGCCGGGGCGGGGGGCGTCGCCACTGGCTGAATGCCGCTTCAGCCGCCCTTGCCGATGGCCCAGACGAGCGGCGCAGCGCCCAGATACTTGCGTAGCGCGGCATTGACCTCGTCGCGCTTCAGGCTGGCAATCCGGGTGTCCAGTTCGGCCTCGCGGGTAAAGTCGCGGCCGCCATGCAGGGCGCTGACCATTTGGTCGGCCAGCCGGCTTTCCTGGCCGGGTATCCGGCGGCGTTGATCCTGCCAGGCCTGCCTGGCGCGGGCGACTTCGTCATCGCTGAAACCGCTCTCCAGGGCCCTGGCCAGTTCCTCGCGCAGCATGTCGCGTGCCTTTTCGGCATGCTCGCTGGCGACGCTGGCGCTGATCGAGAACGGGCTGCGGGCCTCGAAGCTGGCCGGCGCAAGGCTGGCGCCGGCGCTGTAGGAGAGGCCTTCGCTTTCGCGCAGGCGCTGCCGGATGCGGCTGTCGTTGTCGCCGCCGAGCAGGCGCACGGCCAAGCTCAGCGCCGGGAAGTCCGCATCCTGCCAGCGGATCGGCAATTCGGCGCGGGCCATGACGCTGGCGTTCGGCTTGTCGGGCAAAGAGACGACGATGTCGCGGCTGTCGACCGTGCCCGGCGGTGCCGGCAGCGGGCTGCGCCGGTAGGGCAGGGCGGTCGGCGGCAGACTGCCGATCTTCTCCCAGAGCCGCTGGACATCGTCCGCGTCCAGGTTGCCGACTACCGCCAGATGGACGGTCGACCGCCCGCCGAAGTCGGCAATGCAGCGGCGCACATCGTCGAGCGTGACGGCACGCAGTTCGGCGAGTTGCTCGGGGAATGATGACGGGCGTGCCGGGTGGTCGGCGGGATAGTTGTCGAAACGGCGGAGCAGCGCGTTGCCCGCCACCTGCTCCGGCTGTTTCATGGCCGCGTCGATGGCGGCGATGCCGGCGGCGCGCAGGCGCTCGAATTCTTCCGGCGGCAGGGCCGGTGACTGGCGGACGGCGAGCAGCAGATCGAGGGCGGCTGCCAGATTGGCGGTGGGGGCGGCGATGCCGATCCTGCCCAGGCTGAAGCTGACTCTGGCCTGCAGCTTTTCCAGCCGGGCGCTCAGGTTTTCCCGGTCGATCCCGGCGCTGCCGTGGGCCAGCAGGCTGCCGGCCAGGGAGCAGGCAGCCTGGCGACCGTGTCGTGATTCGGCACTGCCGAAAAGGTTGACCAGGCTGAGCCAGGCCTGGCCGTTCTGCGTCCGGCGCGACAGCAGGCTGGCCCGGGCGGCCGGGTCGGCGAGCGGAATTTCGCGCACCACGCCGGCCAGTTCGGCAAAGGATTCGGGCAGCGGCGTGGCGGCCCGTTTGGGCGCCGGCCACTGGCGTTCGTTGACCAGCGCCTTGCCATCGGGCGCTGGCGCTACCGGGCTGGCCGGCGGCGGGGCATGGCGGAGCACGGCCTCGTTGGGCGGAACTCCGGCCAGCCAGTGGCGCAAGGCGCGATTGATCTCGTCGAGCGTCAGGGCTTCGACGATCTCCTGCTGACGGAAGGGCTGGCGCCAGTCGCCGGCGGCCTCGCCGGCGGAGAGACGGCCGGCAAGCACTTCATGCGAGGTGAACAGCCGGTCGAAGGCGATTTTCCGGTTGGCACGGACGCGCTCCAGCTCGGCGCCCGTCAGGCCGCGGCGGACGAAGGCATCGATGGCGGCCTTCAGGGCGCCGGCCATGGCGTCGACATCGGCCGAGCGGTCGCCATTTGCGGTGGCGACGAACAGGCTGTAGTCGGGCAGGGCCTGCACGCCGCAGGAGGTGCCGAGGGCGAGCTGGCGCGTCCGCACCAGCGTCTTGCGCAAATCGCCCCAGCTATCGGCGCAGAAGGCGTCCATCGCCAGATCGACGGCGATGCTCTGCCGGTCGCCGATGCCGGGCAGCTTCCAGGCGACGGCAGCCATCTGGATGCCGCTCTCCCGGCGGATCTCGCTGCGGCTGACGGCGCCCTGGGCATCTTCGCGCGTCCAGTTGCCCGGCCGTGCTTCCGGCGGATTGCTTGCCGCCGAGAACAGCTGTTCGGCGAGGGCGAGCACGCGCTGTTCGTCGAACTTGCCGGAAACGATCAGCACCGCATTGTCCGGCCGGTAGTGGCGCCGATGAAAAGCCTGGAGCGCCGCGAACGGGGCGTTCTCGATGTCGCTGCGAGCGCCGATGGTCGGCCGGCCGTAGCCGTGCCAGAAAAAGCTCTGGCGGAGCAGGGTGCGCATCACCAGGCTGGCCGGATCGTTGTCCTTGCGTTCCAGTTCGTTGCGGACGACAGTCATTTCGCGGGCCAGATCGTCGGCCGTGAAGGCCGGCCGGATGAAGCGGTCGGCCTCGATGCGCAGCACCTCGTCGAGCTTTTCCGGGTCGGCCACGACGGTCTCGAAATAATTGGTCCGCTCGCTGTTGGTCGTACCGTTCCAGGTGGCGCCCAGTCGCGTCAGTTCGCTCTTCAGGTCGCCACGCTGCCCGGCCCGCTTGAACAGCATGTGTTCGAGCAGGTGGGCCATGCCGGTTTCGCCATGGCCCTCCTGCTTGCTGCCGACCTTGACCAGCAGTTCGACGCGTGCCGTCGCGGCAGCCGGGAAGGGGGCGAGGATGAGGCGGAAGCCGTTGGCCAGGCGGTAGGAGGCGACGCCGGCCAGGGCATGTTCCGGCGTCGCTGCAGCCGCCGCGCCGACGGTCGGGAGAACTGCCAGGCAGAAGACGAGATGACGCAGGCGCATCGCTCAGAGCACCTTGAGGAAGGCGTCGAGTGCCTGCGCTTCGCGTTCGTCGAGCTTGAGCGGCTTGAGCAGATCGGAGGTGACCGGGAAGCGCGGGTCCTTCGCCTGTGCCTCGCTGGCCGGCTTCGGCCGCGCCATGCCGGCGTTGTACAGATTGACCAGGCCGCGCAGCGACTTGAACAGGCCGTTGTGCATCCACGGGCCGCTACGCGACACGTTGCGCAGCGTCGGTGTCTTGAACTTGCCGACATCCTCGTTCCTGCCGGTGACGTTGTAACGGCCGAGATCCTCGAATTTGCGGCCGAAATAGGTCAGGCCCAGGTTGTGGAATTCGTTGTCGCTCAGCGTCGGGCCGGAGTGGCAGGTCATGCAGCGGGCCTTGGTGCGGAACAGGTGCAGGCCGAGCAGTTGCTGATCGTCCAGCGCCTTGCCGTCGCCGTCGATAAAGGCATCGAAGGCGGTACGCTCGGCGACCAGCGTGCGCTGGTAGGCGGCCAGCGTCGCCTGGATGCGTTCCAGCGTCACCGCCGGGTCGCCCCAGGCGGCAGTGAAGTCCTCGGCATAGCCGGGAATCGCCGCCAGCTTGGCCGGCAGCTGCCGGAGCTCCATCGCCATTTCGGCCGGATCGGCGATCGGGCCGAGCGCCTGATGCTCCAGGCTGGGCGAGCGGCCGTCCCAGAACAGGCTGCTGGCGCCGGCGACGCCGACCAGCGCCGGCGCATTGCGTCGTCCCAGCCGGCCCTCGTGGCCCGGCGTGACGGCCAGCGTATCGGCGTAGGCATGTTCCGGGCGGTGGCAGGAGGCGCAGGCGATCTTGCCCGAGGCCGACAGGGCCGGGTCGAAGAACAGCCGGATACCGAGCTTGAGCAGCGGGTAGGGCAAGGTCGCCGGCAGGTCGGGGGGCTGCAGCGAAGCCATCTCCCGCCAGGCGACCTGACCTTCGACCTGGGGTGCCGGCCAGGCGGCCAGCGGCTTGCCGTAGGCCTGGCGCAGGCACTGGATGTCCCAGTTGCCGGCCGCCTGGCAGGCTTCGCCGGCGGTTGCCGCGGCGGGCAGGGCGGCCAGCAGGGTGCCGGCCAGCAGTGTCATGCGTATCCGGTTGATAACAGTCATCTCAGAACCTCAAACCCACTTCGAGCCAGTATTGGCGGCCTTTTTCGTAAACCAGATAGGAACCGGAATCCTCGATGGGATTGGTCCGGTTGAGCACGTTGTCGATGCTGACCGCAACATAGGGCTGTTGCTTGATCGGCGACGGGATGTCCCAGTTGATCCGCATGTCCCAGCTGATCGCCGAGCCGAAGGTCTTCCGGTCGTAGTTGTAGTAACTGGTGCCGTCGATGACCTTGCTGCCGTTGCGCACCATCTTCTGGTAGCCGGCCCGGTAGCGGAAGAAG
>WBUO01000242.1 GCA_008933675.1 Dechloromonas sp.
TCGCTGATCTTGCCCGACCAAGCCGCGCAGCTAACGCAGCAGGCGAGCGCAGCGCAGGGCGATCAAGCTGGCCGGCGCGCTTTCATGGCGCAAGCCTCGAACCAGCGAACGGTGAGCGCGGAGCGGCTGATCGCACCCCCGTCGCCCAACATCGTGCAGGCCGGAAGCATCATCCCGGCCGCGCTCATCACCGGGATCAGGTCCGATCTTCCCGGCCAGATAACGGCGCAGGTTACGCAGAACGTCTATGACAGCCCGACAGGCCGCATCTTGCTCATCCCGCAAGGTGCCCGGCTGATCGGCGAATACGACAGCGAGATCACCGCCGGGCAGACCCGTGTTCTCCTCGCCTGGGACCGGCTCATCATGCCGGACGGGCGCTCGATCGTTCTCGAGCGCCAGCCAGGCGCGGACGGCGCTGGGTTCGCCGGCCTACAGGATCGCGTGAATCAGCATTGGGGCAATCTGCTCAGGGCGGCGGCCGTCTCGACTCTGCTCGGCGTCGGCGCCGAGTTGGGCGCGGACAGCGAGGATGACTTGACCCGCGCGTTACGGCGCGGCTCGCAGGACACGATCAATCAGACCGGCCAGCAGATCGTTCGGCGGCAGCTCAACGTGCAGCCGACCCTTACCATCCGGCCGGGCCATCCGCTGCGCGTGGTCATCACCCGCGACCTAGTGCTCGAACCTTTGGGAGCGTCACGATGACGAAATTGAAGCTGGGGCCATTGGTGGACGATCGGCCTGTCAAACTGACGGTGGAGCTACCCGCCGGGGTCCACCGCGATCTTGTAGCCTACGCCGCCGCGCTCGCGGCGGAGACCGGCCAGCAACCTATGCCGCCTGAAAAGCTGGTGGCGCCTATGCTTGCGCGCTTCATGGACACCGACCGCGGCTTTTGTCGCCACCGCGCGCAAGGCAGTTAAGGGGTTCCCGGCTTCTCAGTTGCCGGTGAAACGCTTGAAGCGATCGCGGCTATCGGCCTCGATAACTGCCTGCTCGGCGTTGGCGCATTCATCACCGCGCACCGAACCGTCTCGACACGCTGCTACGATCTGCCGAGCCTCGTCGATATTGGCCGCAAAATACTGCGTCCCGCGCGCTGCGGTCGGCTGCGGCGCGGCCGGGGCCGGACTGACGGCGACGGCTGTTTGGCTAAGGGGGGCGATGACCGGCCGCAAGACAAAGCCGCCTGCGAAGCCGATGACCAAAGTGACAAGCACGATGATGATGGTCCTGCCTTGCGACATCAAAAATTTACTCCACCGACTGGCCGCCTAATTTACTGGAATCTTGGCGAGAAATCAAAAGAGAGCGCATAGCGGGCCTTGATAAATCCAAGAAAGCGCCGCAACGCTGGATTGCGATTGTCGTCTCGCCAGCAACCCGAGTATCCGGTCAGTGCCGGTCCTTGTTCGCCATGAATCGGCCGATAGACGACACTAGGATAGGTCGCTCCGGTCGATCCCTCGCAGACAATGGTAACACCCGAGTTGACGCCGAGGATGCTCAGCACGGTCTCACGGCTCGCCCGCGACATTCGGATGTCAGGCTTACCGCCCGAGATTGGAAGTCTGCCAAGCAACATGTCGCGGATTTCAGGGCCGGGATCGGCCGCGGGCAGAAGGAAGTGCTCGCCCCGAAGATCCGTCCAGTGAATTATGTCCCGTCTAGCCAACGGATGCGAGGCGGGCAACGCGGCTAGCATCCGCTCGCTCCATAGCGGCTCGCAGCGAAATCCGTTGTGGCTGGGCGTCCCCATCAGGATCGCTACGTCGATTTCGCCCGTGTCGAGCCCAGCGAGCAGAACGCTGCGATCAGCCTCGACGCATTCCAGTTCGACGTCAGGATGCGCCTCGCGCCAGCTAATGAGGGTCGCCCGGAGATTGCCGGCGGAGACCGAGCTATTGTACCCGAGCAATAGACCGCCAGCGCGGCCCTGGCCGGCTGCGAGCATCATGGTGACTAGCTTATCTGCCGTTGCCACCATTGGTCGCGCGCCACGAATGAACGCGGCTCCGGCCAGCGTCGTTTTGACCCCAGCCCGCGACCGCTCGAAGATAGACATTCCGATCGAGCGCTCCAACTTCGAGATGGAGCGACTGAGGGTCGATTGTTCAATATCAAGTGCCCGGGCGGCTCTGTAAAAACTACCATGGTCCGCCGCGGCGATAGCATAACAAAGCTGGCGGATTTCAAATGGCAAGCAGAACTCCTTACTCCGTTCGGTGATACCAGCTACCTGCCAGAAACAATTCCTATCTGAGCGCCGCTGTGGAGCGATTGGGATGATGCAACTTCTTCCTATCGTCGCGGCGCGCAAGGCCAAGCTTCAGCCAATGCTTGTTCGGCGCCAGCAACCATGTGAACGTCCATGAAGTAGCTGTTGTCTTCTGCCCAGCGCAGATAGGCTGAACGCAATCTATTCCGATCGTAACGCGGCGCCCCACACTCGCTACCCCGCGCCACTATCATCATGTCCAGCACGCCTTGAAGGTATGCGCCGCACGCTGGGTTGTTGGCGCGACAGCTTGCAACGAGTTCAGAGCCGTTTGTGTGAATCGGTTGTTCTTGCGCATAACTCGAAGCAGCGAGCACGACGGATGATACACACGCTCCGATGCAATAACCGACAGTCCTAAACATATTTGATCCTCGGATGGTGTTTTCAAAGAATGGGCCTTACCCCCATTCAGGCCCATTCAGACGACTGAGAGTTCAGTCGCCATCCTCATCGCTGTCGTTTTCATTCCCGAGGATTTGGCCTGTCGGCGTAACGAACAGCTCCACGTTCTTGCCAGCCTGATCCTTGCCTTCGATCTCGTAGAGCGTGCTGCCGTCCGCCTTTCTGGTTACCAGCTCGGCTTCGCGGACAGACGCGAGTCGTGTGCGCGCGGCGTTCATCGCGGCCACCGGCACCTGGTCGAGTGCGACTTCCTTCTCGCTATGCTCGCCGATAATGCGGTTCTCGTTCGCCTCATGGTTCTGCTGCGCCGCGAGCGCCACGCCTGCCACCGTCAACACAGCAGCGCTGGCTCCGATGACGAGAGTTCGTTTGCTAGCCATGTTCCGTTCCACTTCCTTCGGGGCCGGGGGATGAACGGGCGGCGGTCGCGGCCCGACTGGCCGTCGTCCGATTCTTAGTTTTTTCGATTGTTCATTGTGTCGAGTGCCGAGCGGAGACCGCGCGCCAGCTTTGCCGCGTCGTCATTGGCCCAGAAGTGCAGGAAGAACAGGCGCGGCTCGTCGTTCAACATATGGTTGTGAAGCGCTGTGACTTCGATGTCGTTCGCTCGAAGCGCTCGAAGGACGCGGTCTACTTCGCTCGCGATGAGGACGAAATCGCCCGTGATCGCCGCCTTGCCGCCGCCGGTGGGCTGAAAATTGATTGCGGTCGCAGTTCCCATTGATTGAGGCGTCACCATGCCGCCATCCATGAGCCGCTCCGCACGGGGAATACTGTATTGCAGAACGCCACCATTGACCCTGCCTTCGGCTCCCATCAGCTCGTCCAGAGCATCGGAGTTTAGATTGAGGCGAGACGGTGCTCCCGCTCCAAGAGACGGTGGAGAGATCGGTGTGCGGCTTGCGGAAATGGCTTGGCGCAGCGCCGCCGCCAGCCTTACCGGATCGCCATGCGCAGCTATGTGCATGTACATGGTGCCGGGCGCGGACCGCAGCAGGTGATTGTGGAGCGCGGTGATGGTGTATCCACCTTGCAAAAGGCGCGTCATCACAGGGTTCACTTCCTCGTGCGTGAGCACAAGATCGCCCATTACCATCACTTCGTCCCCCATAGGCTGAAACGCGGCCCAGGAGCCGAGCGCCAGCGAAGGCTCTATCGATACGCCATCCAGAACAACGCGCAGGTCGGAGCGAGGAAATCCGTAGCGACGAACTCCGTCCGGCTGCTCGACGCCGGGGCGTCCCAGCGCGGCGTCAACCTTCGCCCAGTCCGGTGCCGCCCAAGCAGGTGCGGCTAGTAGCAGCGTGGCCAACCCCGATAACAGCACCGTCCGCATAGTTTTGCTTCAACTCCTGATGCATAATGAGATCATGGTCGATGCCTCCTCGGGCACGCCAAAGCTGCGACACTCATGCATCGGCGCCGACCGCAAGGCACCTTGTAGATTCACAAGGTCCGCTGGCGGCATTCTGCACTAGAAGGCGATCGAACTCTTGTGCGAACGCAGCCGTCGGCAAACGACATTGGCGCACTGTCGGCACTGCTCGCACGCGGCTATGGTCGGCGCAAACAACAGAGGAGATGCCTCGGGCATTATGCGCCTACTACTGATCGAGGACGACGAGGACACGGGGAGCGCCGTTGTTGAAGCGCTGCGTGCTCGCGGTCACGCCGTCGATTGGGAGGACGACGGAAAAAGCGGACTTGATCGCGCCGTGAGCGGTGCTCACGCGTTGCTGATCGTTGACCGAATGCTGCCAGAGATGGATGGGCTATCGGTTGTCACCGAGCTGCGCCGTCGCCAAGTCGTAGCACCCGTGCTGATGCTCACGGCGCTAGGCTCCGTGGGCCAACGAGTCGAAGGTCTTGAAGGTGGAGCCGACGACTATCTTGTCAAACCGTTCGCGATCGCCGAACTGGTCGCGCGCGTTGAAGCGCTGCAGCGCCGGGCGGCCGGCCCGCCCAGCATCCTCTCGCTGGGCGATCTGACACTCGACCGTCTCGCTCGGACGGTGCGGAGAGGCAACACGCCCATCGAACTAATCCCACGCGAGTTCCAGCTTCTCGAACTACTGATGCTGAACTCGCCGGCCGTGCTTACGCGGTTGATGCTGCTGGAGACCGTGTGGAAGTTCCGTTTCGATCCTGGCAGGAACCTCGTCGAAAGCCACATCAGTCGGCTGCGGGCAAAGATCGATCGCGGTGACGATCCCCCCCTGATCCATACCGTGCGTGGGGAAGGCTATGCCGCTTGGAGTGATTAGCCGGCTGTTGCGCTCGACGGTGTCCCGTCTTGTTGCGCTCAACGCGCTGCTGCTCGTCATCAGCATGGTCGCCGGCGCGCTCGGCGGCTGGATCGCAACGCGCGGGGTGGTTGAGCGCGAGGCTCGAAATCGCATCGAGCTGGAGTCGCACGTGATCGCCCTCGAAGCGCAACGGGGAGGCCTTGATCGCGCACTGGAAATAATTCGAGCGAAGGCCGAGCGGCCGGGGTCGCCCGAGTATTATTTAGTTGGGCCAGATGGACGCACGCTGATCGGCGACATCCAAATTGTACCGCGAAAGGTCGGTTGGCACTTTATCGACCAGCCTCCGCCGCAACCCGGCGTCGAGGGCGTCCATCTGCTGGCGATGACGCGACGCCTTCCCGATGGATCCCTTCTCATCGTTGGAGAGGATATGGAGCGAAGCGAAGCAATCCGCGACGCTGTTTTCGGGGCCATTCTGACCGCTGGCGGAATCGCGTTGGTGTTCGGCATCATCGCAGGCCTCTTCGCCACGCGGCAGACGCTGCGCCAGATGAAGCGGATCAACGTTACCGTCCGAGCAGTCGAGCGTGGCGATCTCTCGGCGCGGACCGGCGCTCCGGTCGATGCGCGCACCGATCTTGATCAACTCGCGTTGGCCATCGACCGTATGCTCGATCGGATTGACACGCTGGTAGCCACGATCCGTCGCGTGTCGGCGGAGGTCGCCCACGACCTGCGCACCCCGCTCACGCGGGTGAGGCACTCTGTTGAATTGGCGTTGGCACAGCACGATGAAGAGCTCAGGTCTGCGGCGCTGGGTGAGGCGTTGGCCGGGCTGGACGAGGCGCTTCGGCTGTTCAGTGCGGTGCTGGATCTAGCGGAGATTGATGCCGGTAACGCGCGCGCGCGATTTCAGCCTATCGACCTGGCAGAGATCGTTGACCGGGTGGTGGATGCCTATCGTGCAGAGATCGAGGCTTCCGGCCGCAACATCTCTGTGAGCTTAGCGCGAGAAGCGCTGGTCGCCGGTGACGCCGACCTGCTGGCGCGTGCGCTCGCCAACCTGATTGAGAACGCGCTCAAATACTCCGGTGAGCACGCTCGTATCGATGTTTCGGTCACCGAGCAGGCCGACACGTTGACGATGGCGGTCGCCGACGACGGTCCCGGCGTATCCGATTGCGAGGTCTCCGAGATGCTGCGCCCGTTCGGGCGCTTGGACCGAGCGCGGCGTGCATCCGGCAACGGCCTTGGCCTCGCCATCGCCGACGCCGTTGCCCGACTGCACCGTGGAGCGCTGGCCTTTGCGCGGCTCCAGCCAGGGCTGGCGGTCGAAATCAGATTGCCGCGGGCACCGGCGGTGACGGCGGCTCGAATACTGGATCAAGTTGACTGAGCG
>WBUO01000243.1 GCA_008933675.1 Dechloromonas sp.
CGGCAAACGTCCGGCAGCCGGCCCCCGCCCCGGCCGGAAAAGGGGCGCAAAACCGATGACTTCGCTGGCCATCCTGTTCACCGGTTTCTCGATCTTCAGCGCGCTGAGCATTGCCTTGACGCATTTCCGCAGCGAACACTACCGCGAGCAGGGGCTGTCGAGAATCATGGGCCTGATCCTGCTGCTGGCCTTGAGCGGGCTCCAGCTGGCGCATTTCGCCCAGCTCTATCTCGATCAGGACTGGAGCGCGACATGGCCTTACCGGACTGCACTGTTTGTCGTCGCCCCGAGCTTCTTCCTGTTCAGCCGCCCGCTGCTGCGCCCCCTGCCACTGGCCGCCCCGACACCGGCACTGCTGGCGCATGCGCTGCCCGTCCTCCTTGCCCCCGGGCTGCCCGGCCATACCGCCCTGCCGCTGGCCTTCGGCATCGGTGCCGCCTATCTGCTGTGGCTGGCCTACAGCCTCTATGCCCTGCGCGGCGAGCGGGCCCGTTTCCATCTGGAAATGCTGCTGCTCGGGGCCGTCTTCGCCATCGCCCTCGGTGTGTCGGTCCTTGGTCTTGTTCAGGCCAACCTGGCGGAAAAGCTGTTCTTCAGTCTTTACGCCAGCGCGATCGGCCTCGCCTTTCTGCTCGTCCAGACGGTGCTCGGCATCCGGCCGCAACTGGCCAACGAAGTTCGCGAATCGGCACAGGCCGCTTATGCCAACTCGACCCTGGGCAACGTGGACTGCGCTGCTGCACTGACTGAACTGGACAGACTGATACAGGGCGAAAAACTCCATCTGGATGCCGGGCTGAACCTGCCGGGTCTGGCGGCGCACCTCGGACTCAGTCCCCACCAGCTGTCGGAACTGATGAATGCCCGGCTTGGCAAGAGTTTCTCCCGCTATCTGCGGGAACAGCGGATTGCCTCGGCAAAGGCCATGCTGTGCGCCGAACCTGCCGCTTCGGTTCTTTCCGTCGGGCTGAGCTGCGGCTTCACTGCGCAGTCGAATTTCTACGAGGCATTCCGCGAAATCGAGGGAATGACGCCCGGCCAGTACCGCAAGCTGCATTGCCGCAGCACCTCAGGGTGACATGGCAAATCGGCGGCAGGCAGCGTGACCTGACACCCCCAGGGCCGGCATTCGTTCCGGAATGATGATTCCGGAACAGGAAAATGCTCCGTTTCGATAGGAACGGAAGCTTTGACGCAAGCGGAAAGCGAGACTGAAGGCTCCCATCAACCATCCGGAGTCTTCCATGAACGCCGCCTTTTTCCTGCTTGCCGAACTGCTCGTCGGCATCGCGGCAAGCCTTGCCGCGATGCACGTGATTTCCCGCCCGCTCGTCCAGGTCCTCTGCCGGGTCTGCCCTGATGAGCAGGCTGCCGTCTTCTGGCAGAGCTACACGAAGGTGATGCTGCTGATCGCCCCGCAGCTGCTGATACTGGTCGTCGGCCTGTTTGCGCATTTCAGCGATCCGCTGGACAGCCTGCGCCTGACCTTGATCGCCACATTGAGCGGCTTGCTGGTCGGCCTGTCAGCGGTCGGCAAGCGTCTCGGGCGCTTCGTCGTCATCCCGCCCATGCCGGGGAGGCGGCCATGAACATCCTGCTCACCGGCGCCAGCGGCTTCATCGGCGGCAACATCGCACAGGCCCTGGCTGCAGCCGGACATCAGGTCATTCCCGCCACGCGCCGCGACGGCATCGATTTCCGGCGCATGCTGACGCCGGCCGACTGGCTGCCGCATCTGTCGGGCGTCGACGCGGTCATCAACTGCGTCGGCATCATCGGCGAAACGGCGACCGGCAAGTTCCAACCCCTGCATGGCGAAGCGCCATCGGCGCTGTTCCGGGCCTGCTCAGCCGCCGGGGTGCACCGCGTCATACAGATCTCGGCACTCGGCACGGACGATTCGGCATTCTCGGCCTACCACCGGAGCAAGCGCGTGGCCGACGACTGCCTGCGCAGCCTTGACCTGGACTGGTTCGTGTTGCGTCCGTCTCTGATCTACGGGCGCGGCGGCAAGAGTGCCGAACTGTTCCTGCGCCTGGCGGCGCTGCCGCTGCTGCCGGTTCCCGGCGACGGCCGGCAGGCCCTGCAGCCGGTCCACATCAGCGACGTCGTGGCAACCGTCATGCACTGCCTCGCCGCCCCCGCCGGCCGGCAGACACTGGACATCGTCGGTGATGACACATTCACCTTCGCCGAGTGGCTGCAATGGATGCGCCAGGCGCTCGGCAAGCCGCGAGCGCCCGTGCTGCACATCCCGTACGGCCTGGCCCTGGCGCTGTTCCGCCTCGGTCATCACTGCAATCCCATGTTGCGCACCGAGAACCTGCGCATGCTGCGGGCCGGCTACCGGGCCAGCGCCGAGCCGCTTGCCGATTTTCTCGGCCGCCGTCTGCAACCCGTCAGCGCCGCCCTGCTTTTCTCCGCCCACGCCAACCCCGGGAGTACGCCATGACCTACACGCTTCTCAAGACGCTGCACATTCTGAGCATGGTGCTTCTCTTCGGCACCGGCCTGGGCAGCGCCTTCTACAAATGGATGGCCGACCGCAGCGGCAATGTCGCCCACATCGCTGTCACCAATCGCCACGTCGTTCTTGCCGACTGGATATTCACCACGCCGACGGTCATCTTCCAGCCACTCAGCGGCCTGTGGATGGTGCATCTGCTGGAACTGCCGCTGCACACGCCGTGGATTGCCGCCAGCCTGGGCCTGTTCGTTCTGGCCGGTGCCTGCTGGCTGCCGGTGGTCTGGCTGCAGATCCGCATGCGGAACATCGCCGCCCATGCGCTGGCAACGGGAGAGGCCCTGCCGGCACGCTACTGGCGACTGGCACGTACCTGGTTCTGGCTCGGCGTTCCCGCCTTCGGCGCCATGGTGATGGTCGTGGCGCTCATGGTCTTCAAACACATTCCGGGAGCCGGATCATGAAAAGCCTGATGCAAACCGCCCTCGGCGCCGACTGGCAGCAGTTGCCGCCGGCCCTGCAGACGCACTACCGCTTCGGCACAACCATCGATGACGGGTACATGGACATCGAGTATCCGCGCTTCATGCAGCCTTGCCTGAGCCTGCTGCACGCCATCGGCGCCCTGGTCGACCGGGGTGGCCGGCAGATCGCCACGGTCGTCGACAAGCAGGTCGTCGGCGAGCGGCAATACTGGCGGCGGCGCATGACTTACCCGGACGGCAGGGTGATCCGCTTCAACAGTTTCTGGGTCGCTGCCGGCGGCAATCAACTGATCGAATTCGTCAATCCGCTGCTCGGCCTGCAGATGGCGGCCCATGTCGAAGACGGCCGCCTCCATTACCGGGGCGTCAGATTTGTCGTGAAACTCGGGCACCTGCTGCTGCCCATCCCGGAATGGCTGGTGCTGGGACATACCAGCATCGTCGAGGAAGCCCTGGACGAAAGCCGCTTCCGGATGGATTTCCGGATCACGCATCCGCTGTTCGGCCAGGTTTTCCGCTACGCCGGCGAGTTCACGGCGAAGGCCGGATGAGCCAGGCCGTGCAAAAAAAAGCCCCGGACGAACCGGGGCCGAAGTTACGCAGGGAAGCCTGGATCAGAAGTTGTAGTTGAGTTGGGCAGAAAGGATGTCGACACTGGTCTTGAATTCGCCGCGAATGGTCTGGCGCAGGGTTTCGACGCCCGGATAGCCGGTCGTCACTGCCCGGTTCGTCTTCACGGTATCGAAGAAGATGTGGGTGTAGCCGACATCGACCGAAGCCGCCTTGCTCAGCTGGAACTTGGCGCCAAGCGACAGCCAGGTGCGGTCGGCATCCGGCAGGGTCATCGTGCGATCGGCCGACGATTTGACGGGCGTCTTGTCATGAGCGATGCCGAAACGCAGTTTGATGCTGTCGCTGTACTGGTAGTTGGCCCCCAGGCCGACGCGCCAGGTGTCCTTGAAGTTGTAGGTCAGTTTCTGCAGCGGCACACCGGTCTGGCGATTATTGACGTAGAGCGTGTCGACGACGCTCCAGTCGGTCCAGGTCAGGTCGCCGAGGATTTCCCATTTCTGGCCGACCATCTGCGACAAGGCGATGGAAAAATTGGCCGGCGTCGTCAGCTTGGCCTTGACGTCCGCATTGACCAGCGGCGCCACCGGGCCGAATCCCGGGCTGGCCACCGCCCAGCGTTGCCGTCCCTCGAGTTCGAATTCGAGCCGCGAACGGTAGGCCAGGCCCAGTCGGGTCGTCGGTGTCAGCTGGAACATGGCGCCGAGGTTGTAACCGACCGCCCAGTCGTCGCCCTTGACATCGAGATAGTTGTTCTCCGGGTAGCCGGCCAATGCCATCACCAGCGGCACACCCTGCTTGAAGTGCGATTCGTTGTGGGCGAAGTTGATGCCGACACCGAGCGAGACCATGTCGTTGACCTTGAAGGCCAGCGACGGATTGATGTTGAACTGCTTCATCTCGAAGAAGAAGCCGGCATTGCGGCCGACGAAGTCGTCGTTGTATTCGGTGGTATTGCCGAAGGTCGGCCCCATGCCGAGACCGATGCTGATCCGGTCATTGACGCCCCAGGCCCAGTAGCCATGCGGCAGCAGCGAGGTACCGCCGCCATCGCCGCCATCACCGGTCGGCAGCGGGAAGGACGAGCCGAAACCAAAACCCGGCGTGGTGGTCGATCCCTCGTCCTTGAACTTGATGGAGCGATGCAGCACGGTACCCGACACCGAAATGTTGTGGCCGCGCGGCAAATAGGTCATGCCTGCCGGATTGAAGAAGATCGTCGAGGCATCCTCGGCGGCCGCAGCGGCCCCGGCGAAAGCATTCCCGTTGGCGGAACCGCTCTGGTTCTGCAACTGGAAGCCGGCAGCGGCGGCACTACCGGAAAAGGCGATGGCCAATAACGCTGGAATGAGGCGCGGCTTGATGAGTTTTTGCATTGGTTTGTCTCCGTTTATGTTTATGAGTGGGATGGCTATCCCTTGCTGCGGTTACGATTAAATCTCAAACAGCTGTTTGAAATTCCGTATGAATTATCGAAACGACCTCCTTTGTTGGGAATCTGCAACACGGACCTGATGGCTCTTTTGTGAATTGAGCGGCCCCCCGGTAAACGGTGCGAAACCGGTGCCGAAGATGACTCCGGCATCGGCCAGATCGCCATCGGCAACCACGCCATCGGCGACCAGCCGGGCAGTACGCTCGACCAGCGGGCAGACCAGGCGCTCGGCAAGGCCAGCCGGAACGCCACTGACAGCCGCCTTGGCGGCATGCCCAGCCGACCAGTCATAGAAACCACGCCCGCTCTTCTTGCCGAGCTGTCCCTGCGCCACCCGCTGCTGCAGGCAGTGCGGCGCATCGGCGCCGTCGGCCAGCTGTTTCCCGGCCGCCATGGCGATATCCAGGCCGACGGTATCGACCAGTTCGATCGGCCCCATCGGCATGCCGAAGGCGAGCATGGCTTCGTCCACGACCTCCGGCGCAATGCCTTCGTCGACAGCACGCATCGCCGCCAGCATGTAAGGGGCCAGCACGGCATTGACCAGGAAACCGGGGGCGCTCTTCACCGGCAGCGGCAGCTTGTCGATCTGCTTGACGAAGGCACAGGCGGCACGAACCATCGCCGGATCGGCGCCGTCGGCCTCAACCACTTCGACCAGGGGCATCATCGCCACCGGATTGAAGAAGTGGATGCCGACCAGCCGTTCCGGCCGCGCCAGCACGCTGCTCAAATCCTCGAGCCGGAGGCTGGAGGTATTGCTGGCCAGGATGGCGCCTGCTTTCATGCGTGGCTCCAGCGAGCGGAACAACGCATGCTTGGCCTCGACATTCTCGAAGATGGCTTCAATGACCACGTCGGCGTGGGCGACACCGGCACCGGCCGGATCGGGAATCAGGCGGTCGAAGGCGGCACGCACCTTGAGCGGCTCGCGCAGCTTCTTGCCGAACAGCACATTGGCACGCCGGATGGCCGGCGCGATGCGTTCGAGATCCTGATCCTGCAGCGTCACCGTCAGGCCGCGCAGTGCACACCAGGCGGCGATGTCGCCGCCCATGACGCCAGCGCCGATGACGTGCACGTGCTTCGCCACGAAGTCACCGTCCTTGCCGAAGCTTTTCAGCCGTTCCTGCAGGCGGAAGACGCGCAGCAGGTTCTTTGCTGTCGGCGAAGCGATGATGCGGTCGAGCACTTCCGGCGCCGCCAGCGCATTGCCGCCGTGCTTCTGCCACAGGTCGATGATCGCGTAGGGCGCCGGGTAGTGCCCGGGCCGCGCCTTCCTGGCCACCTGCTTGCGCGCGCCATTGGCGACCACCGCCTTGAGCGGGCCGGCCAGCAGCTTCTGCATGAAGGGTAATGGCC
>WBUO01000244.1 GCA_008933675.1 Dechloromonas sp.
AGACCACCCTGCTCAACCACCTGCTCGGCCAGCCCGAGATGGCCAATGCCGCCGTGCTGATCAACGAATTCGGCAGCGTCGCCGTTGACCATCATCTGGTGACCAAGATCGACGAAGACCTGATCCTGCTCGATTCCGGCTGCATCTGCTGCACGGTGCGCGGCGATCTGACGCGCAGCCTCAGCGAACTGTTCATGCGCTGCCTGCGCCGCGAAATCGCCCCGATCAACCGCGTCATCATCGAAACCACCGGTCTGGCCGACCCGGCGCCGGTGATCTTCACGCTGATGGAGGACTTTTTCGTCGCCGAGCGCTTTCGCACCGACGGCGTCGTCACCGTCGTCGACAGCACCCATGTATTGCAGCAATTGGCCAACCACCCGGAACCGGTCAAACAGGTAGCGATGGCCGACCGGCTGCTGCTCAGCAAATGCGACCTGGCGACGCCCGAGCAGCTGGCCGACGTCAGCCGCGCGCTGAGCCGGCTCAATCCCGCTGCCGCCCAGCTCCATGTCCGGCGCGGCGAAATCGCCGTCGCTTCGCTGACCGATTGCGGCCTTTACGATCCGGGCAGCAAGGCGCCCGATGTTGCCGGCTGGCTGGCCGAGGAAAAGGTGCGCGAGGAACGTCGCAAGGCACACGGGCATCATCACCACCATGACGTGGATCGGCACGACGCCCATGTTTACAGCTTTGCCCTGACCTTCGACGAACCGCTGCAATGGGTCTTCTTCGCCGATGCCGTGGCGACGCTGCTCGACACCATGGGTGACCGCATCCTGCGCATCAAGGGTCTGCTCAATGTCGTCGGCGATCACAAACCGCGCGTCGTGCAGTGCGTGCAACATGTCATGTACCCCTATTCCCGGCTCGACGACTGGCCGGCGGCAGCACCCTACAACGACAAGCGCAGCCGCCTCGTCTTCATCGTCCGCGACATTCCGCAGGCGATGATCGAACAGGCCTTCACCATGTTCTGCGGCGCCCGCGATGTCGGGGAGACCGGTAAGCCGTGCTGATCCGCAAGCTGTTCCGCTTCGAAAACGCCCATATCGTGCGCGGTTGCAGCACCCGGCGTTGTTCGCATTCCATACATGGCCATTCCTACAAGGTCGAGCTGCTGCTCGAGGCCCATGCACTCGATAACGGGCAGATGGTCTACGACTTCGGCCTGCTGAAAGAAGGTCCGCGCACGCTGATCGATGCCTTCGATCACGCCGTGGCCATCTGGTCGGGCGACGATCCGGACTACATCGCCACCTGTCAGCGCTTCTCCGAGCGCTGGATCGTGATTCCCGTGTCGCCCAGCGCCGAGCAATTCTCGCGGCTTTTTTTCGTGCTGATCGACCGCCTGCTCTGGCTGACCGAGCTGCGCAACGGTGAGGCCGACGTGCGCCTGCATTCTGTCATCGTCCATGAAACCGAAACCGGCTACGCCCAGTGCTTCCGCGAGGATGCGATCAACCCGCGCATGGGCCCGATCGCGCTCGACGACATCGCGTTTTCCGATGCCATCCGCAACGACTGGCCCGACCCCGATCTGTTCGACAAGCTCACGCGCGGCGAGCGCATTGCCAATCCCCTCCGAGTCTGAACCATGATCCGCAAGAACCCGCGCGGCGATCTGCCGCAGATCCACGAATCCGCCTACGTCGACCAGACCGCCATCGTTTGCGGCAAGGTCATCATCGAAGAGAATGTCTTCGTCGGCCCCTACGCCGTGATCCGTGCCGACGAAGTCGATGCCGCCGGCGACCTGGAGCCGATCCGCATCCGCGCCCACTCCAACATCCAGGACGGTGTCGTCATCCATTCCAAATCCGGCGCCCTGGTCGACATCGGCGAGCACACCTCGATTGCCCATCGCTCGATCGTCCATGGCCCCTGCGTCATCGGCAACAACGTCTTCATCGGCTTCAACAGCGTTGTCTTCAATTGCCGCATCGGCGACGGCTGCGTCGTCCGCCACAACGCGGTGGTCGATGGCACCGATCTGCCGCCCGGCTTCTACGTTTCGTCGACCCTGCGCATCGGGCCGCAGACCGATCTCACGACGGTTCCGCGCGTCAGCGCGGCGGCCACCGAGTTTTCCGAAGACGTCGTGCGCACCAATCACGAACTGGTGCAGGGATACAAACGTCTGCAGAACGAGTTCTGACGATGTCCACGCTGCTCATCCGCAACGCCCGCCTGGTCAATGAAGGCGAAGTCTTCGCGGCCGACCTGCTGGTCCGCGGCGGCCGCATCGACAAAATCGCCACAAGCATCGTCGCCAGGGCCGACCAGGAAATCGACGCTGCCGGCCAGTGGCTGCTGCCCGGGATGATCGACGACCAGGTGCATTTCCGTGAGCCGGGCTGACCCACAAGGGCTGCATCGCCAGCGAATCGGCGGCAGCTGTCGCCGGCGGCATCACCAGCTTCATGGATATGCCGAATACCAGTCCGCCGACCCTGAGAATGGCGGCTCTGGCTGACAAGAAAGTGATTGCCGCCCGCGACTCGCTGGCCAATTACGCCTTCCATTTCGGCGTCTCGAGCGACAACCTCGACACCGTGGCCGCCGTTGATCCGCGCGAGGTGGCCGGCATCAAGGTCTTCATGGGCGCCTCCACCGGCAACATGCTGGTGGACGACCCGGCGGTGCTGGACCGTCTGTTTGCCTGCGCGCCGACCATCCTGATCGCGCATTGCGAAGACACACCGTCGATCCGGGCGAACGAGGAAAAATGGCGAGCCATCCACGGCAACGCCGTACCGATGTGGGCGCATCCGCTGATCCGCGACGCCGCGGCCTGCTACAAATCCTCGTCGCTGGCCGTCGATCTGGCCCGCAAACACGGCACCCGCCTGCATGTACTGCACATTTCGACGGCGTGCGAACTGGCGCTGTTTGAAGACAAACCACCCGCCGAAAAGCGCATCACGGCCGAAGTCTGCGTCCACCACCTGCTCTTCGACGACCATGACTACGCCCGACTGGGCAGCCACCTGAAATGCAATCCGGCGGTCAAGACGCAGGCCGACCGCGATGCGCTGCGCGCGGCGCTCAGCAGCAACCGTCTCGACGTCATCGGCACCGACCATGCGCCACATACCTGGGAAGAAAAGGCACGCCCCTATTTCTCCGCCCCATCCGGCCTGCCGCTCGTCCAGCATGCCCTGCCCGGCCTGATGGGACTGGTGCACGATGGCATCATCGACCTGCCGACGCTGGTCGCCAAGACCAGCCACCGCGTCGCCGACCTCTTCGGCATCGTCGAGCGCGGCTACCTGCGCGAAGGCTACTGGGCCGATCTGGCCCTGATCGCCGACCGTCCCTTCGGCGCGCCGGACGACCCCATACTCAACCGTTGCGGCTGGTCACCCTTCGCCGGCCGCCGCTTCCGCAGCCGCGTGGCGACGACGGTCGTTTCCGGCAACATCGCCTGGCACGACAACCGGCTGTACCCGGCATGCCGTGGTCAGGCACTGGTGTTCGGGCGCTGAGCCCGCACTTTGCCTGGCATCACGATACCGCTGGCGCTGCAGTCAGCAGAACCCTGACTCTGGGATACCCCATCCCCTCCACCTGCGCATAACCCAGAGCGCGACAGATATGCCGGGCGGCGGGATGGCCGACGGCAAGCAGGACCTCCTTGACGCCAAGCTGACCGGCTTCGGCCAGTGCGGCTGCAAACAATCGCCTTGCTCGCCCCTGGCGACGCCGACCGGCACCCACGCTGGCGCCCAGTTCCGCAACATCGCCCGACCGCGCCAGATGAATGAACCCGGACAGGCTGCCGTCATCCTCCAGCGTCGCGAAGCACAGGTCCCCGGCAAAATCGATGCGGTTCACATAGGCTGCAATGCCCGCGTCACCAAGCGGTGTCGCAAAGCGGCCATAGCGGTCATCCGCATCGAGTGCCAGCAGATGTTGCAATACGCGCTCACGCAACCGGCTGTCCGCACGCAGGGCGGCGACTGGGTTGATGGTCAATCCCAGGCCAGCGCCCCGCCGGTCTGGTACTCGGTGACCCGCGTCTCGAAGAAATTCTTCTCCTTGCGCAGGTTGGCCTGCTCGTCGAGCCAGGGCAGGACGTTCTCGGCACCGGGGAAAGGTTCCTCGACGCCGACCTGCCTCGCCCGCCGGTTGGCGATGAAGCGGAACTGCTGCACGTGCAGGTCGGCGTTGTAGCCGAGGATGGGATCGCGCAGGATGTAGCCGGCGTAGGCGTGTTCGGCGGCTTCAGCCTCGTCCCACAATTGGCGTAGCGCCTGCGGGTCGATCGTCAGGTTTTCTTCCTTCAACAGTTCGCGCACGACGCGGATGCCGAAGGCGCAGTGCAGGACTTCATCGCGCATGATGTATTGCAGCTGCTCGGCGGCGCCCTTCATCAGGCCGCGCCGTTGCAGCGCGAAGATCGGCGTGAAGCCGTTGTAGAACCAGCAGCCTTCGAAGATCACCGCGAAGAAGAAGTAGGAGAGCGCGAATTCGTGCAGGTTGGCGCGGTCGGTGAGGTCGAAGTCCGAGCGCAGCACCTTTTCCAGCCGGCGGTTGGCGAGCGCGATCTTGCCGTGGATCTGCGGCACGACGCGGTAACGGTTGTAGATTTCCTGCTGGTCGAGGCCGATGCTCTCGATGCAGTGCTGGTAGGTCCAGGTGTGCAGCGCCTCCTCATAGACCTGGCGGGCCTGGTAGATCTGCAGTTCGGGCGCGCTCATCTTCTCCATCACCGCCAGGCCGATGTTGCGCATGGCGAGAATGTCGGAAGTCGTCAGGTAGGCGAGCACGTTCTCGAAAACGTGGCGCTCGGCCAGGCTGAGCTTGTGGTGGTAGTCGTGCACGTCCTGCGCCATGCTGATTTCGAGCGGCGTCCAGTGGTTGCGGTTGGCCTTGAGGAAGAACTCCCAGGCCCACGGGTATTTGAAGGGTGCGAGCTGGTTGATGTCGGCCTTGCCGTTGACGATGCGTTTGTCGGCGGCGTTGATCGGGGCGAGCGACGGCGTCGCCGGAATGTTGCGGTCGACCGCGGTTTTTGGCGAATTTCCGGCGTCGACCGTCGTATCGGTCGCCGGGCTGTCCTGGGCGGGCGTCTCCCAGTCGTCGAAACGGAAGGCTGCGTTCATGCTGTGCTACTCCTCGAGAAATGGGACGCCCGGTACGGCCGACGGCCCGCTGGTTCAGGGACGGACTTCGCGGAAGCGCTGACGGCGATCCCAGTCCACGTAAAAAATGCCGCCGGCCGGCGCGCTGAAGCTGAACAGCCGCTGGCCATCGACCGACACGGCGCTGACGCCGGTCGAAAAATCCAGTTCGGGTTCCCTGCCGCCGCGATTGACGGCGATCAGCGGCAGGCCGGTTTCCCGGCTGCGCTGTTCCCAGACGTCGCCCGGACCCATGCCCTCGACCGGCGGCCAGTTGGCCGGCGACAGCAGGATCTGCGCACCACGCCCGGCGAGCTGGGCGGCAGTGTCGGGCCGCCAGGCGTCGGCGCAGATCAGCGTGCCGACCTGGATGCCGTCGACGGTAAACGGCTTGCCGTCGCCGCCGGCCACCGACCACGCCTCGGCACGGCCGACCGGGCGCTGCTTGCGATAGGCGCCGAGGATGGTGCCGGCGCGGTCGATGGCGGCAACGCTGTTGTGCAGCGTACCGCTGCCCTTCTCGCGCTCGGCGAAGCCGACAAAGAGCGCGATGCCGTTGTCGCGGGCAATCGCCGCCAGCGTGTGCATCCAGGCATCGGGGAAAGGCGCGATCCAGCCGGTGCCGACGCGCTTCACAAAGTTGTAGCCGGTTTCGGCCAGCTCCGGCGTCACCACCCAGTCGGCGCCCTGGCGTGCCGCGGCGCGGATGCCGGCCTCGATGCGGGCGCGATTGCCGGCGATGTCGCCGGGCACCGGGTCGAGATGGAGCAAGGCGATGCGCAGGTCGCCATCCGCCTTGGCCGGGCCGCCGGCGGCATCGGGGAAGCGTTTGGCACCCGGCAGGAAATAGCCGTTCTGCTTGCCCAGCGCCTCGATCACCGCGGCGTGGGAGGCCTTGCCGATCAGCTCGCCGATGCGGCTGTGGCCGCCGGTGTAGGTGGCGCGCGGCGCCGCCGTGCCGGAAACGACGATGATGCTGTCGGTACCGGTACCGGTTGCCTGCACGCCCGGGGTGTAGGTGCTTTCCACCCTGAGGTCTTCGAGCGCCGCCGTCTTGCCTTCGGTGACGGTGATCAGCGCGCGGGCCAGCGCCGCGTCGCTGAGTGCGATGTTGGTCAACACCAGAATGTTGATCGTGCCGGCCGGCTTGCCG
>WBUO01000245.1 GCA_008933675.1 Dechloromonas sp.
CACAGCATCTCCCCCGAACCGCTGCCCAGATCAAGCACCCGCGCCCCGGCCTCCAGCCGCAAGGCCGCGCCGAGCGTGGCGAGCTTGTCCGGGGTGATCGGGTTGTGGATGCGGTGGGCGCTTTCGGTGATGTTGAAGATGCGGGGGATGTCCATGGGGATTACCGCCATCCCAGCAAGCAGGACGCAGCGGTTGGCCAGTTCAGATGCATGAAAAGCAAAATGGCGCAGAGAAAACCTGCGCCATTTTTTTGCCGGAAATCGGGCTGAAAAAGAGTTTTTCTACAGCGTCCCCTGCACTGCCGGGTTAGATCGCGATTGGGTGAAATTGGGGTATTTGCTCAGCAAGTGAAAACTCCATTACCGATTTGAATGTGCATGCCGTATCAATACACTCCGATGCAACCTTACTTGAAATGGCCGCGGGCAGGTGTATTGCATGCCCTTCACGTCCGACACCAACATAGAAGAACCGCTGTTTCAGCTTGTCCCGTTGTCGTTTTTTCATATGCGAGCTACGTGTCTGATCAACCATGCTGTTCCACTCCTGCTGCGATGGAAATAGCGATGGGCGAATACCAATAATCGAACAACGGTTTAGCTCTGCGACGCGCTGAAGATTGGTCTGCAACCATTGCCAATACAACAGCATTCCTTGTGAGATTGCTTGCTTAGCTCCGTGATCGACTAGCCCCCGGAAGATCGCAGAATCCCAGCGACCGTCACGAGCACAAATGCAGAGAACAAAAGACTTCGCATACTCCTCTTCAGCAAGGATCGCGAGAGCGCCGGCACGGGGATATCTCTGTGCGTCAAGCAGCACTTTGGCATCGATAATGAGCGAGCACGCATTTGCATATGCAGTCTGGGCAGTGTTAAGGAGTTGAGCGCGAAGCTTGCTGTCTACAACTCTTGTCCAATCGTCACTTGGCTCTTGTGGCATCGGGGGTAGATTGCGGTCTAACGTTCAAGGTCAGGGGCCTGGCGCGGCCTTATGCGCCAGGTCCCCTGCACCGCAGGGTTGGGCGTCAGGCCATAGGCGTCCTCGCGTGTACGGCAAAGCGCTTCAATAGCCAAGGCACGCTCGATATGCTTGCTTCTCATAGGACTCCTTCGCAACTTGCACGTAGCCGGTCTTGGTAGGAAGGGGCCTACCGGAATAGAGCCAGCCGCGTTTGCTGTCCCCGGAGAACATCGGAAGGTTGTTTCTCCAACACCAGTCTATGAATTGCGATGGCACGTCGAATGATATGTCAGCACCATGCTCTTCAAATAGTAAATCGACATGCTGATCTTGAACGCCAAAGCAGGTCATCGCACATCCGGAAACCTGCGATGCAGGAAGATCAAGACCCTTCTCGATTAGCGAGAAGGGAAACTTTGGTCTTATCTCAACTGTGTCCGCTGTGAGTGACACGGCCATGGTCCGGTCGTAGCTGAGCGCGCCGCGATGCCTTGTGCTTACAAGTACGAGCCTTCGCACGTCCGTGCTAGTTCCCTTCGGTTCAGTCTTGGCAACAAAAGCCTGGCCAAGATCGTCGTATGGGCCGGAGCATCCCGCTAGCACAGCGGCGGCTACTATCAGCAGGGAAGCCTTCATGACGCCCAACCTAAAGTCGATTTCATATCCGCTGCGTATTCTGGAAACCCGCCATCCATCCTGGATAACAGCTCAGCCGAACATGGCAGGTCAGTGCGGTTCAGGAAACGAACGGGCGGAATATTTCCGAGGATGGATGGCAGTGAAACATGGCGCGTGACCGGGATATGCGGCGCTTGCGCCATGTAAGCCGGTCGCATGCCATCGATGCTGGCCAACGTGGCGAGGCGAAAGCCAGGGCTGGCAATTGTCATGGCCGATGGCCGGTTTATTTGCGTGATCAAATCCATGGCAAACGCGGCAGTGATTCATGTGATGCCGGAAGCGTATCACTTCTGCATGACCCGGAGCGCATGAAAACTCCGCGTTTGTCATTCGTCGCCAGGCATCGAAGCGGGCGGGATACCTCCCTTCCGTTAATTAGTTGCAATATTAAACTAACTGACCTACAGTGCACTCAAGCGCTGGTTCCAGCGCTTGTACCCAAGGAGAGCGATCATGGCGAAGCAGCGTATTCATCTGGTCATCATCGATCCGCAGAACGATTTCTGCGATCTGCCGGCGGCGGCTTGCCCGGTCATCGGCGGCGTGCAGCAGGCGCCGGCTTTGCCGGTGGCGGGGGCGGATGCGGATTTGTTGCGGGTGGCGGAATTGATCCGGGCCGGCGGTGCCGGTTTGAGCGATATTTCAGTGACGCTCGATGCCCACCAACGCGTCGATATCGCGCATCCAACCTTCTGGCGGCAGGGCGACGGCAGTGCGGTCGGGGCGTTTACGCAGATTCGCGCGGCCGATGTGCGCGCCGGGCGTTTCCTGCCGCGCCGGGCTGAGGCGCTGCCGCGCGTGCTGGCTTATCTGGAGGCGCTGGAGGCGGCCGGGCGGTATGTGCACATGGTCTGGCCGGTGCACTGCGAGATCGGCACCTGGGGCCACAGCGTCCATGCCGCCGTGCGCGCCGCCTACAACGACTGGGAAGAGGCGAACGCCGCCGTGGTGACCAAGGTGTTCAAGGGCAGCAATCCGTGGACCGAGCACTTCAGCGCCATCCAGGCCGAAGTGCCGGATGCCGACGATGCCGATACCCAGTTGAACGCCGGTTTCCTGGCCAGCCTGGCGGCGGCCGATCTGGTGTTGTTCACCGGCGAGGCAGGCAGCCACTGCGTGCGGGCCACCGTCGAGCACGTGGTGGAGAACTGGCCGGCTGGCGAACTGGGGCGGCTGGTGTTGCTCACCGATTGCATGAGCGCGGTGGGCGGGTTTGAAGCGCAGTACGCCGGATTTCTTGAGGACATGCGGCAGCGCGGGCTGAGTTTGAGCACCTCGGCCGACATCCTGCCTTTATTGCAGCAGAACTGACCGGCGCGCCCGGTGCGGGCGCCCGGTAACAGAAGGAGAACGATCATGGACAGCATCGAACAGAAACCCGTCGTCCGCAGCTTGCTGGAGAACGACCTCTACAAGTTCACCATGTGGCAGGCGCTGCTGCACAGTCATCCCGGCGCCCAGGCCGAGTACGCCTTCGTCTGCCGCAACACGCCGCTGTTCCCGCTGGCCGAGCTGAAGCCGGCGGTGGATGCGGAGCTGGACCGGCTCTGCGCGCTGACCTTCGCCGACGACGAGCTGGCCTATCTGCGCGGCCTGCGTTTCATCAAGAGCGATTTCGTCGATTTCCTCACCGTCTTCCGCTTCCAGCGCCGCTTCATCGAGACGCGCGTCAATGGCGACAAGCTGGAGATCGTCGCGCGCGGGCCGCTGGTGCATGTGATGGCCTTCGAGATTTTCGTGCTCTACATCGTCAATGAGCTGTACTTCCGCCGTCTGCCGGTGGATGAAAACCTGCTGACGGTGGCGCGCCAGCGCCTGCGCGAGAAGATCGACTTCATCCGCTGCCTGAGCGATGAGCTGTGCTCGGCCGACGAGCCTTTCGTCTTCTTCGATTTCGGCCTGCGCCGCCGTTATTCCGGTGCCTGGCACGAGGAAGTGGTGCGCACGCTGGCGGCCGAGCTGCCGGTCAATTTCCGCGGCACCTCGAACGTGCTCTTCGCCAAGGAAATGGGCCTGACCCCGATCGGCACCATGGCGCACGAGTACCTGCAGGCCTACCAGTCCTTCGGCTTCCGCCTGCGCGATTTCCAGAAGGCGGCGCTCGAAGGCTGGGTGCAGGAATATCGCGGCGACCTCGGCGTGGCGCTCACCGACGTGGTCGGCATGGACGCCTTCCTCGGCGACTTCGACCTCTACTTCGCCAAGCTTTTCGACGGCCTGCGGCACGATTCCGGCGACCCGGTCGAGTGGGCGGAAAAGGCGCTGGCGCACTACCGCAAGCTGCATATCGACCCGCGCAGCAAGCGCCTGGTCTTCTCCGACGGCCTGGATTTGCCGCGTGCCGTCGAGCTGTTCCGGCGCTATCGCGGCCGCGTCATGACTTCCTACGGCATCGGCACCAACCTGTCCAACGACACGCCCTTTGCCGCGCTCAACGTGGTCATGAAGATCGTCGCCTGCAACGGCCAGCCGGTGGCCAAGCTCTCGGATTCGCCGGGCAAGACGCTGTGCGACGACCAGACCTTCCTCGCCTATCTGCGCCAGGTGTTCGGACGCAAGGACGGTGGATCATGAGCGCGCTGCGTCTGTCGCTGGCCCAGATCAACCCGACCGTCGGCGACATCGCCGGCAATGTCGCGCTGATGAGCGCCGCCGCGCAAAATGCTGCGGTCGACGGCGCCAGCATGGTGATTTTTCCGGAGCTGTCGCTGACCGGCTATTGGCCGGGCGACCTGCTCGACGAGGCGGAATTCCTCGCCCGCGTCGATGCCGGCCTCGCCGAACTTGCCGCCGCCAGCCGCGCCACGCCAGGCCTGTGCTGGGTGGTCGGCGCGCCGACCCGGCGCGCGGGGCCGGGCAAGCGCCTGCACAACAGCCTGCTGGTGCTGCGCGACGGCGAGGTGGTGCTGAGCTACGC
Source organism: Dechloromonas sp. (assembly GCA_008933675.1). Lineage (GTDB taxonomy): Bacteria > Pseudomonadota > Gammaproteobacteria > Burkholderiales > Rhodocyclaceae > Azonexus. The sequence continues at coordinate 4,562 of WBUO01000245.1, forward strand.
CAAGCAGTTGCTGCCGACCTACAACGTCTTCGACGAATCGCGCCATTTCGCGCCGGGGCCGGATGTGGCCCGCGTGCTGCGCGTCGGCGGCGCCCAGGTCGGCTTCCTGATCTGCGAGGACGGCTGGAACGACGACGGCGCCGATTACGCGGTCAATCCCTTCCGCCGCCTCGCCGACGCGGCGCCGGATCTGGTCGTGTCGATCAACGCCAGCCCGTCCAACATCGGCAAGCGCGAGCAGCGGCACGCCCTGTTTGCCGCCGCCAGCCGTCGCCACAAGCTGCCGCTGGTCTATGTGAACCAGATCGGCGGTCATGACCAGCTGGTGTACGACGGCGCCTCTTTCGCGGTGACGCCGGAGGCGGGCGTGGTCTTCGAGGCGCCGCGTTTCGTCGAGGCGCAAGTCACGCTGCAATGGGACGGCGTCGCCTTCCGCGCCGGCGACGGCGCGCCGCTGCCGCCGGTGGCGGCGGCCGGGTTGCCGGTGATGGAGTTTTATCGCCGCCAGATCGTCCTCGGCCTGCGCGACTACGCCCGCCGCTGCGGCTTCAAGCAGGTGGTGGTCGGCTCCTCCGGCGGCATCGACTCGGCGCTGACCCTGGCGCTCGCCGCCGAAGCGCTCGGGCCGGAGAACGTCGTCGCGGTGACGCTGCCCTCGCGCTTTTCCAGCAGCGGCAGCGTCGATGACTCGGTGACGCTGTGCGCCAACCTCGGCATCAAGTTGTACACGCACCCGATCAAGGCGCTGGTCGGCCAGTACGAGGCCGATTTCGTCGCTGCCTTTGGCGAGCCGCTGCACGGCCTGGCGCTGGAAAACCTGCAGGCGCGCGTGCGCGGCACCGTGCTCATGGCCTGGTCCAACCGCTACGGCCACCTGCTGCTGACCACCGGCAACAAGAGCGAGATCTCGGTCGGCTACTGCACGCTCTACGGCGACACCAACGGCGGCCTCGGCCTGATCGGCGACCTCTACAAGACCGAGGTCTTCGAGCTGTGCCGCCACCTCAATGCGGAAGCCGGGCGCGAGTTGATCCCGACCGCCATCATCGACAAGGAACCGTCGGCCGAACTGGCGCCCGACCAGCGCGACAGCGACAGCCTGCCGCCTTACCCGGTGCTCGACACTATCCTGAAAGTGCTGATCGAGGGCGAACGCCTGGGCGCGGCCGAACGCGCCGCCGTGCAGGCCGACTACGCCACGCTCGCCGCCGGCCCCGACGGCCCGGCACTGATCGCACGCGTCCGCCGGCTGATCGCCCGCAACGAGTACAAGCGCCGCCAGGCCCCGCCCATCCTCCGCCTGCGCGGCCGCGCCTTCGGCAGCGGGCGGCAGATGCCGATTGCCGCCAAATACGATTGAGGAAACGAGCATGAACAGCCAAGAGAAATTCGACATCGCCGTCGTCATCGGCCGCTTCCAGCCCTTCCACAACGGCCACGCGGCGCTACTAGCGCAGGCGCTGGGCTGTGCGGAAAAAGTCATCGTCCTGCTCGGTTCGGCGCACGCCGCGCGCAGCGCCAAGAACCCGTTCAGTTGGGAAGAACGGGCGAGCATGATCGCGCTGACGCTGGACGAAGCGACGAAAGCGCGCGTCAGCTTCCTGCCGCTGCGAGACTACTACGACGAGCGCCGCTGGCGGGCGGCGGCGGTGACCACCGCGTCGACGGTGATGAACGGCCCGGTGCCCCAGGTTTTCTTGCCCGCTTCGACG
>WBUO01000529.1 GCA_008933675.1 Dechloromonas sp.
GCGCCCGCCGCAGCCAGTTGTCGTCGAGGTAGCGGGCCGTCCCGTCGACGACGTGCAGCGTATAGGCCAGCCGCGAACGGTCCGACCGATTCGCCCCGCTGCGATGCGGCAGCAGGCCGTGCAGCATCAGGTTCGCCCTGGAGCCCTCCAGCATACTTTCCGGTGAGCCTTCATCCGCCAGGGGATGTAGGATTAGTGGGGGCAGTTCCCGAGTCTTGATCGCCGGACGTTTCGTGGCTTGCATGCTCTGTTCTTATCGTCCACGCGCGGCAAGTGCTTACTCACCGGGGTGGAATCCTCGCTCTTTTTACGACGCCCGGACTCGAAGACGACGCCGGTAGAAGGCGGAATCTCCAGAATTGGCACCGGGAATGGTCAACACCATTCCATCCCCGATCGCAGGGACGCCCAAAAAAGTGGACCTCCAGGACCGGAACTCAACCAACCCGGCACTGGTAATGCCGGGTTGCGATGCCAACGCCTATGACCAAAACGTGATCTTCGCGTCGCTAACAGGGATAACAAAAGGATATTGAGTTTTGGGCCAGCTTTCAAGGTAATCGCGAGCGATGGAGGTTGGTTAGTACTACTAGCTTTCGCCCCCTACTGGTAGAACCCTAGCCATTCCCCTAGACACCTACTCCTGCTGAAACGGATTGGAAGGGGACGCGATCTCACGCAAATTCCGCTGAATGGCAGGGTCCTTGCCGGGCACGTATTCGATCTCGCCGGGTTGGTCCGCGAGAGTACGCAGGATTTCGTAAGCGACAGCTATCACAAAACGGGCACCGTCTGGATTCAAGGTGTCCGCTGTATCCAAAGCCGTATGGTACTCGTTGTGGAGGCCCGTAAAGAACAGCAGAGCGGGAACTCCGGCATCGAGAAACGTGCCATGGTCACTCATGTTGTAGGGATAATCTGTGAGTCGCCGCAGGGTGAGACCCTCCGCCTGAGCGGCCAGTTCCGCGGATGTACTCAGCGCCGGAGCGCTCTCCAGTCCGGCGATGAACAATTCGTTGTTGCGGAGGCGGCCCACCATGTCGAAGTTGATCATTCCAGCCAGGCGGCCCGGGATTACTGAGGAGCGTTGGAGCAGCGCCGCCGATCCGAAGAGCCCATGTTCTTCGCCCCCAAATGCGACGAAGAGCACCCCCCGCCTGAGGGTGGGTCCGTGGGCCACGGCTCGAGCCAGTTCGAGCATGGACGCCACGCCGGAGGCATTGTCGTCCGCACCGGGGTGCAGAGTTCCCTTGGCCGCGGGATCCATGGCAAATCGCTGACCGTAGCCGATGTGGTCGTAGTGAGCTCCGACGACAACGT
>WBUO01000246.1 GCA_008933675.1 Dechloromonas sp.
CGAACTGCACGACAAGGGGATCTACTTCCGTTCGCTGCACATCGGCAATGTCGTCGTCACGCCGGACGGCCGCTTCGGGCTGATCGACTTTTCCGACCTGCGCATTTACCCCTGGTCGCTCGGCAGATACCTGCGGGCGCGGAACATGCGGCGCATGCTCGGCATCCCCGGTGATGCCGACTGGGTCGATCTGCCGGCCATCGTTGCCGGCCGCCTGCCGGCCGTCGGAGAGGGCAGATGAGCCAGCCGACAGCGGGCAGCCCGCGCTTGCAGATGGCAGCCGCCCTGGCCGGCTACGTGATCGGCGGCGGTTTTGCCTGCCGCGGCGCCCACTTGCCGGCCGCCGGACATACCGTGGCGGAGAACTTCGTCGGCGTCGGTGTCGCCGCCGCGGAAGATCCGGCGATCGACGCCTGGATCATCGCCTGTCTGCGTGAGAACGGCATCCGCAACGTACGCCTCGACTACTCTTACGGCGACGCCATCGGCCCCACCAGCCGCCTGCTCGACGCCCTGCTCGACGAAGGCTTCCACGTCGTCCTGCACCTGCTGCAACCGCTGGTTGCCGCCCGCCAGATGCCGTCCCTGCCGGCAACCCAGGCCTGGCGCGATTTTCTCGTCGCCACGCTGGAGCGCTACGGCCGGCGGGTGGCCATGGTCGAAGTCTGTTCGGCCGTCAATCGCAAGCGCTGGGCCGGATACACCCTGCGCGGCTTTCTCGCACTCTGGGACATCGCCTGGCAGGAAGTGCGGGCGCGTGGCCTGACGCTGGCCGGCCCCAGCATCACCGATTTCGAGCCACCTTGGAATGTCGGCTATCTGGCCGTCTTGCAGAAACGCGGTCAGCTTCCCGACATCCATACCGACAACCTGTTCTCTGAGCGCTGTACCGAGCCGGAACGCTATGACCACAAGATTCTCGGCCATCGTCTCGCTGCGCTGCACAAGTTCAATCTGCTCAAGAAGGCGGTGCTGCTGCAACGCATCGGTGCCGATTTCGGCGTGCCGCGCCTGTTTTCGCCGGCCGCCTTCTGGACCTTGCCGCGCATCGAGCGCGTACTGCCTGCCGGCGAGGAAAAGCAGGCGGATTACCTGAGCCGTTACCTGGTTCTCTGTGCCGCTTCCGGCGCGCTGGAAGGTGCCTGGTGGGGTCCGCTGGTCTGTCATCGCGAAGGCTTGGTGGACGATGGCGTGCTCCGCTACCCGGAACTCGAGCGCATTACCCATTACGCCTCAGTTACCGGCGAACTGGCCGATTTCCGCAAGCGGCCGGCACTGGCGGCGCTGGCCACGTTTGCCCGGCTGGTGCCTGGCGCCCGTTACGAAGGGCGCCAGAATGCCGGTCAGGGGCTGGAGGTTCATGCCTTCCGCGCCGCCGGGCAACTGGTTCATGCCGTGTGGACCATCAACGGCCGGGCGGCCGCGCTGATCGATCTCTACGGCGCCGCCGATCTGGCCGCCGCCCGCTTCATCGAGCGCGACGGCACCACACCGCGTGAAGCCCCGACCCTGGCCAGCGAAACGCCGCTCTGGCTGTGCTGGGACGCCGACCGGCAGGTCGCCCTGCAACCCGGGGCCGACCTCCTGCCGGGGCTGGTCATCGACCGTCATGTCCCGGGCAAGACCCACTATTTCTTCCGTGACGCCGGCTGGCAAGGCATCGTGCTTGCCGCCGACCGGGCCGAGGCCGATTGCCTGCTGCAGGCGATACACCCGGAGCACATCGCCGCGCCGCCGCGCGAGGCGCTGCTGCGCAAGGCGCGCAATGCCATCTGGACCATCGACGATCCGCGGCAGGCCGGCGCCCGGCTGGTTCTCAAGCAACCGGTGAAGATGCATCTGCACAAGCAGTACCTCGACCGCTTCAAGCCTTCGAAGGCGCTGCGCAGCTTCAGCGGCACCAGCGACCTGCGCCGGCGCGGACTGGATGCGGCGCCGCCCGTGGCTTACTGGGAAAGGATCGGCGACCGCAGCCTGAAGCAGAACTACTACATCTGCGAGTACGTTGCCGCCGAATTCTCCGTGCGCGAACTGATGCTCGCCTTCGCCAGTGGCGAAACCGCCTACGCCGGCATTGCCGAGGCCGATGCCTATCGGCTGCTGAGCGCGTTTCTCCTGCAGTTGCACGGTCGCGGCATCCATTTCCGCGATCTCTCCGGCGGCAATCTCCTGATCCGTCAGGACGCCGACGGCACGCCGATCTTCTCGCTGATCGACACCGGGCGGATCCACGCCTACAACCAGCCGCTGTCGCTCGGCAAGCGGCTCTCCGACCTCACCCGCGTCTGCAACAAGCTGCACTGGGCCGGCCGCGAGAAACTCCTCGGTCTCTACCTGGCGGCAATCGACCGGCGCCTGAGCTGGTACCTGCGCCTGCCATTCCACCTGTACGACTGGAAAGTCATCCTCAAGCGCAACGTCGGCCGCAAGGCGATCAAGCGCCTGTTCGGCAGGTGAGTTCCGGCGGTTGTGCCGGCTCGCCGGCGCCCGCCCTCAGCGCTTCTTGAAGGTCCGGTGGCAATCCTGGCAGGTCTGGTAGACCGCCTGATAGGGCGCCTCCAGCTGCTTGCGGTCCCTGGTCTGCGCGGCTACCAGCAGGGCGTCGGTCGCCGCAATGAAAGCCAGGCGCTCCCGTTCGAATTTCTCGGTCTGCAGCCAGACTTCCGGCGTCGCCTTGGTCGGCGGGTAATCGGTACCCGCAGCGAAATGTCCCCACGGCGCATCGCGCCTGGCCATCAGCTCATAGGCCATGGCCAGGAACTTGTCGCCATTGAAAGTATTGCCGCGCAGCATCACCCCCATGGGCTCGAAGCTGCGGATGATCTCCTTGAACGCACTCTGCCGCGTTTTCACCGGCTGTCCCGGACGGGTGTCCTCGGGCTCGCCGCAGGCGGCAAGCAGAAGGGTGGTCGACAGGGCAAGGAAAGGCAGTTTCAGCGAAGGGTGCATGGCATTCCGGGGGGGCGACGGGCGGATCGGGGAGGCGAATTATACGGGCGGAGCAGGGCAATGCTCCGCTCTACGGTGAGGTCGTACGGAGGACTCCAGTCCTTTCCCGGAACATTCCACGCCTATAATTGCCATGGTTATGCCAAAACAATGTGTCATTAATGGCAAAACCACTTTCAAGCTGTGGTTTAATTCACGCATTGCCAATTTTGTTGGAGACATCCCGACACCGGGAGGGCACCATGACCAGCTATTCGTCGAACCAGCACTGCGTCGAGAAACTGCTCGATCTCTCCGAGACGCACGCGATTGTCGCCACCGAAGACATCTACGACGAGAGCGGTTTCAAGCTGCTGGCCCGCGGTGCCAGGATTTCCCGCGAAATGCAGGACCGTCTGCTGCTGCGCAAGCTGAAGGCACCGCTGGAAAGCTCGCTCTCCGTGCATGATGGCGTGACGGTCGGCGAACTGATGCAGGGGGCCCTCGACCTGATCGAGCAATACCCCGCGCTCAAGCACATCGCCGGCGGCAGGATCGCCCGCGGCATCCTGCGCGACGGCAAATCGCTGCACATTCCGCCGCCGCTCTGCCTGCTGCTCACCTGCGTGCGCAAGGGCGATCCGGAAAGCTTCCGGCGGGCGCAGATCGTCGCCGCCATCTGCGCCGGCATTGCCGCCCGCCTTGACGCCACCAACAACGACGCCCAGTTGACGCTGGTCGCCTCGGCGCTGCACGACATCGGCGAAATCTACGTCAATCCGGAATACCTGCATCCCCAGCGCCATCTCACGCCGCGCGAATGGAAGCACGTGGCGACCCACCCACACGTCGGCCAGATCCTGATCCGCGACCTGACCAACCTGCCGGTCGGCGTTGGCGCCTGCGTCGCGCAACATCACGAACGCCGCGACGGCAGCGGCTACCCCGGCCAGCTTGCCAGCAGCGAGCAGCACCGGCTTGCCGCCTGGGTGGCCGTGGCCGATGCGGCTGCGGCGCTGATCGACCGCGGCGAGGAAAGCGGCGAGCGTATCTCGCTGGCCCTGCGCATCGTGCCGGAAGAATTCGACCGGCAGACCAGCGACGTACTGATCGGCGCCCTGCAGCCGCTCGGTCACCGCGTCTCCGCCGACTCGCAGGAAGGGTCGGAAACACCGCAAGCCATGCTCGGCCGACTGGAAGCTGCCAGCGGCGAACTACGCACGATCGTCGCCCAGAAGCGCGGCGACCTGCTGCATCAACTCTGCGACAAGGCGCTCGAACTGCTCGACGGATTCGCCAAATCAGTGCGCGCCACCGGCGTCCTCAATACCGACGAACTCAGCGGCGACGATCTGCACGACGCCAGCCTGCTCGCCGAAATGCAGGTGATCGTCAGCGAAGTCACCTGGCGCATGCGCAACCTGGCACGCAACCTCTTCCTCCGCGTTGACGCCTGGAACGACGAAACGGCGATGACCAGAATCCAGCGCAGCATCGAACTGCTCGACGGAGCGCCGGTCGAAGCCCAGGCCGACGCCGCCTGACCTTGTCCACGCGGCCTGGCAAATGACAAACTGCCGGAGACAAACCCATGAAAGCCATCCTCACCGGACACAGCCGCGGCCTGGGCGCCGCGCTTGCCGGCGAACTGCTCGCCCGGCGCATCCCGTTGCTGGGCATCGCCCGCCAGACCAACAGCGCACTGGCCGCCGCCTACCCCGAACTGCTGAGCGAAGCCTGCCTCGACCTGGCTGACGACGCAGCGCTGAACGACTGGCTGGAGGGCAGTCAGCTGGCCGGCTTCCTCGCCGAAGGGCCGCTCCTGCTGATCAACAACGCCGGCGTGCTCGGCCCGATGGCCGCCGCAGAAGGACAGGACCCGCGCGAGATCGTCTCGGCCGTCACCATCAACGTCAGCGCCCCGTTGCTGCTCAGCGCCGCGCTGGCCCGCCGCCATGCCGGCGAACTGCGCATCCTGCACGTTTCCAGTGGTGCCGCCCGCAATCCCTATCCCGGCTGGAGCATCTACGGCGCCACCAAGGCCGCCCTCGACCACCACGCCCGCTGCGTCGCAGCCGACGGCAGCCGCCGGCTGCGCATCTGCGCGCTGGCACCCGGCGTCATCGACACCGACATGCAGACCCGCATCCGCGCCACCACCGACAAGGACTTTCCGCTCAAGGACAAATTCGTCGCCCTCAAATCCGAAGGCCGCCTGAGCACCCCGCAAACCGCTGCGCGCGCCACGGTCGACTACCTGCTGAGCGATGGATTCGGGAGCCTCCCGGTGGCGGATTTGCGGGAGATTGGTTGAGGGAAGAGGTTGGGGCGGCTTTCGACCCTTTGCAGCCGGTTACAGTTCTCAGGCTGCACGGCTGCAATCAAGTACAGACCAGTCATTCAAGCTTGGCTAGACGGCTACAATTAGTGCGATGAATCGACGTAGCCTAATTCTCTTTGCGCTATCAATTGTCCTTGCGTTTAGGACGCTTGCCGCCCCTACTCAACAAGAGCGTGCAGACTGGTCCAGTTTCTTTGCTACAGCCGAGGCACACGGCACCATCGTTGTCGTGGACAACCGCAATGGGAAGGACGCGGCGTTCGTGTACAACGCGGAGCGCGCGGGTCGTCGCTACTCGCCGGCATCAACCTTCAAGATACCTCACAGCCTGTTTGCCCTTGACGCCGGAATTCTGCGTGATGAGTTCCAGGTAATTCCCTGGGATGGAATCAAGCGTTCGATAGAGGCGTGGAATGAGGACCAAAACCTACGCTCCGCGATGCGTAATTCGACTGTCTGGGTCTACGAACGATTTGCTCGGCAGCTTGGCGATGCGCGTGAGACTGAGTACATGCGAAAGATTGCGTATGGCAACGCAGTTGCGGGAGGCGGCAAACCTTTCTGGGTCGAAGGCGACCTAGCAATTTCGGCAAATGAACAAATATCGTTCCTGCGTCATCTCTATCGTAATGAACTGCCATTCCCGGTCGAGCATCAGCGGCTCATCAAGGACGTGATGGTGAATGAGGCAGGTCGTGATTGGATATTGCGGGCCAAGACCGGCTGGAGTGGAAAGGTTGGCTGGTGGGTAGGCTGGGTCGAGTGGCCAACCGGACCGGTATTTTTTGCGCTGAACATCGATACGCCCAACAGACTGAATGACCTCTCAAAGCGAGCGTGTAAGAATTTTTGTGTAAACGGTCACCCGGCAGGAAACTGCCACATTGCCAGGAGCGATGATGACCGTAGGAAAGAAAGCAGTACCCAAGGAGTTACTGGACAGCCTGTTGGCTGACTAC
>WBUO01000009.1 GCA_008933675.1 Dechloromonas sp.
AAGGATCTCGGCCAGCAGGTGACGCGCGTCATCGACGGCCGCGACCGCTGGAAAGGCGCCCTGTTCGGCGGCGTCATCGGCCTCTACGACGGCTTCTTCGGCCCGGGTACCGGCAGCTTCCTGATCTTCGGCTTCGTCCGCCTGTTCGGCATGGATTTCGTGCAGGGCTCGGCCAGCGCCAAGGTCATCAACTTCGCCACCAACCTGTCGGCCATCGCCTTCTTCGCCAGCCATGGACCGCTGCTGTGGGAGATCGGCCTGATCATGGCCGTCTGCAATCTGGCCGGCTCCTATCTCGGCACCCGGCTGGCGCTGAAGCATGGCGCCGGCTTCATCCGCAAGGCTTTCCTCGGCGTCGTCGCCGTGCTGATCGTCAAGCAGCTGTCGGAAATCTTCTAACATAGGCGCTTCCCAGCTGCCTCTTGCCATGCCCCGTCGCCTGCGCTTCCTGCCGATCCTGACCCTGCTCGTCGCCCTGCTGGCATTGAGCGGCGTCGTCGCGCACCGCCTGGCGCTGCAGTTCGGTCTGGCCGAACTGCAGACGACCGGCCTGCACCGGCTGGAGCTCTACGCGGCCAGCCTGGAAAGGGAAATCGGCAAATACGCCTTCCTGCCCGGCACGCTCGGCCTCGAGCGCGACGTGCTGGCGCTGCTCGGGCCGCAGGGCGACCACCAGCTGGCGCCGCAGGTCAATACTTATCTCGAACAGCTCAACGAAAGGGCCGGCACGCTGGCGATCTACGTGATCGATACCACCGGCCGCGTCGTCGCCGCCAGCAACTGGCGGCGCGCCGACAGCTTCGTCGGCGAAAACCTGGCCTTCCGTCCCTATTTCCGCGAAGCGATGGAAAGCGGCAGCGGCCGCTTCTTCGGCGTCGGCACGACGCGCGGCGAACCCGGCTATTACCTGGCTTCGACCTTGAGTGACGAGCGCCAGACGCTCGGCGTCGCCGTCATCAAGGTCAGCCTGGAGCAGCTGGAGAAATCGTGGACGACGGTCGAGGCGCCGGCCATGGTCAGCGACGAGAACGGCGTCGTCATCCTCGGCTCGGTCGCCGACTGGAAATTCACCACGCTGCGCCCGCTCGACGAGGCGACCCGAAGCGCCTTCGACCAGACCCAGCAGTACAACCGGCGGGCGCTGACGCCGCTCGGCATCAAGGAACTGCGCGAATTGGGCCACGGCGCCCGGCTGGTCAGCATCGCCAAGGAGCGCCCGGAAATGGCTTCGGTGTACCCGGTGGCCGGCCGCTTCCTGGCTCAGTCGCGGCCCTTGCCGGGCACGCCGTGGACGCTGACGGTGCTGTCGCATCTGGAACAGGTGGACGACATCGCGCAGAGCCGCGCCGCCGTGGCCGTCGTCGTCGCCGCGCTGCTCTTCATGTTCGCCCTGATGGCCAACGAACGCCGGCGTCATCTGAAGGATCGCCTGGCCGCCCGCGAGGCGCTGCAGCAGGCGCACGACGAGCTGGAGCGCAAGGTGGATGCGCGCACCGCCGACCTGTCGAACGCCAACCAGCAGCTGCAGGACGAGGTTGCCGAACGCATCCGCGCCGAACGCACCTTGCGCGCCGCCCAGGATGAACTGGTGCAGGCCGGCAAGCTGGCGGTCATCGGCCAGTTGTCGACCGGCATTGCCCACGAGCTGAATCAGCCGCTGGCGGCGCTGCGCACGCTGTCCGGCAACGGCATGCGCTTTCTCGAGCGGGGCGATATCGAGACGACACGCGCCAATCTGCAGCGCATCGCCCAGCTGGTCGACCGCATGGGCCTGATCACCGGCCAGCTGCGCACGTTCGCCCGCAAGTCGAGCGGCCAGCGCCAGCCGGTGCCGCTCGCCCAGGCGCTGGACAATTCGCTGGCCCTGCTCGAACCACGGCTGCGCCAGAACAATGTCGAAGTCCGCCGCGATTGCCCGGCGCCCGGGCCGGTGGCGCTGTGCGACCCGAACCGGCTGGAACAGGTGCTGATCAACCTGATCGGCAACGCGCTCGATGCCATGGAAGGGCAGCCGGCGCCGTGCCTCGAGCTCGGCTGCGCCGTCGCCGGCGACCAGGCCCGCCTGACCGTGCGCGACCACGGGCCGGGCCTCGACGAGGCGGCGCTCGGCCACCTGTTCGAACCCTTCTTCACGACCAAGCAGGCCGGCGCCGGCCTCGGCCTCGGGCTGGCCATCTCGGCCGGCATCGTCGGCGATTTCGGCGGCACGCTGAGCGGCGCCAACCACCCGGACGGCGGCGCCGTCTTCACGCTGGACATTCCCCTTTGCGACGAGGTTGCCGATCATGAGTGAAGCGCTGAAAGTACTGATCATCGAGGACGACCCGGATGTCGCACTGGGTTGCGAACAGGCCCTGCAGCTGGAGGACATCCCGGCCGAATGCGTGGCCAGCGCCGAGCAGGCCCGGCGGCGGCTGGGCCGCGACTTCCGCGGCGTCGTCGTCAGCGACATCCGCCTGCCGAAAATGGACGGCATGGCCTTCCTGCGCGAAATCCTGGCCGTCGACCCGGAACTGCCGGTGGTGCTGATCACCGGCCACGGCGACGTGTCGATGGCCGTGCAGGCGATGAAGGACGGGGCGCAGGACTTCATCCAGAAGCCGTTCGCGCCCGAGTACCTGGTCGAAGTCGTCCGCCGGGCGCTGGAAAAGCGCCGGCTGGTGCTGGAAGTGCGCGATCTGCGCCGCCAGCTGGCCCAGCGCGACCAGCTGGAAAGCCGGATGATCGGCGGTTCGCCGGGCATGCAGAAGGTCCGCGCCCTGGTCGCCGGTCTGGCCGACAGCGCCGCCGACGTGCTGATCCACGGCGAGACCGGCACCGGCAAGGAACTGGTCGCCCGCTGCCTGCACGACGCCAGCCCGCGCCGGCACGGCAATTTCGTCGCCATCAACTGTGGCGGCCTGCCGGAAACCCTGCTCGACAGCGAACTGTTCGGCCATGAGGCCGGCGCCTATACCGGCGCCGCCAGGAAGCGCATCGGCAAGATCGAGCATGCCAGCGGCGGCACGCTGTTCCTCGACGAGATCGAGAGCATGCCGGTGCCGATGCAGATCAAGCTGCTGCGCGTGCTGCAGGAGCGAACGCTGGAGCGCCTCGGCTCGAACACGCTGATTCCCATCGACTGCCGCGTCGTCGCCGCGACCAAGACCGACCTGCTCGAACTGGCCGGCCGCGGCGGTTTTCGCAGCGACCTCTATTACCGGCTGGCGGTGGCGACGCTGGAGCTGCCGGCGCTGCGCGAGCGGCGCGAGGACATTCCGCTGCTCTTCGAACATTTCCTGCTGCAGGCCGCCGCCCGCCACCAGCGGCTGGTGCCGGAGACGCCGCCCGGGCGCAGCCAGCAGCTGGTCGGCTACGCCTGGCCGGGCAATGTCCGCGAACTGCGCAACGTCGCCGACCGCTGCGTGCTCGGCATCGAAAGCGGCTCGCCGCCCTTCGGCCAGGCCATTGCCGGGCCGACCCCGCTGGCCGAAACGGTCGAGGCCTTCGAGCGGGCGCTGATCGCCGACGCGCTACGTCGCCACGGCAGCCTGGCCCGCGCCGCCGAAGCGCTGGCCGTGGCCAAGACGACGCTGCACGACAAGATCAGGAAATACGGCCTGAACGAGCCGGGCTGAGCCGGGGCTTCGCGCCGCAAGGGCCCGGCTTCAGCCGGTGATGCTCGTCCAGTCCTTCTTGGGCGGCAGCGGCACGCGGGCGATCGGCGCGCGCTCGGCGGCGATGACCCGGTCCATCACGTCGTAAAGCTGCTGGATCAGTTCCGGGCCGAAGGCCTGTTCGATGATCCGGTACTGTTCGACGATCAGCGGGCCGAGTTCGGATACCAGCTTCTCGCTTTTCGGCGTCATCCGCACCAGCACGCGGCGCTGGTCGCCGGCCATGCGTTCGCGGGTGATCAGGCCCATTTCCTCCATGCGCGACAGCACGCCGGTCATGCTCGGACTGAGGATGTGGCAGGTCTCGCAGATTTCCCGCGGTTCCATCTGTTCGTTCTCGCCGAGGGCGCGCAGGATGCGCCACTGTTGTTCGGTCAGGCCGAAATGGGTGATGATCGGGCGGAAGTGACACAATAGCTCTTCGCGCGCTTTCAGGAAGAGCTGCGGCAGGTTGCGGTAGGCGAGTTTGCGTGACATGGCGGCGCTCGGATCGGTTGTGGGGGCGGGCATTGGCGGTGACGATTTCGGTGAAATGATACCAGTTGACTGGCTAACATGTTAGTAATTGAATCAATGGAAGAGCGTATGAACCGGCCGGCCCGGCCGGCAAGCTCGGAGGGAGCGCGGCAATGACGGCAACTCCCTTGCAGGCCATCCCCGACATCCATATCGGCCGGGTCTACGACCAGCGCGACCCGGAGTGCGAGATCCACTACGAGACCTTCGGCCGGCTGGCCGATTTCTTCGGCCGCAACACGCCGCCGCACCGGCATTACTGCTTCTTCCAGCTGCACATCCTGACCCGCGGCAGCGTCCGCCTGAATCTGGACGACGTCGCCTACTGCGGCGATGCGCCGCTGCTCATCTTCACGCCGCCGACGCTGCCGCACGCCTTCTATTCGGAAGAGGATACCGACGGCCATGTGCTGACCGTGCGCCAGGAGGTGGTGCGCGACTGGTATCGCGCCATGCCCGGCCAGTGGCCGGAAACGCTGCTGCGCCTGCCGGCGTTCGTCGAGCTGTCGCGCCTGCCGGCGGCCAGCGCCGCCGATTTCGAGGCGCTGGTGCGCACCGTCGAACTGTTGCAGCGCGAGGCCGAGGGCGACGGCAAGGGGCATTCGGCGCTGCTGCGGGCGCTCGGCGAATGCGCCTTCATCCATCTCAGCCGCCTGCTGCTGGCGCATGAGCCGGCGGCTGTGGCGCGCAGCGAGCGCAGCGAGGACGTGCGCCTGTTCCTGCAGTTCTGCGATCTGGTCGAGGCGCATTTCCGCGACCATCTGACGCTGTCCGAATACGCCGGCCGCCTGTCGGTGACCGAGGCAAGGCTCAACGACATCTGCCGGCGGATGGCCGACCTGCCGTCGAAGGAAATCGTCCATGAGCGCCTGCTGCAGGAGGCGCGCCGGCTGTTGCGCTTCTCGGCGGTGCCGGTCAGCGAGATCAGCTACCAGCTGGGCTTTGCCGACCCAGCCTATTTCTCGCGCTTCTTCACCAAGCGCACCGGCACGCCGCCGAGCCAGTTCCGGCTGGCTGAGCACAAATGACCGGTTTGCCAGCAATCCATTTCGACCACTCGTTCAACTACGATTCCGCTTGCTTGAGAACTAACGCGACCGTATCGGCCTGCTGCTCTGGCGGAGACTTCCACTTTTTCAGGCAGCGTCGAACTGGCCAGAGGTGGCTTGCTCAATAGCTTTGGGTAGCTGTTCCCACTTGGCAGAACGCCCCTTGCCAGTGGGGGTAATCAACCCTTCGGCTTTCATGGCCCGCAAGACGACACGCACCATGTCGCGGCTGATGCCGGGGCAGGCCTCTTCAATTTCCGAAATCGAGAACGGCAGGTTTCTCTTGAGGATTTCGGCGCGCACACGTTCACCCTTGGCACCGCGCCCACGTTCAATGGTGCCGACACGTTCCTCGAATTCCTTGTATGCCCGCAGCAGTGTCCCCCAGAAATAGTCCAGCCACGGTGCAATATCGTGGGCACCGCCATGCCAGCCCTGCGAACTGGCTTCCAGTGTTTCGTAGTAGCTCTCTTTTGATTCTTCGAAGATGCGCTCCAGGCTGATGAAGCGGCCCACCGCGTAGTCGAAGTGGTAGAGCAACTGCAGGGTCAGCAGCCGCGCCATGCGGCCGTTGCCATCCGGGAAGGGGTGGATGCAGAGAAAATCGAGGATGACCAGCGGGACCAGCACGAGGGGGTCGGCGAGGTGCTGATCCAGCGCTGTGCGGTAGCGTGCAATCAGGTCGGTCATCGCCATGGGCGTGAGATGCGCAGCGACCGGGCGGAAGCGGATGCGCGAGCGGCCATCGGGGTGACGCTCGACGATGTCGTTGTTGGTCGCCTTCCAGTGCCCGCCCTGCTGCGGCATGTAACGATACAGAATGCCGTGAAGCTGCAGGACAGTGCCCTCGGAGAATGGCATCTGCTCGCCGCTTTCGTGGATGAGACCCAGCGCATCGCGATAGCCGGCCACCTCTTGCTCGGATCTGCTCTTGGGCGTGGCGTTCTTGAGTACCAAGGACTTGAGTCGGTTGGCAGCAACCACCACACCTTCGAGGCGATTGGAGGATTCGGTCGACTCGACAACTGCCACCTGGCGAAGATCGCTCAACACCTCGGGAGACTGCGCAACATAAAGTTGCTGCTTGCCCCGATACTCACCCAAGGCGCGCAGCGTTGCCAGTTGCTGGGCATCAAAACGCAGCTTGTCGAGGTAGTCGGGCAGGAGTGAGTGCATGAGTCGCCTCAAAGGCTAGAACGGGGTAATACTACAAATTATTGGGGTATTTTGCTACATGGTTACCCTTATATGTGGCTGATTACCCTGTTTGGTAATGAGGCTGGGTTTCCATCGCTTTTCGTGACAACTCGAGGAGCGAGGTTACGAAAAGTACAAGTCATTTCCCCTTTCGTCCATTCATTAATATCTTAGTAAAAGTTTTAATGGACTCCATCAGAGAACTGCCGGCAAGGCAGTCCGAGGAACAGGAGCGAGACGACATGGCAGAAGGCAATTTCGACATCACGCGCAAGTTCGTGCGCGTCATGCGCACCCTGCCCAACGGTTTGATCGAGTTCGAGTTCGCCGTCGGCGATCCCGATGTGGCGGCCGAGCTGGTCATGCCCAAGGCGGCTTTCGAGGAGTTCTGCCAGGCCAACCAGGTCGAGCTGTTGAGCGGCGACAAGCCGCAACCGGCGGATGCCGATGCCGCCGACGCCGATTTCAACTGGAACCTGCATCAGGCGACGCATCAGCGTTTCCGCTAAGGCATTTCAACTATCCGGCTGCGCGCTGCCGCAGCCTTCGCATTAAAAGAGGAGACACGCAATGGCAATCGATTTGAGGACGGTCAGCATCACCCCGCTGCGCCAGACCTTTGGCCATCTGGCCCGGCGCATGGGCGCCGACAAGCCGGCGTCGCGCTACATCGAAGCGACGATGGACCTGCAGCCGGTGGAGAACTACCACTACCGCCCGACCTGGGAGCCGGAACGGGACATCTTCGACACCCGCCGCACGGCGATCACGATGAAGGACTGGTACGCGCTGAAGGACCCGCGCCAGTACTACTACGGCGCCTGGACGCTGGCGCGCGGCAAGATGCAGGAAATCGCCGAGGGCGATTTCGACCTCGTCGACGAACTGGGTCTGGCCGCCGCCTATCCGGCTGCCGGCAAGGAAGAAGCCCTCAAGGTCTTCCTGCCGCTGCGCCATGTTGCCTGGGCCTCCAACCTGAACAAGGCCTATGTCTCTTCCTACAGCTACGGCATCGCCATGTCGCAGGCGGCCTGCTACGCCAGCATGGATCAGCTCGGCGTTGCCCAGTACGTCAGCCGCCTCGGCCTCGCCTTCAACGACCTGGATGCCCTGGCCGAGGCCAAGACGGCCTGGCTGGAAGGTGCCGAATGGCAGGAACTGCGCCGCTACGTCGAGGATTTGATGGTCGAGAAGGACTGGTACGAAGTGCTGGTCGCCCAGGATTTCGCCCTCGAAGGCCTGCTCTATCCGCTGATCTACGAGCGTTTCAACGACAAGCTGAATGCCGCCTACAGCCCCGTTTTCTCGATGCTGACCCGCTTCCAGCGTGAATGGTTCGGCGAGACGACGAAGTGGATGGACTCGGTGCTGAAGACCACCGCCGCCGACAATGCCGACAACAAGGCCAGGCTGGCCGAGTGGATCAGGCACTGGCGCGAGCGTGCCGTCGTCGCCCTGAAGCCGGTCGCCACGCTGGCCTTCGGCGCCGAGGCCGATGCCGTCATGGAAGAAGTTGTCCAGAACCTGAACGCCCGTGCCGCCAAGGCCGGCATCGCCCTGTAAAGGAAGCCCTCACATGTCCAACGCCTTCATCGCCTTCCAGAAAAACGACGAATCCCGCTGCATCGTCGAGGCCATCCTCGAGGACAACCCGAACGCCATGGTCGACGACCAGCCGTCGATGGTGAAGATCGACGTGCCCAACCGCCTGGTCATCAAGCGCGAGACGGTCAGCGAAAAGATGGGCCGGGAGTTCGACCTGCAGGAACTGCAACTGCACCTGATCACCATCTCCGGCAACCTCGACGAGACCGACGACGAATTCACCCTGAGCTGGAACAACTGATTCCGGCCGACAAGGAGCAAACACCATGGATATGAAAGTTGCCAAGAAGCTCGGCCTCAAAGAGCGCTATGCCCTGATGACCCGCGATCTGGCCTGGGACACGACCTACCAGAAGATGGAAGACGTCTTCCCGCAGACCACCTACGAAGGCATCAAGATCCACGACTGGGACAAGTGGGAAGACCCCTTCCGCCTGACCATGGACGCCTACTGGAAGTACCAGGCCGAGAAGGAGCGCAAGCTGTACGCCATCCTCGACGGCTTCAACCAGAACAACGGCCACCTGTCGGTCACCGACGCCCGCTACATCAACGTTTTGAAGCTCTTCCTCGGCTCGACCCCGCCGCTCGAGCTGATGGCCGCCCGCGGCTTCTCGATGATGGGCCGGCAGATGAACGGCGCCGGTCCGCGCGTCGCCTGCCAGATGCAGGCGGTCGATGAATACCGCCACTTCCAGACGCAGATCCACTCGATCTCCAACTACAACAAGTACTACAACGGGATGGACGAGTTCGCCCACCAGCAATCCCGCATGTGGTACCTGTCCGACGGCAAGTCCTTCTTCGACGACGCCATCACTGCCGGCCCGTTCGAATTCATGGTCGCCATCGGCTTCGCCTTCGAATACGTGCTGACCAACATCCTGTTCGTGCCCTTCATCTCCGGCGCCGCCTACAACGGCGACATGGCGGCGATGACCGTCGGCTTCTCGGCACAGTCCGACGAGGCGCGCCACATGACGCTCGGCCTCGAATGCATCAAGTTCATGCTCGAGCAGGACCCGGACAACCTGCCCATCGTCCAGCGCTGGATCGACAAGTGGACCTGGCGCGGCACCCGCAAGCTCGCTTCCGTCGGCATGATGATGGATTACATGCTGCCCAAGCGCATCATGAGCTTCAAGGAAGCCTGGGAAATGTACGTCGAGGAAAACGGCGGCGCCCTGTTCAAGGACCTGGCCCGCTACGGCATCACCATCCCGAAGTGCTTCAGCCAGACCATCGAGGAGAAGGAACACGTCTCCCACCAATCGTGGATCGGCTTCTACATGAAGCCGCAGGCAACGCCCTTCCACACCTGGATTCCGACGCCGGACGAAATGGACTGGCTGTCCGAGAAGTACCCCAACACCTTCGACCAGTACTACCGTCCGGTGCTCGAATTCTTCGACGCCCAGGAAAAGGCCGGCAACCGCTTCAACAACCAGACGGCGCCGATGAACTGCCAGGTCTGCGTCAGCACCATGAAGTTCAACGAGCCGGGCGACCCGATGGAAATGTGCTTCCGCGAATCGATCTACAACGGCGAGAAGTTCCACACCTGCTCCGACCACTGCAAGGAAATCTTCGACAACGAGCCGGAGAAGTACAGCCAGACCTTCATTTCCTCGCACCAGGTGCTGCAGGGCAACTGCGAGCCGGATGGCACCGATACCAGTGCGCCGGACTTCAAGCCGGGCCAGGACATGCTCGGCTACTGGAAGCTCGACAAGCGCGCCCTCGGCGACTTCAACGGCTCCGAGGACCAGAAGAACTTCGCCGCCTGGCGCGAACAAGCGACCAAGAACTAAAAGGAGACAGCCATGACCCTATTGAAAACCCTCGCTCCGTACGAGTTCAAGTCGCGCGATGCGGTCGAGAACTACCAGGGCCGCCAGTTGCTGTACGTGAACTGGGAGCGCCACCGCATGTTCTCGCGCCCCTTCGTGCTGGCCATGAAGCCGGAAACGCCGTTCTCGGCGGTGCTGGAAGAAATGGCCGCCTGTTTCAGCTACCACCCGGACTGGCAGCACATCGACTGGGACAAGGCCATCTGGCAGAACGGCAACACGCCCTTCACGCCGGATCGCAACAAGACCCTGGCCGAGAACGGCATCGGCCACAAGGATCTGATCCGTTTCCGCACCCCGGGCCTCGACGGCATCGCCGGCACGGGCTACTGAAAACAAGCCGGGCACCGGGCCGTTGTTCGTCCGGTAGCCCGCACACACCCGCAGAGACAAGAACATGAGCTACGAACTGACCATCGAGCCGCTCGGCCGCAGCATTGAGGTCGAAGACGGCCAGACCATCCTCGACGCCGCGCTGCGCGCCGGTATCTACCTGCCGCATGCCTGCGGCCAGGGCTACTGCGCCACCTGCAAGGTCTGCATCACCGACGGCGAAGTCGACCACCAGAATTCCTCCAGCTTCGCGCTGATGGACTACGAGCGCGAGGAGGGCAAGGCACTGGCCTGCTGCGCCACGCTCGAAGCCGACACGGTGATCGAAGTCGAGATGGAAATCGACGAGGACGCCCGCGACATCCCGGTCAAGGACTTCCCGGGCGTGGTCAGTCGCATCGAAGACCTGACGCCGACGATCAAGGGCATCTGGCTCAAGCTCGACGAAGCCCTCGATTTCCAGGCAGGCCAGTACGTCAATTTCAACCTGCCCAACGACATGGGGCACCGCGCCTTCTCGCTGGCCAACGCACCGTCGACCGGCGACGAGATCGAGCTGAACATCCGCATCGTCCCCGGCGGTGCCGGCACCACCTGGATCCACAACGAACTCAAGGTCGGCGACGCGGTGACCGTCTCCGGACCCTATGGCCGCTTCTTCGTGCACAAGTCGGCCAATGTGCCGTCCTTGTTCATGGCTGGCGGTTCCGGCCTGTCCAGCCCGCGGGCCATGATCCTCGACCTGCTGGAAGAGGGCAGCGAACTGCCGATCACCCTGGTCTACGGCGCCCGCAACCAGGGCGAGCTGTACTACCACCAGGAGTTCGTCGACCTGGCCGCGAAATACCCGAACTTCACCTATGTGCCGGCCCTCAACGACGAACCGGCCGACAGTGGCTGGACGGGCTTCCGCGGCTTCGTCCATGAAGCCGCCAAGCACCATTTCGACAACGACTTCCGTGGCAACAAGGCCTATCTCTGCGGCCCGCCGGTGATGATCGAAGCCTGCATCACGACGCTGATGCAGGGCCGCCTGTTCGAGCGCGACATCTACACCGAGAAATTCTTCTCGGCCGCCGACGCCCAGCAGGTGCGCAGCCCGTTGTTCAAGCGGGTGTGACCTGAGCGGCCGGCGATGGCGGCCGGCAGTCTTCGCGGACGGGCATTCCCCTGGGAATGCCCGTTTTGCATTTGCGGTTGCTGAACCGCCTGCCTTGTCTTGGTGCAAACCCAGGCGCGCGCCTTCATTGTGGTGCCTTTGCGACAGCGCTCGGTTGCTTTGCCCGCGATGCACCGTCGCCGTGGCGCGTCTTCGTGAGCGCCGGAGATGCGGAAATGGCGGGCGTCTTTGTGCCATTCGGGCCATGCGTCATGCATGTTCCGTGCGCTGTGCGGTAGCTGGCCGGATTTTTGCTGACAGAAGGCTTCCTCGTTATTTGCGCCAAGCAATGAAAAACGCCGTTGACCATTTTGCCGCATTCACTAATATGTTATCCATTACGGCAGGAGAAATTAATTACGGAGGGCGTAAATGAACCTGATCATGGAATCCGTCATGGGGCATGGCGCCGTGCACCGCCGTGTCAGCCACAATGCCGACGTGGACCAGCAGGCCTCCTCCCTGACCTACGCACGCTGGGGGCAGCGTTACGACCAGCTGTCGGCCGGGCGGTTCACCGGTTCGCTGCAGGAGATCCAGTTGCCGGCACTGACCCTGATCCGCGAGACGAGCAATCGCGTCATCCTGCAGAAGGGTTGTACGCCGAGCGGCGTCTTTGCCATCGGCGCCGTGCTCAGCCCGGCCGACCATGGTTACCACTGCGGTGACATCATGCGTCCGCGCTCGGCGGCGCTGCTCGATCCCCGTACCGAGTTCGAGATCCGCACACCGGAGGTGTTCGACCTAGTGGCGGCGGTCTTTTCGCCGCGCGAATTGTGTGCCGGCCTCGACGATCCGCAGGTCGACTACCGCGAACTGGAACAGGACCTGCTGCGCAGTGCCAAGACCATTGATCCCAGCCATACCGGGGCGCTGGCCGATTTCCTTCTGCGCGCCTTCCACATTGGTCAGGAAGCCCCGGAGCATCTGCTGCAGCCTTCCAACCTCAGGCAGCTGGCGGAAGAGTTCTATGCGCTGATCAACGAGACCATCAGCGCCGGGCAGGGGGGAGATGTTGCCGCCATCTGTCCGAACCGCGAGCGCATCGTCCGCCGCGTGCGTTCCTATCTTGACGCCCATCCGGAGTCGGCGCTGAGCATCACCGACATCTGCGACGAGGTCGGCGTCACCCGGCGGACACTGCAGAACGCGATTCTGGAGGTGTTCGGCATTTCGCCGCAGCACTACCTCAAAGCCATCCGCCTGAACGGTTTCCGCCGCGCCCTGAAGGCACGCGACCCGTTGCGCGAATCCATCGGCGACGTGGCGGCGCGCTGGGGCTTCTGGCACCTGTCGCAACTGGCCCAGGACTACCGCCGCCTGTTCGGCGAACTGCCGTCGCAGACGCCGCTGCAGCGCCTGCATTCCTGAGCGCCGCTTTTTGCCGATTCTTGATACAGCCTGAAGGGGGCTCCGCCAGATACTGACCTCGCATTCTCAACAGAGTCGAGCGAGGTCAGACAATGCGAAAAAACAAGATACTGATCGCCTTGCTGGTGCAGGCCTGCCTTGCATCCGCCAGCGCGACCGGCCAGACGGGGCGGCCGCCGCCCCTGCCGGAAGAGGAAATGGCCGTCGAGCGGCTGACGCCGCCGGACGGCAACCGGCTGTATGTCACCGATTTCGTCTTCAATCACATGGTCGACGGGCGCATCCACGTCGTCGACGGCAAGGCCGGGCGTTTCCTCGGTCAGGTGGTCAGCGGCTATGGCGCACTGACCACGGTATCGGCCGATGGCAAGTCCATCTACCTGGCGACGACTTATTACCCCCGACTCTATCGCGGCAAGCGCAGCGACGTGGTCGAGGTGCATGACGCCGAGACGCTGGAGCTGAAGGCGGAAATCGACATCCCGGCGAAGAAGGCACAGGCGGCCTCTTATCGCAGCATGCTGGTGCCGAGCAGCGACGGACGTTTCCTCTACGTGCAGAACGCGACGCCGGCGACCTCGGTGACCGTCGTCGACCTGCAGGCGGGGAAATTCGTCGCCGAGGTGCCGACGCCTGGCTGCTGGTCGATCCAGGCGTGGTCACAAGGCCATCGCTTCTCGACCATCTGCGGTGACGGCACGCTGCTTACCATCACGCTGGACGAGGCCGGCCAGCCGAAGAACCGCGAGCGCAGCGCCCGCTTCTTCGATCCGGACAAGGATCCGATCTACGTGCATCCGGAAATGCGCGGCGACGAACGCTATTTCGTCTCCTACAACGGCAATGTCTATCAGGTTGGCCTGTCCGGCGAGCAGCCGGTCTTCCAGGTGCCGTGGCCGCTGCTCGATGCCCGCGACCGCAAGCAGGCCTGGCGGCCGGGCGGCATGCAGGTGACGACGATGCACCGGGCCAGCGGCACCTTGTACGTGAACATGCACGACCAGGGGGCGGAGGGTTCGCACAAGAATCCTTCCAAAGAAGTCTGGGCCTTCGATGTGGACAGCCGCAAGCGCGTTGCCCGCATTCCGTCGAACGGCGCCATCTCGCTGGTCGCCAGCCAGGGCGAGACGCCGCTGCTCTACCTGCTCAATGTCGAGCGCGGCGAAATCCTGGCACGCAGGATTGCCAAGGGCTATCCGGTGCAAACCAAGATGACCGGGGTCGGCGAGACATCCATTTTCATGGAGGTGCGTTGAGATGCACGAAGCCGCTTTCCTCAACGATCCGGTGGTCGTCCATGCGGCGGCGGCGGCCGTCGGCATCATCCTGATCACCGGAGCCCTCGGCAAGCTGCGCGATGTCGAACTGTTTCGCTACGCAGTGGAGAACTACGGTCTTCTCGACGGTCGGCTTGCCGCCGTTTTCGCCCGCGGCTTTCCCGTGTTCGAACTGCTCGCCGGCCTGGCGCTGATCCCCGACGCGACCCGCCCGTTCGGTGTCGTCCTCGCCCTGGTCGTGCTCGCTGTCGCGACAGGGGGCGTCGTCCTGGCGCTGCTGCGCGGTGCGGGCCGAATCGAGTGCGGCTGCGGTAACGGCAACCAGCGTATTTCCTGGTCGCTGGTCGGGCGCAACGTCGGCCTCGCCGCCATCACCACCCTGGCGGCCGCCGACGAGCTGCCGCGCAGCCTTGGTCCCGTCGATTACATCAGCGTCGCTGGCGCCATCCTGGCCCTGCTCGTCGTCTATGCCGCAGCCAACCAGCTGCTGGCCAACCAACCGCTTTTGAAGGAGTTGCAATCATGATGGATCCGCTCGTTCTTTCCGTCGTCGTCCTCTGGATCGTCGTCGTCGCATTGGGCGTCTGTATCCTCGCCCTGTCCCGCCAGATCGGCATCCTCTACGAGCGCGTCGCGCCGATGGGGGCGCTGATGATGGATCATGGTCCCAAGGTCGGCGAGCTGGCCCCGCCGGTCGCCGTCAATACCTGGGAAGGTCAGGCGCTGACCATCGGCGCGGCCGCCGAGAAGAGCACGCTGCTGTTCTTCCTGTCGCCGACCTGCCCGGTGTGCAAGAAGCTGTTGCCGATCATCCGCTCGGTGCAGGCCCGCGAAGGGCGCTGGCTGAACGTTGTGCTGGCGTCCGACGGCGAGCGTCCGGAACATGCTGCTTTCCGCGACAAGTACAGCCTCGGCGATTTCCCCTACGTGCTGTCGCAGCCGCTGGGCATGACCTACAAGATCGCCAAGCTGCCCTACTGCATCCTGCTCGACGCCAAGGGCTTCGTCCGCGCCAAGGGCCTGGTCAACTCCCGCGAGCAGGTCGAAAGCCTGATGACCGCCTACGAAAGCGGCATCGCCTCGGTGCAGGAACATATCGACCGCCAGCTGCAGGCCATCGAGGCCCAGCCGGAGAAGGGGTAAGCCATGGATTTCCTCAAACTCCTCGATCGCTACACCGAGCGCCGGACACGCACGGTGGCCCAGGCCAGCGGCCGCCGCGGCTTCCTGGTCGGTGTCGGCAAGCTGCTGGTTGCCGGCGCCTTTGCGCTGCCGGTGCTGCCCTTCGACCGCACCAATGCCCATGCCGCCAGCGGGCATGGCGGCGGCAGGAAGAAGGGCGAGCCGACCGAGACCGATTGTGACTACTGGCGTCACTGCAGCGTTGACGGCTTCCTCTGCTCCTGCTGCGGCGGCACCATGACCACCTGCCCGCCAGGCAGCACGCCCTCGGCCGTGTCCTGGGTCGGCACCTGCCACAATCCGGCCGACGGTCGCGACTACCTGATCAGTTACAACGACTGCTGCGGCAAGACTGCCTGCGGCCGCTGCTTCTGCAACACCAACATTCGCGAACGACCGGGCTACCGGATGGGTGTGCACAACGACATCAACTGGTGCATGGCCAACCAGAGCAGTCACTATCACTGCACGGTGTCGATCATCGTCGGTCTCGAAGAGGGGCAATCATGAGTCGTCGCCTGCTGCCCCTGGCGCTGGCATTGATCGCCGGTCTGGCCGGTGCTGCCGACGGCAAGGCGGTGTACGCCGCCAACTGCGCCTCCTGCCACCAGCCGGACGGCGCTGGAGCCGACGGCCTGGCACCGCCGTTGCAGGGCACCCTCGGCAAGCGGCTGGCAGTACGCCAGTACGTACCCGGCATCGTCCTCTCCGGTCTGGCCGGCAAGATGGTCTCCAAGGGCGTTACCTACACCGGCATGATGCCGTCCTGGGCCCATCTGCCGGATGCCGAGCTGGCCGCCGTGGTCAACCATGTGCTGGGCAGCTTCAATGCCGCCGAACTGCCGGCTGCGCACGTTCCCTTCTCGCCCGAGGACTTCGCTGCGCTGCGTGCCAGCAAGCCGACGGCGAAGCAACTGCGCGCCTGGCGTGCCGAGACGGACTGAGGCCGGAACCATGCTGCATCGCTGCCTGCTCCTCCTCGCTGCCTGCGCGCTTGTCGGCAATGCCGCGGCGACTGGCAGCGAGCAGAAGAACTATCGCCTGTACTGCATGGGCTGTCACCAGGCCGACGGTACCGGTTCGCCGGCCAACGGCATTCCCTCGATGCGCGACGAGGTCGGCCATTTCCTGCGCGTTCCCGGTGGCCGCGCCTACCTCTCGCAGGTTCCGGGCACCCTGCATACGCCGCTCAGCGACGGGGAAACGGCGGCGTTGCTGAGCTGGGTCATGGTCAATATCGGCCGTGGCAGTGTGCCCGCGGACTTTCAGCCCTATACGGCCGCCGAGGTCAAAAGCTATCGCGCCTCGGTGCCGGACGATATCCCGGGCTTGCGGGTGAAGTTGCTGCAGGAACTGGAGCAGCAACTGCTGGCGCGCTGAAGGGGCTGGCGGTGGTCAGGATGCATCCGCCGCATGGGGCTCCTGATCCAGATCAAAAAACTTGCCGATTTTTGATAACGAGCCGGCAGCCCTGATTCCTACACTCGATTCCACCATAAAGCAGTCCGGGCCGGCGGGGGCCGTGCCCTTACCCAACGAGGAGGTTCACATCATGAAAATGCGTAAAGTAGGCGCAGTCCTGACTGCCCTGTTTGCCATCCAGGGCAGTGTTCATGCCGCCAGCGAGGCCGATGCCGCCAAGCTGGGCAAGGAATTGACGCCGGTTGGTGCCGAAAAGGGCGCCAACAAGGATGGCTCGATCCCCGCCTGGGCTCCCGGCGACGCCGCCACCCCCGGCTGGTCCTACGGCAAGAGCCGCGCCGCCCATTTCAAGCATCAGGGCGACAAGCCGCTGTACAGCATTGACGCGGGTAACGTCGATAAATACGCCGACAAACTGTCGCCGGGCCAGATCCAGCAGATCAAGCAGGCCAAGGGCTACAAGATGGAGGTCTATCCGACGCGGCGGACCTGCAGCAACCCGGACTTCGTTGCCGAGAACACGAAGAAGAACGTTACCGGCGCCAAGCTTGGTGCCGATGGCTGGAGCCTGCAGGAAGCGACGGTGCCGGGCATTCCTTTCGCCATTCCGAAGACCGGCACCGAGGTGATGTGGAACGTCAAGATGAAGTACGCCGGTGTCGGCTTCGAGTGGCCGACCCTGTACACCGCGCTGTCGCCGCGCGCTGGTTCGAGCGAGTGGATCGCCGCGACGTCGACGCAGACCTATTTCTTCCCGTGGGGCAAGAAGGGCTCGACCCAGTTGTCCACGCTGCCGCCGGTCGAGTACTTCACCTACTTCGCCTACAAGTCGCCGACGGCGCTGGCCGGGCAGGCCCTGGCGATCACCAACTTCATGGACAAGACCAACGAGGTCTACTACTACTTCCCCGGCCAGCGTCGCGTCCGCCGCATGCCGACCTATGCCTACGATGCGCCGCAGATCGGTTTCGAGAACCAGTACACGATGGACGAGCCGCGAATGTTCAACGGCACCATCGAGCGTTTCGACTGGAAGCTGGTCGGCAAGAAGGAGCTGATCGTCGGTTACAACGCCTTCGGCATGTATGACCCGAACGTCAAGTTCAACGATGTTGCCAAGGATGACGGCATCGCCAGCGCCAACCGCCGCTACGAGCTGCACCGTGTCTGGGTGGTCGAGGCGAGCGTCAAGTCGGGCGTCCGTCACGTCGCGCCGAAACGCACCTTCTACATTGACGAGGACAGCTGGGCCATCGTCGTCGCCGAGGACTACGACGCCCAGGGCAAGCTGTGGAAGCTGCGCGAGGGCTTCGTCATTCCGGTCTATGAAACGGGCAGCTGCGACAACCCGGCTTTCGTCCAGTACAACCTGGTCGATAACCGCTACCTGGTCGACCAGAGCTCGCTCGGCGCCGGCAAGGACATGCGCTGGTTCGTCGAAGCCAACGATCCCAAGTTGAAGGCTGGCTTCTACACGTCCGACAACCTGCGCGCCATCAGCGAACGCTGAGCGTCCGGCCACGCATAACGGGGGAATCTACATGAACCACATTTTCAGGAAGACCGTCGCTGCCGCGTTGCTCGGCTACATCGGCAGTGCCGCCGCATTCACCTTCGAGACCGAGAACGTCAGCGGCTCCTTCGACAGCACGGTTACTGTCGGTGTCGGCGTACGTGCCAGCAACACCTCCTGTGGCCTGATCTCGCGCGATTCGGCCGGCATGTTCACCGGCAACGCCGGGCCGACCGGCCGCGGTGCGCCGTCGGCCTGTATCGAGACGACGGCCGGCATCGGCGATCAGGGCAACCTCAATTACGAGAAAGGCGATGCCTTCACGACCTACCTCAAGGGCTCGCACGAACTGCTGCTGAAGTTTCCCGAGCGCATCACCTTCATGGGGCGGGTCAGCTGGCTGAAGGATTTCTCGGCCACCCACGATTCCGGCATCATCAGTGCCGGCAATCCGACCGGCCGCTCGCAACCGTCGGAGGCCAGTGACGACCTGTCGTTCAAGGCCCGCCTGCTAGATTTCTGGCTCAGCAAGGAGTTCTCGGTCGGCGAGCAGACGGCGCGCGTGCGTGTCGGCAATCAGGTGATCAGCTGGGGCGAGAGCCTGTTCCTGCCCGGCGGCATCAATCAGGTCAACGCCATGGATTTCATGCGTCTGTCGCAACCGGGTACCCAGCTCAAGGAGGTCTTCCTGCCGGCGCCCATCGTCAGCTTCGCCGCCGGCCTGGGCGGCGGTGTGAACGTCGAGGCCTACGTGCAGGGGCGCTGGAACGAATCCTACTTCCCGCCAACCGGCAGCTACTGGTCGCCGGTCAACGGTCTGGGCAAGGGTTACAAGGATTACGGCTTCCGCAAGGACGATGCCAGGAACTCCGGCCAGTACGGCGTCGCCGTGCGCTGGCAGCCGGAAGGCACGCAGCTGAACCTCGGGCTGTACGGCATGCGCTACCACGAGAAGGGGCCGCAGCTGAACCTGGCCACCGGGCCGGCTTGGGTCTTCCCGGAGGACCGCAAGATGTTCGGTGTCAGCGCCAACTTCCCGCTCGGCGACTGGGCCATCGGCACCGAACTCTCCTACCGGCCGAAGGATGCCGTGTCGCTGAATCCCAATCTCGGCTGCGCCGGCAACAACGGTGACTGTTTCGTCGACGAGAAGAAGTTCCAGTTCCACCTGACCGGCATCCTGAGCATGACGCCGGGCGATTACGGCGGCATCCTGAAGCTGCTCGGCGGCGCCCAGACGGCGACGCTGCTGGCCGAAGTCGTCGGTGTCCGCTATCCCGACCTGAAGCGCTTCTACAACGGCGATCCGGTTGGCGCCGGCGTCTGGGGCTGGGGTCAGGAGACCGACATCACCGCCGCGCCGCGCGCAGTCGGCACCAAGAACTCCTGGGGCTACAACCTGGACTTCAGCTGGGTCTATGACGGTACGCTGATTCCGGGCTGGCAGGTGACGCCGGGCGTCTATTTCTTCCATGCCGTCAGCGGTCGCACGCCGAACATCGGGGCGCTGTTCATGGAGAGCGCCAAGTCGGCCAACATCTACGTGAACTTCACGCAGAACCCGGCCAACTGGCAGTTCGGCGTCAATTACGCCACCTTCTGGGGTGGCAAGAGCGTCTTCGATCAGGTGTACAAGGATCGCGATTTCTTCGGAGCCTATGTCTCGCGCAATTTCTGAGTGCAGCAGGGGAGGGCGGTTCGCCGCTCTCCCGTCGTCCCGACAAGAACATAAAAATTCCCCACGGAAGAACAGAGCATGATCAACCTTTTCAGCGTCGACGACGTCGACCGCCTGCTGACCCGGACGCTCAAGGGACTGGAAGATTTCTGCTTCCGCTTCCGCACGCCATTCCTGGTCTGGTTGGCGATATTCACCGCAGTGATGGGGTATTTCGCCCTGCAGTTGCGCATGGAGGCCGGTTTCGAGAAACAGATGCCGAGCGGTCACGAGTACATCGAGACCTTCCAGAAATACCGCAACGATGTCCTTGGCGCCAATCGCCTGACCATTGTCGTCAAGGCGAAAAGGGACACCATCTGGACGCAGGCCGGGCTGAGCCGCCTGTATGACGTGACCCAGGCGGTGATCTACCTGCCCGGCGTCGACCGCCTCGGCGTGCAGTCCTTGTGGACGCCGAACAGCTTCGTCAACGAAATCACCGAAGAGGGCTTTCGTGCCGACCCGCTGATTCCCGGCACCGTGACGCCGGAACAGCTGAATCCCGAGATCGTCGCCGGCATCCAGCGCTCGGCCAGCCAGGGCGGCTTCGTCGGCACGCTGGTCTCGCGCGACCAGACCAGCGCCATGATCACCGCCGAACTGGCCGAGGTGGACAAGGATGGCCAGCAGATCGACTACGTCGCCTACAACCACCAGCTCGAAGCGTTGCGCAGCCAGTTCGAGGATGGCGATTTCGAGATCCAGATCATCGGCTTTGCCAAACAGGTCGGCGACATCGCCGACGGCGCCGCCGCGGTGCTGGAGTTCTGCGCCGTGGCGCTGGTCCTGACGGCGCTCGCCGTCTATTGGTACTGCCACTCGCTGCGCTTCACGCTGCTGCCGATCATCTGCTCTTTCACCTCGCTGGTCTGGCAGTTCGGTGCGCTGCGCCTGCTCGGCTTCGGTCTCGATCCGCTGGCCGTGCTGGTGCCCTTTCTCGTCTTTGCCATCGGTGTCTCGCACGGTGTGCAGCAGATCAATTTCATCGTCCGCGAACTGGCGCACGGCAAGACGACCGAGCAAGCTGCCCGTGCCAGCTTCTCCGGTCTGCTGATCCCCGGGGTTCTGGCCCTGGTCACCGCCTTCGTCTCCTTCATCACGCTGATCCTGATCCCTATCCCGATGGTGCGCGAACTGGCCATCACCGCCTCGCTCGGCGTTTTCTTCAAGATCACCACCAACCTGGCGATGCTGCCCATCGCCGCCTCCTACTTCACGTTCGACAAGGCCTACGCCGACAAGGCGATGGTCAAGCGCGACAAGCGGGCGCGCTGGCTGCGTTCGCTGGCCCGCGTCGCCGAGCCGAAGAACGCGCTGCTGGTGATCCTGGCAACGACGGCGATCTTCGCCGTGTCGGTCTGGCAGAGCAGCGACCGCGTCGTCGGCACGCTGCAGCCGGGGGCGCCGGAACTGCGCCCGGAAGCGCGCTTCAACCGCGACGCGGTGGCCATTTCCGACAATTACGACACCGGCCTCGACTGGCTGACGGTGATCTTCGAGGCGCCGCCCGAATCCTGCGACAACGTAGCGCTCGGTGGCTACCAGGACCGCTTCGTCTGGGAGTTGCAGAACACCGAGGGCGTGCTCTCGGCGATCTCCTTCTCCGGCCTGCTGCGCACCTATAACGAGGGCTACAACGAAGGCAATCCGAAGATGAACGCGGTGCCCATCGATCCGGCCAACTACGCGGCGCTGGCTACCGAGATCGGAAGGCTGCGCGGCTACATGAAGAAGGACTGCAGCATGACGGCGGTGCACCTGTTCCTGACCGACCACAAGGCGACGACGATCAATCGCGTGATCGCCAAGGTCAAGGACTTCCGCGCCGCCAACACGCTTGATGGCGTCACCATCCGCCTCGCTTCCGGCAATGCCGGTGTTCTGGCGGCGGTCAACGACGAGGTCGAGCACAGCGAACTGCCGATGCTGCTCTACGTCTATGCCGCCATCGTCATTCTGGTGGCCATGGTGTACCGCGACTTCCGCGCCGTGCTCGCCTGCTGCCTGCCGCTGACCGTCGGCACCTTCATCGGCTATTGGTTCATGAAGGAACTGGAGATCGGGCTGACCGTCGCCACCCTGCCGGTGATGGTGCTCGCCGTCGGCATCGGCGTCGATTACGCCTTCTACATCTACAACCGGCTGCAGATGCACATGGCCGCCGGCGAGGACATCGTCAAGGCGCTCGAACACTCGATCCTGGAAGTCGGCACGGCGACCATCTTCACCGCCATCACGCTGGCCGTCGGCGTCGCCACCTGGGCCTTCTCAGACCTGAAGTTCCAGGCCGACATGGGCAAGCTGCTGGCCTTCATGTTCATGGTCAACATGGTGATGGCGATGACGGCCCTGCCGGCCTTCGCCGTATGGCTGGAAAGACTGTTCCCGCGGCGCAGCCCGGTCCGCGCCCCGGGCATCCTGGCGCACTGAGAGAGACGATCATGACCTTCACCACGATCAAAACGGCGCTGGCGCTGCTTGCCCTGCTGACCATCGGCGGCACCGCCTGCGCGCAATCCGCGGCGCCGGTCGCCGGCCAGCCGCTGAGCGTGCGCCCGGCCGCCCAATCGACGGCCGCCGTGCTCGCCCCGATGCTCGGCGCCACCCGCGCCGGCAAGCGCATCGTCGCGGTCGGCGATTTCGGTATCGTTCTGCTCTCCGACGATGATGGCAAGAGCTTCCGCCAGGCGGCCGGCGTGCCTGTCTCCACGACGCTGACCGCCGTCTCGTTTGCCGACGACAAGCACGGCTGGGCCGTTGGCCACTGGGGCGTCATCCTGCATAGCGAAGATGGCGGCGAGAACTGGAAAATCCAGCGCAGCGACACCGGCGAGGACCGGCCGCTGTTCTCGGTGCATTTCTTCGATGCCCGCGAAGGCATCGCCGTCGGCCTGTGGTCGCTGGTGCTGAAGACGCGCGACGGCGGCAAGAGCTGGGAAGCGCTGACCATGCCGGCGCCGCCGGAAGGTGGGCGCGGCGACCGCAACCTGTTCAGGATCTTCGCCTCGCCGCAGGGCAGCCTGTTCGTCGCCGCCGAGCGCGGTGCCGTGCTGCGCAGCGACGACCGCGGCCAGAGCTGGCGCTACCTGAATACCGGCTACAACGGCTCGTTCTGGGCCGGCATCGCGCTGGCCGACGGCACGCTGGCCGTCGCCGGCCTGCGCGGCACGCTGTACCGCAGCAGCGACGACGGGCGGACCTGGCAGAACGTGCCGACCGGCAGCAAGAGCTCGCTGACCGACCTGGTTGCCGTTGGCAACAAGCTGATCGGCGTCGGCCTCGATGGCGTGCAGATCGAAAGCAGCGACCGCGGCGCCAGCTTCGCCTGGACACAGCGCGACGACCGCTTGTCGATGACGGCCGCGGTGGCGGCCGGCAGCGACGGCCTGGTTCGCTTCTCGAAGCGCGGCGTGGTCAAGCCCGGGCCGACCCACAACTGATCGAACAAAACCGACAAAGACCCAAGGAGACAGCATGGAAACATTTGCCATGACCATCGGCGGCCAGCCGGTGCAGGCGGCGCGCCGCTTCGCCGTGATCAACCCGGCCAGCGGCAAGGCCTTCGCCGAGGTGCCGGCCGGCGACACGACGCATCTGGAGGCCGCCGTAGCCGCAGCCCGTGCTGCCTTCCCGGCCTGGAGCCGGATGGCCGACAGCGAGCGCCGGGTACTGGTGCATGCGCTGGCCGGGGTGCTGGAAAGCCACATGCCGGAACTGATGCTGCTGGTTACCAAGGAAACCGGCAAGCCGCTCGGCGGGCTGAACGGCGTCGGTGCCGGCATGGAGGTCGGCGGCGCCATCGCCTGGACGCACGTCACTGCCGACTTGTCGCTGCCGGTCGAAGTCATCCAGGACAATGCCGAGGCGCGTATCGAAGTGCATCGCAAGCCGCTTGGCGTGGTCGGTTCGATCACGCCGTGGAACTGGCCGCTGATGATCGCCATCTGGCACATCATGCCGGCGCTGCGTGCCGGCAACACCGTGGTGCTGAAACCCTCCGAGCTGACGCCGGCGGCGACGTTGCGTTTCGGCGAACTGGCGCGCGAGGTGCTGCCGCCGGGCGTGCTCAACGTCATCTCGGCCGAGCGCGACGCCGGCGTCGGCGAGGCGATGGCCAGCCATCCGGGCATCGACAAGATCGTGTTCACCGGCTCGACGCCGACCGGCCGGCGGATCATGGCCAGCGCCGCCGGCAACCTCAAGCGCCTGACGCTGGAACTGGGCGGCAACGATGCCGGCATCGTGCTGCCCGACGTCGACCCGGAGGAAGTCGCCGGCAAGCTGTTCGGTGTCACCTTCCACAACAATGGACAGACCTGCGCCTGTCTGAAGCGCCTCTACGTCCATGACAGCCTCTACGAGCCGCTGTGCCAGGAACTGGCCCGGCTGGCCCGCGAAGCGGTGGTCGGCGACGGCCTGCAGGCGGAGACGCAACTCGGCCCGGTGCAGAACGCCAAACAGATGGCCTATGTTGCCGAACTGGTCGACGATGCGCGGGCGCGTGGCGCACGGGTGCTGTCCGGCGGCAGGGCACGCGCCGGCGGCGGCTATTTCTACGAGCCGACGGTGCTCGCCGACGTCAGCGACGGCATGCGCGTCGTCGATGAGGAGCAGTTCGGGCCGGTGCTGCCGGTGATCCGCTACAGCGACATCGACGAGGTGATCCGCCGCGCCAACGACAATCCGAACGGCCTCGGTGGCTCGATCTGGTCGCAGGACCCGGGCAAGGCGGCCGAGCTGGCCCTGCGTCTGGAGTGCGGTACCGCCTGGATCAACGAGCACGGGGCGATCCAGCCGGATGCGCCGTTCGGCGGCGTCAAGCAATCCGGCATCGGTGTCGAGTTCGGCCGCTACGGGCTGGAGGAATACACCACCATCCAGACCCTGAAGATCATGAAGTCCTGACGGCCGGCGGCCGGCAGCAACCGCGTTCATTCGTCTCTCCTCTGCGAGACTTCCGGCCGCCTGGTGCGGCCGGCTTTTTTGGTAAGGTTGCCCGTTGAGCCAATTCACCATCCCGCAGCGCCTCGACAGCGAGCGCCTGATTCTCCGTCCCTTCGTCGAAGCCGACTGGCGCAGCATGCACGCCCATTATTCCCATCCCGAATGCACCCGCTACACGCTCGGCCGGGTGCTTTCCGAGGGCGAAAGCTGGCGCCTGACGGCAACCCTCGCCGGTCACTGGCTGCTGCGCGGCTACGGGCCTTACGCGCTGGAAGACAGGGCCAGCGGGACGATGATCGGCGCTGGCGGATTGTGGCATCCGGTGGATTTTCCCGAGCGCGAGATCAAGTGGGCGCTGCATCCCGACTGGTGGGGGCAGGGCTATGCCAGCGAAGCGGCGCGCTGCGTGCTGCGCATGGCGCAGACGGTTTATCCGGACGCGCCGCCGATCAGCTTCATCGACCGCGACAACGCCGGCTCCATCCGCGTCGCCCTGGCGGTGGGCGCCGCTTTCGAGCGCGAGATGGATTTCCGCGGCCGACGCTTCCAGGTCTTCCGGCATCGCTACGCCGGCAACGAAAAATAATTTCGCCAACCCGTTGACTCACTAACATCGTAGTGATTTAATTTAATCACTAACATATTAATAAACGGGCCTTCGCCCTTTCTCATCAACGAGGAGATCTCGAATGAACTATCGTCGCTTCGCCGTTCTTGGGGCCATGGCCGTGTCGCTGTCGGCCGGCGCCCAGGAAGTCACCTTCAAGATTGCCCACTTCCTGCCGTCGGCGGCGCCGACCCAGCAGAAGGTGCTGCAGCCGTGGTGCGAGGAGATGGGCAAGCTCTCCGCCGGCCGCATCAAATGCCAGTTCTACCCGGCCATGCAGCTGGGCGGTACGCCGGCACAACTGGCCGAGCAGGCGCGCAACGGTATCGCCGACGTGGTGTGGACCGGCCCCGGTTATTCCGCCGGCCGTTTCCCGGCCATCGAGGCTTTCGAGCTGCCTTTCATGGTCAAGGACGCCACCTCCAGCTCGCAGGCGCTGTGGAAGTACTACCAGCAGCACGCCCAGCAGGAGTTTGCTGCCTACAAGGTGCTCGCCTTCCATACCGATGGCGGCCAGGCCGTGCATACGGCGAAGAAGGAAATCGTCGGCCTGACCGGTTTCGCCGGCAGCAAGCTGCGCACCTCGACGCGCGTCGGCGCCCGTACCCTGTCGGCGCTGGGCGGCCAGCCGGTGGCCATGCCGCCGGCCCAGGTCACCGAAGCGATTGCCAAGGGCGTCGTCGATGGCTCGCTGGGTGCCTGGGAGCTGGTCTACCCGACCAAGCTTTCCGAAGTCACCAAGTTCCACGCCCAGCCGGCACCGGGCGTCGCCTACCCGACGGCCACCGTGCTCACCGTGCTGATGAACAAGCAGAAGTACGACGGCCTGCCGGCCGACCTCAAGGCCATCGTGGACAAGACCACCGGTGAAGTCATGGTCGGCAAGTTCGGCGCGATGTTCGACGAGGTCGCTGCCGATACGAAGAAGCGCATCGCCGCCCAGGGCAACAAGATCACCACCTTCAGCGCCACCCAGGTGGAAGCCATGAAGCGCGCCACGGCCAGCGTCGAGGACGAGTGGGCGAAGCAGGTCGGCGAAAAGGGTCTGGACGGCAAGAAGCTGATCGCCGCCGCCCGCGAATTGACCGGCACCAACAAATAAACGCCGGCAGCCAAGGAGAACAGGCATGCAAGATCCGATGGGCATTCCCCATGAACTGGTGGAGCACGACAAGGTCGAGCACTACCTGATCATGGCCGGCAAGGCGATGGCGGTTTCCGGCGGCATGCTGTTCGTCGCCCTGATCGCCATGTCGCTGGTTTCGATTGTCGGCCGCAAGCTGGGCTTCGGCTCGGTCAATGGCGACATCGAGCTGATGCAGGCCGGCACGGCGGTGGCGGCCACCGCCTTCCTGCCGTACTGCACGCTGCTCGGCGAGCACATCAAGGTGGATTTCTTCACCGAAAACATGCGCGACTCGCTGAAGCACGTGATCGACGGCGTGGCCGAGCTGATCCTCGGTTGCGTCGCCGTTCTCCTCGTCTGGCGGACGGCCTTGTCGACCATCGCCACCTACGAGTCGGAAGAAGTGACGACGCTGGTCTCGCTGCCGCTGTGGATTCCCACCGCCCTGCTGATTCCCGGCATCGCCCTGATGGCCGTCTGCGCCTTCTACCGCGCCTACGCCTCGTTCCATCCCGCCAAGACTGTTCCGGAGCTGAAAGCATGAGCGGCATCACCATTGGTCTGGTCGGCCTCGGCGCGCTGATGTCGATGCTTCTGGTGCGCATGCACATCGCCATCGCCATGTTCATCACCGGCGCCGGCATCTACCTGGTGATGAACCAGGGCGAAACGGCTGCCCTGCTGTACACGCTGAACAATCTGGTCTATGCCCGGGTGTCCAATTACGATCTGGCGGTCATCCCGCTGTTCATCCTGATGGGCCAGTTCGCCACCCACGGCGGCCTGTCGAAGGCGCTGTTCAAGGCCGCCAGCACGCTGATCGGCCACTGGCGCGGCGGCCTGGCCATGGCGGCTACCGCTGCCTGTGCCGCCTTCGGCGCCATCTGCGGTTCGTCGCTGGCCACCGCCGCCACCATGGGCCGTGTCGCGCTGCCGGAACTGAAGAGCCACGGCTACTCCGGCAAGCTGTCGACGGCCACGCTGGCCGCTTCCGGCACGCTCGGCATCATGATCCCGCCGTCGGTGCCGCTGGTCATCTACGCCGTGCTGACCCAGGAATCGATCGGCAAGCTCTTCGTCGCCGCCGTCATCCCCGGCATCATCGCCGCCCTCGGCTACATGCTGGTCATCGCCATCGCCGTCCGCCGCGACCCCTCCGCCGGCCCGGCGGCCGAGAAGGTGCCGTTCGCCGAGATGCTCAAGGCGCAGATCAACATCATCCCCGTGCTCTGCGTCTTCCTCGTCGTCATCGTCGGCATCTACGGCGGCTGGGCCAACCCGACCGAGGCCGCCTCGATCGGCGCCGCCTGCTGCGGCATCATCGCGGCCGTCTCCGGCGGCATGCGCTTCAAGGATTTCCTGGAAAGCGTCTACGGTACGGCGCACGCCACCGGCATGATCTTCATGGTGCTGATCGGCGCCGACCTGCTCAACTCCAGCCTGGCCCTGTCGCAAATGCCGGCCGAGCTGGCGACCTGGGTGCAGCAGAGCGGCCTGCCGGCCCTGCTGGTGCTGACGGCGATCATCGTCATCTACCTGGTGCTCGGCTGCGTCATGGATTCGCTGGCGATGATCCTGCTGACCATCCCCATCTTCTATCCGATGATCATGGGCCTTGATTTCTTCGGCATGTCGGTCGAGGACAAGTCGATCTGGTTCGGTATCCTCGCCCTGATGGTCGTCGAAATCGGTCTGGTGACGCCGCCGATGGGCATGAACCTCTATGTGGTGAACAAGCAGGCGAAGGAAGTGCCGATGCGGGAGACCATCGCCGGTGTACTGCCTTTCCTGGCGTCCGACCTGATTCGCATCGTCGCCCTCGTCTTTTTCCCCGTCATGTGCCTCGGTCTGGTGCACTGGCTGGGCTGATTGGAGTTTGCAAGCATGATCAAACAACACGTCGCCGGCACCGTTTACGGCGTCATCCTCAACGACAGCGTCTCGCTGCAGCGGATCGGATCGCTCGACGAGGCACCGTACAAGGGCGCGCCGAAAGCGCCGGTGCTCTACCTCAAGCCGGCCAACACCCGGGTCGCCTGCGGTGCACAGGTCAGCCTGCCGGCGGGTGCCGACAGCGTTGAAGTCGCCGCCACCGTCGGCCTGGTCATCGGCACGGCGGCCGGCCGCCTGACGCCGGCCAATGCCCTGCAAGCCGTCGCCGGCCTGGTGCTCGCCGCCGATCTCAGCCTGCCGCATGCCAGCTACTACCGCCCGGCCATCCGTGAGAAATGCTTCGACGGTTCGCTGCCGATCTCGTCGGTCAAGCCGCGGGTTGACCTGGCCGGCCTGACGCTGACGACCGAGATCGACGGCCAGGTGGTCGACAGCCGCTCGTTGAGCGAGCTGATCCGTTCGCCGGCCCAACTGCTGGCCGACGTCAGCGAATGGATGACCCTGAGCCAGGGCGACGTCCTGCTCGTCGGTGTCCGCTACATGGCGCCGCAGGCCAAGGCCGGCAGCACGGTGCGCATAAGTGCCGACGGTCTCGGCAGTCTCAACTTCACCATCGCAGGGGCACAAGCATGAAGCGTGGTCGCATCGCCTACAACGGCGCCGTTCATCAGGTCACCGAGGCCAATGGCCGCGTGCGCCTGGCCGACGGCCGCCTGCTCGCGGAAGGGCAGTTCCAGTGGCTGCCGCCGGTCGAAGTCGGCACCGTCTTCGCCCTCGGCCTCAACTATGCCGACCACGCCAGGGAATTGGCCTTCAAGGCGCCGGAAGTGCCGCTGGTCTTCCTCAAGGGGCCGAACGCCATCACCGGTCACAAGGCGCAGACGCGCCGCCCGGCCGATGCCACCTACATGCACTACGAGTGCGAGCTGGCCGTCGTCATCGGCAAGACCGGCAAGAACGTGACGAAGGCCGAGGCGATGGACATGGTCGCCGGCTACACCGTGGCCAACGACTACGCCATCCGCGACTACCTGGAGAACTATTACCGGCCGAACCTGCGCGTCAAGAACCGCGACGCCTGCACGCCGCTCGGCCCCTGGCTGGTCGATGCCGCCGACGTGGCGAACCCGATGGCACTGAAGCTGACGACGCGGGTCAACGGCCAGACGACGCAGCAAGGCACGACCGCCGACATGATCTTCGACATCCCGACGCTGATCGAATACCTGTCGTCCTTCATGACCCTGAACCCCGGCGACGTGATCCTGACCGGCACGCCGGAAGGCCTGGCCGACGTCAAGCCGGGCGATGTCATCGAAACCGAAGTCGAGGGTGTGTGCTGCCTGATCAACACCATCGTCGACGACGCCACCTATTTCGCCAACTGAAGACCCCAAGAGCGAGGACAGCATGATCAAGCACATCATCAACGGCCGGCAGGTCGAGAGCCGTGAAACCTTCCAGACCGTCAATCCGGCGACCGGCGAAGTCATCGCCGAGGTCGCCAGCGGCGGCGAGGCCGAGGTCAATGCGGCGGTGGCCGCCGCCAAGGCCGCCTTCCCCGGCTGGGCGGCGACGCCGGTCAAGGAGCGCGCCCGCCTGGTGCGCCGGCTGGGCGAACTGATCGCCGCCAATGTCGAACCGATTGCCGACATGGAAACCGCCGACACCGGCCAGGTCACCAACCAGACCAAGCGCGTGCTGGTGCCGCGCGCCTCGGACAACTTCAACTACTTCGCCGAGCTGATCCAGCACATGCACGGCGAAACCTACGACTCCGACACCGGCCACCTGAACTACACGCTGTGGCAGCCAGTCGGCGTCTGCGCGCTGATCTCGCCGTGGAACGTGCCGTTCATGACCGCCACCTGGAAGACCGCGCCCTGCCTGGCCTTCGGCAACACCGCCGTGATGAAGATGTCCGAGCTGTCGCCGCTGACCGCCAACCGCCTGGGCGAACTGGCGCTGGAAGCCGGCATCCCGCCGGGCGTCTTCAACGTCGTCCAGGGCTTCGGCAACACTGCCGGCGAGCCGCTGGTCTCGCACCCGGACGTCCGCTCCATTTCCTTCACCGGCTCGACCGCCACCGGCAACCGCATCGTCAAGTCGGCCGGCCTGAAGAAGTTCTCGATGGAACTGGGCGGCAAGTCGCCCTTCATCATCTTCGACGACGCGGATTACGAGCGGGCGCTCGATGCCGCCATCTTCATGATCTTCTCGAACAACGGCGAGCGCTGCACGGCCGGTTCGCGGATCATCGTTCAGGAAGGCATCTACGACCGCTTCGTCGCCGATTTCGCGTTGCGCGCCTCGCGCCTGACCGTCGGCGACCCGATGGACCCGAACACCGTGATCGGCCCGATGATCTCCAGGGGCCACCAGGAGAAGGTCAATTACTACATCGAACTCGGCAAGCAGGAAGGCGCCAAGGTCGTCTTCGGCGGCGGCACGCCGGTGGTGGCCGACAGGTTCAGGAACGGCTTCTGGGTCCAGCCCACCGTCTTCGCCGACGTCGACAACAGCATGCGCATCGCCCAGGAAGAAATCTTCGGCCCGGTGCCCTGCATCATCCGCTTCAAGACCGAAGAGGACGCCGTGCGCATTGCCAACGACACCATCTACGGCCTGTCGTCCTACCTGTGGACCAACAACACCGGCCGCGCCATCCGCCTGGCCAAGGCCATCGAATCCGGCATGACCTTCGTCAACAGCCAGAACGTCCGCGACCTGCGCCAGCCCTTCGGCGGCTCCAAGGCCTCCGGCACCGGCCGCGAAGGCAACCACTACAGCTACGAAGTGTTCTGCGAAGCCAAGAACATCGCGGTTTCGTACGGCAGCCATCACATCCCGCGCTGGGGCGTGTAACAAGACCCGAAGGAGAACAGCACCATGGGCAAACTCGCACTCGCCGCCAAGATCACCCACGTTCCGTCGATGTATCTGTCCGAGCAGGACGGGCCGCACAAGGGCTGCCGCCAGGCGGCCATCGACGGCCACAAGGAGATCGCCCGCCGCATGCGCGAAGCCGGCGTCGATACCGTCGTCGTCTTCGACACGCACTGGCTGGTCAACTCCGGCTACCACATCAACTGCGCGCCGTCGTGGGAGGGTATCTACACCTCCAACGAACTGCCGCACTTCATCAAGAACCTGCCATTCTCCTACGTCGGCAACCCGCAACTGGGCAGGCTGATCGCCGACACGGCCACCGCCGCCGGCGTGCATACCCGCGCCCATGACGCGACCAGCCTGGCGCCGGAATACGGCACCCTGGTGCCGATGCGCTACATGAACCCGGACAAGCAGTTCAAGGTCGTCTCGGTGTCGGCGCTGTGCACGGTGCACAACCTGGCCGATTCCATCGTCCTCGGCCAGGCCGTGCGCCAGGCCATCGAGGAACAGTACGACGGCACCGTCGCCGTGCTGGCTTCCGGCTCGCTGTCGCACCGCTTCGCCCAGAACGGCGTCTCCGAGCAGTTCCTGCACAAGGTCTGGGACCCCTTCCTGGAAACCGTCGATCACCACGTCGTCGAGCTGTGGAAGAACGGCGACTGGCAGACCTTCTGCGGCATGCTGCCCGAGTACGCGGTCAAGTGTCACGGCGAGGGCATGATGCACGACACGGCGATGCTGATGGGCGTGCTCGGCGGCGCGCAATACACCGGCAAGGCGGAAGTCGTCACGCCGTACTTCGGCTCCTCCGGCACTGGCCAGATCAACGTCGTCTTTCCCCTCTAAAAGAGCGCAAAGCCAGCCTTCACCCCCAACCGTGAAAACCGATCCATACCATCAAGGGAGACAGCAACATGGGTGAAATCCTCATGGCCATCAAGTGCACGCACGTGCCGTCGATGCTCATTTCCGAACAGCCGGGCCCGGCCCACGGCTGCCGTCAGGCGGCCATCGACGCCGAACGCGAACTGGGCCGCCGTGCCGTCGAACTCGGCGTCGATACCTTCATCGTCTTCGACACGCACTGGCTGGTGAATGCCGGCTATCACATCAACAACAACGCGGTGCACAAGGGTAATTACACCAGCCACGAGTTCCCGCACTTCATCCAGGACCTGCCCTACGAGTTCCCCGGCAACCCGGAACTCGGCGACCTGATTGCCGAGGAAGCCACGGCCATGGGCGTCAAGACGCGCGCCCACCGCGTGCCGTCGCTCGATCTCGAATACGGCACCATCCTGCCGATGCGCTACATGAACCCGGAAGGCAGGATCAAGGTTGTTTCGATCGCCGGCTGGAGCACCTTCGGCTCGCTGGAAGAGTCGCGCATCCTCGGCGAGGCGGTGGCCAAGGCCGTGGCGCGCAGCAACTGCAAGGTGGCCATCGTCGCCTCCGGTTCGATGTCGCACCAGATCTGGGAGAACCGTCTGGTCGAGCAGGGCTTCAACACCATCAGCCGCGAATTCAACAAGCAGGTCGACCTGCGCGCGCTGCAGCTGTGGGAAGAAGGCCAGTGGGAAACCTTCCTGCGCATGCTGCCCGAGTACGCGCAATACTGCACCGGCGAAGGCAAGATGCACGACACGGCGATGCTGTTCGGCGCGCTCGGCTGGGACAAGTTCGAAGGCAAGGCGGAGATCGTCTGCCCGTACTTCGAAAGCTCCGGCACCGGCCAGGTCGTCGTCAGCCTGCCGGTGGCCGGCATCCCGCTGGCCAGCCGCGGCATCGGCGCCGAAATGCCGGTTTCCTGAACCAGACGTCACGCCAAGGAGCGCGGAATGCCCCACCTGATCTTTGAAATCACCGACAACCTGGACACGCCGGAAAGCGACGTGCCGGGCCTGTTGAAGAAGGCCAACCAGGTCCTGATCGACCAGGGCGGGGTGTTCCCGACCGGCGGCATCCGCTCCCGCGCCATCTGGCTGCGCGACTACTGCGTCGCCGACGGCGTCGCCGACGATGCTTTCGTCCATGTCACGCTGAAGATCGGCGCCGGCCGCTCGGACGAGGCGAAGAAGAAGACCGGCGACGAACTGTTCGCGATGATCTGCCAGCACTTCGCCGCCATCTACCAGAAACGCACGCTGGCGCTGTCGATGGAAATCGTCGAGTTCAGCGAGGCCGGCACCTGGAAGCAGAACAACATCCACGCCCGTTACAAGAAGAATTGACCCCCACCAAGAGGAAAGAGAAATGCTCAACCCAGACATCATCCAGGCCGCCGCCCAGCGCCTGCACGCTGCCGAGAAGGCCCGCCAGGCGGTGCGCCAGATTTCGCTGGACCACCCCGAGATCACCATCGAGGACGCCTACGCCATCCAGAAGGCCTGGGTGCAGATGAAGCTGGCCGAAGGCCAGAAGATCGTCGGCCACAAGATCGGCCTGACCTCGCGCGCCATGCAGCAGTCGTCGCAGATCAACGAGCCGGATTTCGGCACGCTGCTCGACGAGATGGTCTACAAGGACGCCGCCGACATTCCCTGCGCGCGCTTCATCGATCCGATGGTCGAGGTCGAGCTGGCCTTCATCCTCAAGGACCGCCTGGAAGGCCCGGACGTCACCATCTTCGACGTGCTCAGCGCCACCGACTACGTCGTGCCGGCCGTCGAGATCATCGATGCCCGCTGCCACCGCATCGACCCGGAAAGCAAGCGGCCGCGCAAGGTCATGGACACCATTTCGGACAACGCCGCCAACGTCGGCATCATCCTCGGTGGCCGCCCGATCAAGCCGCTGGACGTCGATCTGCGCTGGGTCGCCGCGCTGCTCTACAAGAACGGCGTGATCGAGGAAACGGGCGTCGCCGCCGGTGTGCTGAACCATCCGGCCAACGGCATCTCCTGGCTGGCCAAGAAGTTCGCCCCGCACGGCGTGGCGCTGGAACCGGGGCAGATCATCCTGGCCGGCTCCTTCACACGGCCGGTCAAGGTGGCGCCGGGCGACACCATCCACGTCGATTACGGCCCGCTCGGCAACATCAGCGCCCGGTTCGTTTAAAGGACACGCATCGTGGACATGCCCCTGAACCAGTTCAAACGCGCGCTGGCCGCCGGCGAAACCCAGATCGGCCTGTTTCTCGGCATGGCCAACGCCTACGCCGCGGAAGTGGTCGCCACGGCCGGTTTCGACTGGCTGCTGATCGATGGCGAGCATGGACCCAACGACCTGCAATCGATCATCGGCCAGTTACAGGCACTCGGCCAGTACCCGGTCCGGCCGGTCGTGCGCACGGTGGACCACGACGTCGCCCGCATCAAGCAACTGCTCGACGGTGGTGCCCAGACGCTGATGGTGCCGATGGTCGAAACCGCCGCCGAAGCCGAGTCGCTGGTCCGCGCCATGCGCTACCCGCCGCACGGCATCCGCGGCGTCGGCACGGCACTCGCCCGCGCTGCCCGCTGGAACGGTGTCGAAGGCTACTTTGCCAAGGCCGACCAGGAGATGTGCCTGATCGTGCAGATCGAATCGGTTGCCGGTCTGGCCGGTCTCGATGACATCCTCAAGATCGATGGCGTCGATGCCGTGTTCATCGGGCCGTCCGATCTGGCGGCTTCGATGGGGCATCTGGGTAATCCTGGGCATGCCGATGTGAAAGCTGCCGTGGCCGCGGCCATCGGCAAGATTGCCGCGGCCGGCAAGGCGGCGGGGGTGTTCTCGGCCGATCCGGTGGCGGCCGAGTCCTATCGGCAGATCGGGGCGAGTTTTCTGCTGGTGGGGGTGGATGCGTTGTTGCTGAGGAATTCGGCGGTGGCGTTGGCGGAGAGGTTCAAGAATAGTTCTGCGGCCAAGGGTGGGGCGGCTTACTGATGGGGGTTTTGCCTCTTCAAAGGCTGGCTTTCGCGCCTGACGCGCGGGTGGTGTTTTTGGAGCCGC
Organism: Dechloromonas sp.; assembly: GCA_008933675.1. Taxonomy (GTDB): domain Bacteria; phylum Pseudomonadota; class Gammaproteobacteria; order Burkholderiales; family Rhodocyclaceae; genus Azonexus. Next base: position 35,246 of record WBUO01000009.1, read on the forward strand.
TGGTTTCCGCCGCTGACCGGCGGGCGTACTTTCTTTTTGATGGCAAAAAGAAAGTAGCCAAAGAAAAAGCCACCCCAGGCTACGCGGTCGGCTGCGCCGACTGCCCTGCGCTACTCGACGGGCCGGGCGGCTGCGGAACTCGGGGCTACGCCCCTCAAACAGTCCTCGCCGACTGCCCCCGGCCCGTCTCCGTTGCTCGGCGCTCCACATGGGGACCCCAACAGCGTCGCAGCCCAACGGCCAAAGTTGAAACCAACTCCCGCACCACTGCGCTCGGTGTTCCGGGCCCCTTGGGAGGTGCTGAGCAACGCAGGCTGGCCGGGGGTAGTCGTCTCGCGTTGTTTGAGCCGCAGGCGAGTTTAGCGAGACGCCCGGACTGCCGAGTAGCGCAAGGGACCCGCGCAGCGGGCGCCGACCCAGGGTCGCCTTCTTCTTTGGCTACTTTCTTCTTGGCGAGACAAGAAGAAAGTACGCCCGCCGGTCAACGGCGGAACCCAGCGCTTCAGCAACCGAAAACACCCGCGCGTCAGGCGCGGAACCCGGCGTAACCGAACCCCAAGAACACTCAAGAACACCCAAGGAGAACACCCGATGCTGCCCCTCAAAGACCCAACCCTCCTCCGCCAGTCCTGCTACATCAACGGCACCTGGACCCCCGCCGACAACGGCGAAACCTTCCCCGTCACCAACCCGGCCACCGGCGAAACCCTCGCCACCGTTCCCCGCTGCGGCGCCGCCGAAACCGGGCGCGCCATCGCCGCCGCCGCCGAAGCCCTGAAAACCTGGCGCGAAACCACCGCCGCCGAGCGTAGCCGCATCCTGCGCCGCTGGTTCGACCTGCTGATGGCGAATCAGGACGATCTGGCGCTGCTGATGACCTCCGAGCAGGGCAAGCCGCTGGCCGAGGCGAAGGGCGAGATCGCCTATGCCGCCGCCTACGTCGAGTGGTTCGCCGAGGAGGCCAAGCGCGCCTACGGCGAGGTCATCCCGTCGCCGTTCAAGGATCGCCAGATCGTCGTCACCAAGGAGCCGGTCGGCGTCTGCGCGGCGATCACGCCGTGGAACTTCCCGTCGGCGATGATCACCCGCAAGGTCGCCCCGGCGCTGGCCGCCGGCTGCACCATCATCCTCAAGCCGGCCGAGCAGACGCCGCTGTCGGCGCTGGCCCTGGCCGAACTGGCTGAACGCGCCGGCGTGCCGGCCGGGGTGTTCAGCGTCGTCACCGGCAAGGCGTCGGCCATCGGCGGTGTGATGACGGCCAGCCCGATCGTCCGCAAGCTGACCTTCACCGGCTCGACGCCGATCGGCCAGCTGCTGATGCAGCAGTGCGCCGGCACGGTCAAGAAGATGTCGCTGGAACTGGGCGGCAACGCGCCCTTCATCGTCTTCGACGATGCCGATGTCGATGCCGCCGTCGCCGGCGCCATCGCCTCCAAGTACCGCAACGCCGGCCAGACCTGCGTCTGCTCCAACCGCTTCCTGGTCCAGGACGGCATCTATGAAACCTTCGCCACGAAGCTGGCCGCCGCCGTCTCGGCGCTGAAGGTGGGCAAGGGCACGGAGGAGGGCGTCACGCAAGGCCCGCTGATCGACGATGCCGCCATCAACAAGGTCGAGGAACTGGTCAGGGACGCTACCGACAAGGGCGCCCGCGTCGTCACCGGTGGCAAGCGCCACGCGCTCGGCCGCACCTGGTTCGAGCCGACCATCCTCGCCGATGTGACGCCGGCCATGGCCGTGGCCAGGGAAGAAATCTTCGGGCCGGTGGCGCCGCTGTTCCGCTTCCATACCGAGGCGGAAGCCGTGCAGATGGCCAACGACACCGAGTTCGGCCTCGCCGCCTACTTCTACTCGAAGGATCACGGCCGCGTCTGGCGCGTCTCGAAGCAGCTCGAATACGGCATGGTCGGCGTCAATACCGGCCTGATCTCGACCGAGGTCGCGCCCTTCGGCGGCGTCAAGCTCTCCGGTATCGGCCGCGAAGGCTCCAGCCATGGTCTCGACGAGTACATGGAGACGAAGTATCTGGCGCTCGGCGGCCTCTAATTGAGCACACCCGTCCTCGACACGGCCCGCGAGGGCCGTTTCGTTTTGCTGCTCGGCGCCCTGGTCGCCTTCGGGCCGCTGGCCATCGACCTCTACCTGCCGGCGCTGCCGGCCATCGCCGCCGGTCTGGCAGCAACGCCGGAAGCCGTGCAGCTGTCGATCACCGTCTTCCTCGCCGGCTTCGCCATCGGCATGCTGTTCTATGGCCCGATTTCCGACCGCTACGGGCGGCGCACGGTGATGCTCTCCGGCATTGCGCTGTTCGTCGTCGCCAGCCTGGCCTGCATGCTGGCTACTGGCGTCGAACAATTGATCGTTGCCCGCTTCATCCAGGCGCTCGGCGGCGGGGCGGCCTCGGTGCTGGCGCGGGCTGTCGTCCGCGATGTCTACGCACCGGCCGAGGCGATTCGCAAGCTGTCGCTGATGGCCATGGTCACCGCCATTGCGCCGCTCGTCGCACCCTTGCTCGGCAGCCTGCTGCTCGGCTGGTTCGGCTGGCGCGGCACCTTCGCTGCCGTGCTGGCCTGGGGCCTCCTCAGCTTCGCCGTGGTCTGGTGGCAGCTGCCGGAGACGTTGCCGGCCGAGCGGCGCGGGGTCCTGCCGCTGAGCGGGGCCTTTGCTGCCTATCTCCACATCCTTCGTGATCCGCCGGCTATCGGCCTGCTGCTCGCCGGCGGCATGTCCTTCGCCGCGATGTTCGCCTACATCACCGCCAGCCCGTTCTACTTCATCGAGCTGCAGCGCTTCTCGCCGACCGCCTACGGCGCGCTGTTCGCCGCCAACGCACTGGGCATCTTTGCCGCCAACTACCTCAACAGCCGTCTGGTCAAGGCGCGCGGCGCGGCTGCGATGGCCGGTATCGGCAGCGCCTGCGGCTTCGCCGGTGCCATGTTGCTGGCCCTGGCCATCGCCCAGCCCGATTGCGTGGCGGCGGTGGTGGCCGGCCTGTTCGTCGTCGTCAGCATGACCGGTCTGCTCGGCGCCAACTGCGTCGGCCTGCTGATGGCCCGCTATCCGCAGAATGCCGGCGCCGCCGCGGCGCTGTTCGGCTCCAGCCAGTTCGGCCTGGGCATGTGGGCGAGTGCGGCGGTCAGCTATCATCACGACGGCAGCGGCCGGCCGATGGCCTGGGTCATCGTCGCGACCACGGCGGCTTCGCTGCTCGGCTACCTGCTGTACCGGCGCTGCGCGCGCTGAGCTTCGACCCCTTGCGAGAAATCCCATGTCCCTGCATCCCGTCGCCCTGTACTGCACCGCCATTCTCGGCGGCCTGCTCTTCCTGCTCGGGCTGGCTGTCTCCATCGAGCGGTTTCGCAGCAAGGTCGGTTCCGGGCCGGCGGCCGAGAAACATGCGCTGCTCAACCGGCTGATCCGGGCGCACGCCAACACCGCCGAGTTCGCCCCCTTCCTCGCCGTGCTGTTCCTCTATTTCGGCTGGCGCGGCCCGTCGGCGCCGGTCCTCGGCCTGATCGTCGCCGCCACCGTCTGCCGCTGCCTGCTGGTCATCGGCCTGCTCGCCTGGCCCAGCCTGTCGCGGCCGAATCCGGCGCGCTTCGTCGGCGCGCTCGGCACCTACCTGACCGGTGCCGCACTCTGCGTCGCCCTGGTCGCCGGGCTGTAGGCATGGCCTTGCCCGCCGGCCTGCGCGCGCTGGCCCACCGCAATTTCCGCCTCTATTTCGCCGGCCAGGCGGTCTCCATCCTCGGCTCGTGGATCCAGCAGGTGGCGCTCGCCTGGCTGGTCTATAGGCTGACCGGCTCGGCCGCGCTGCTCGGCATCACCGCCTTCTGCGGCCTGATTCCGCAGCTGGTCGTCGGGCCGTTCGCCGGTGCCTGGATCGACAAGCACGACAAGAAGCGTTGGCTGGTCGGCGTGCAGTCGCTGATGGCGCTGCAGGCCTTCGTGCTGGCCGGGCTGACCTGGGCCGGCTGGATCACGCCGGCCTTCATCGTCATCATGGCGCTGGCCCTCGGCACCCTGAGCAGCTTCGACGCACCGCTGCGCCAGTCGCTGATCGGCAGCTTCGTCGGCAGCCGCGACGACCTGCCCAATGCCCTGGCGCTGAACGCCATGCTGTTCAACAGCGGCCGTTTCGTCGGCCCGCCGGTGGCCGGTCTGTTGCTCGGCCTGACCTCGGAAGCCTTCTGCTTCGCCATCAACGGCTTCTCCTTCCTGGCGCTGATCGCCGCCATTCTCGTCGTGCGCAGCACGCCGCCGGCACGGGCCAGGGGATCGGTCGGCGAAGTCTTCAAGGAGGGCCTGGCCTACGCCTGGCGGACGTGGAGCGTGCGCACGCTGATCCTGACGCTGATCGCACTGAACCTGACGGCCTCGGCCTATGCCGTGCTGTTGCCGGTGTTTGCCGCCGAAGTCTTCGCCGGCGATGCGACGCTGCTCGGCTGGCTGTGGGGCGCCGCCGGCTGCGGCGCCTTCGCCTCGACAGTCTTCCTGGCGACGCGGCATTCGGTGCCCGGCCTGATCGCCTCGGTGGCCGCGGGCACTGCCATCGCCGCAGTCTCGCTGCTGGCCTTTGCCGCCACCGACTGGCTGCCGCTGGCGCTGGCCGCGATGGTCGGCGTCGGCTTCGGCATCTCGGTATGCAACGTCGGCATCAACATGATTCTGCAGAGCACCGCGCCGGAAGCCCTGCGCGGCCGCATCGTCTCCTTCTTCACTTCCGCCCGCTTCGGCTTCGACGCCCTCGGCGGCCTGCTCGCCGGCTTCCTGGCCAGCGCCTTCGGCGCCGGCCGTACCCTGCTGGCCGAAGGCGCCGTGCTGCTGGTTTTCGTCGTCTTCCTGTTCAGCCGCCGACAGCGCCTCGCCGAGCAGGTTTCCCTCGCTCAGGAACAACAGCATGGACATTGAAATGATCGCCTCGCTCGGCCTCGCCAGCGCCGAACAGCTCGCCGATGGCGCGCTCGCCGCCGCCCGCGCAGCCGGCGTCAAAATTTGCGTTGCCGTCGTCGACCGCGCCGGCCATCCGCTGGTCTTCAAGCGCCACCCGGGCGCCCCGTTGCACAGCATCGACATTGCCCTCGACAAGGCCTACACCGTGGTCAGCTTCGGCCCCGCCACGGGCAAGTGGGACGCCCGCCTGGCCAAGGGCTCGGAGATGCTGCGCCATGGCCTGATGCAGCGCGCCCGCTTCGTCGGTTTCGGCGGCGGCCTGCCGGTGAAACACGAAGGTGTTCTGGTCGGCGCCATCGGCATATCCGGCGGCAGCGAGGCGCAGGACGTGGCCTTTGCCGAGGCGGCGCTGGCGGCGGTGACCGAGGGCGGCTGAGCCCCGGGGTGGCGCACCTCGGACGTCAGTCGGTCTCCGTCTAGCCCGGCGCCCGGCAGGACGGTATCATGCCGCGTCCGCCGTCCGGTACAGACCCGTGAGGAATAAATGAGCAACGTCGCCAAGCCGAATCCCGGTATTCCATCCCCGAAAGAACAGGTGATTCCCTCCGCCGCCAACCTGTTCAAATCCTGCTTCCTGATCGTCATGTTGTTTGGTGGCTACTTCGCCCTCCAGGCGATTGCCGGGCCGATGGAAAACGGCCTGCTCAAGTGGTCGCTGATCGGGCTGGTCTCGGTGTGGAGCGGCATGCTGCTGATCGGCATGGGCGTGCTGTCGCACGACGCGGTGCATGGCGTGCTGTTCCGCTCGCGCTTCTGGAACGAACTCTGGGGCGGCCTGCTGGCGGCGCTGGTGCTGATCCCGCTGCAGGCGAACCGTGTCTTCCACATGGAGCATCATCGCTACGCCCATCAGCCCGGCCGCGACCCGGAGAATCCGATGCATCAGTCCTCCTTCCTGTTCGCCCTGGTCCTCGGTCCCTTCGTCGCGCTGGCCGCCCAGTATCGCGTGATGCTCGCCATGGCGATGCGCGGTGAAATCGTCGCCGTGCTGAAGGACATCTGCTTCATCGGCACGGCGCTGGCCATCTATCTCCTGCTGCTGCCGGCGCTCGGCGTCTCCCTGGCGCTGACCTGGGGGCCGACCTGGATTGCCCTGCCCGTCGTCTTCAGCGTGCGGGCGCTGGCCGACCACTACGGCATTCCGCCGGTCGCCGCCGACGCCGGCGAGGACCGGGGCGACGCCGATGCCCCGCTGAAACTCAGCGGCTGGGTGGTGCTCACCCCGGCGTGGCTGCAATGGCTGTGGAGCCACGTCAACTACCACGAGGTGCACCACAAGTACCCCTACCTCTCGCACCAGTACCTGCCGCAGGCCTTCGAAGCCTCGCGCGGCCAGTATCCCTACCTGGTTGTCGACGGCTACTGGCGCTCGCTGTTCAATGTGATGAAGCTGGATTACTACGGCCGGCCGGAAGATGTGCGGCGGTTTGCGGCGGCGGGGTCGTCCGTATCCTGAGTCGCCTTGCTCAGGTTCGCCGGGAGAGCTGGCGCAACTCGCGGGTGGTGTGGCGCAGGCGGGCGGACAGGCAGCGGGTGACGTTTAGCATGACCTGCTGGGCGATGGCTGGGTGCTCGCAGGACAGTCTCTGCAGTTGCCCCAGGGATAGCTGCCAGATGCCGGTGGGCCGGCTGACGACGGCGTCGGCTGAGCGGGGCTTGTTCTCGAGCATGGCCATTTCCCCGAAAATTGCTCCCGGCGCAAAGGCAGCGACGCGTTTCGCGGGGCCGTTCTCCATCGGCAGCATGATGTTCACCACGCCTTCGCGGGCGACAAAGAGGCAGGAGCCGCCGTCTCCGCTCCGGAATACGTATCCCTGTTCCTGCAACTCGGAGAACTCCAGATAGGCCTTCAGTATCTCGACCTGTTTGGCATCCAGATCGACGGCCAGGTCGGTCTGCTCCAGCCGGATGACCCGGTTGTCGCCGGCAACGCCATGTCGGGCCAATAGCAGATCTTCCCGTGATTCCAGTGCCTGATCGGCGTCGGCGTACCACAGCACGATGTCATCGATTCCCGAGTTCCGGTACAGGCGTTCCACCCGCTGGCTGGCGTTGCACAGGCAGAGGGTGATCTGGCGGGCAGCAAGTCCGCGTGCCGCCTGCAGCAGCTTGTGGGCACTGGTGGTATCCGCGTCGCGAACGCGGTGCAGGTCGAGGATGATGCAGCGGGCAGTGCGGGCTTGCTTGTCGATTTCCTGCAGCAGGCGGTCGATCGAGCCGAAGAACAGGGTGCCTTCCAGTTCGATCAGGCGGATCTGGTCTCCCTCGTCGGTCAGCAGGGCATTTTCCGCATTGCTGCGGACCTTGAGCGAATGGTGATCGCGGCCGGAAAGCACCTGACGGATAACCGGTTTCATGCTCGACCGTACGAACAGGAACATGCTGAGAATCAGGCCGAGGCCGATCGCCTGCATCATGTCCGAGAAGACGGCGACCAGTGCTACGGAGAACAGTACGGCGAGGTTGGCCAGCAGTAGCCTGAATTCGCTGCGAGGTAACTGATGGCGCAGCGTCAGGCTTTGTCGGAGAAGGGAACGGCTGCTTTCCTGAATCATGCTGATGCCGTGGAAAAGCAGGATGCCGGCAATCGCTGCAGCGGGGATCAGATGAATGAATTGTCCCAGCAGGACGACGACGAGGGCGATACCCAGGCCATAGAATGCGGCGGACCACGGGCTGCTGGCACCGCTGGACAGATTGGCAGCAACCCTTGATAGATTGCCGGTGGCCGGAGTGCCGCCGAGGATGCCGATCAGAAAATTGGCCACCCCCATCCGCTTGAACTCACGGTCGCTATCCAGGCGTGTGTGGTTTTTGTTTTCGATTGCGGAAAGGCAGATCAGGGTTTCCAGTGAGGTCAGGGTGGCAATCCCCAGTGCGTAAGGAAGCAGGGTGGAAATCCATTCCAGCCAGGGGGACAGTCCCTGATCCAGGACTGCCTGCCAGAGGTTGAATGCGGGTAGCAGTTGGCCGACGTCGGCGGAGGACGGGCCAAGCCAGTGTGGGCCCAGGGCGAACAGCAGTCCTTGATGCAACAAGGTCGCCAGCACCAGGGCGAGGGCAGGTGCCGGCAGCCTGGGGGCCAGGCGCGGCAGATATATGCAGCTGAGCAGGCTGGCCAGGGCCACGGCAAGGCTCAGCGGCCGCAAATGCTCCATCGTTGTTGTTGCGAGGGAAGGCATGCCCAGTGACATCGGCAGGGCGGCCAGAATCATCAGCATGCCGGTCCCGCATACCAGGCCGGAAACTACCGGGTAAGGCACATGCTTGAGGCTGCGGCCCACTCTCAGTAAACCGAAGGCCAGGTGGATCAGGCCGGCCAGCGCGGTACAGAGCAACAGCAGGATGAATACGCGAGCGGCCGGATCGGCTGTCGACTGAATGCGAACGTCGTTGAGCAGCGTGACGGCCAGGGTGCCAAGAATCAGTCCCGAAGCCGGGCGGGAGCCATGAATCATGCCCGGCTGATGGCGCAGGAAGAGGGCCAGCAGACCGCTCAGGACGCAGGCCCAGAGGGCGGCACGCACGCCGTGGTCGGCATAGGCCTGCCCCAGGGGGGCCACGGCCAGAAGACCATAGACCAGTTCCACCGGTATGGCGATGATCGCCGTCCCCAGCCCGGCGGTCAGGTCGAGACGCAAGCGGTGGGCGGTTGCGGCAACAGTCATGGCAGGCGCTTAACGGGCGGAAGGAAAGGGGCGCATTCTATCCGCCGCTCGGCAAGCTGTCTGCGGGGGGCGTGGCCAACAATAGAACAACACCAGGGGTGGTAACCGTCAGGAAAGGAGGCTCATCCGTAGCGTTGTTGCCATTGCTGCCTGAAAGGAAAAACCGTGTTCCTGTCGTTCCCCTCCCGGCGTTTGCGTTGAGACTGAACGCCCATCATGGCTACTCGGGGCGCTCCCACACGGATTGACAGCGATAACTCTGCCGGCAGCTTGCGAGCCGCTTTGAACGATTGGCGCTCCGTGGGCAGATTCCATGTCGGCACGGGTCAAAGAGAACCCCGCTCGGATGCCGGATACCTCGCTTCCCCCTTGCGGGGATACGACGGCATGCGTTGTCCAGTGGTCTCGGTTTCCTTGATTTCTGGGGGAGTCCATATACGCAGTGTTAGAGCGTACTTGAGCGGTTACTGAGCGAGTTTGAGGAGGTAGTCGGACTTGACCAGTACCTTTGCCCATATCAGCTTCCCGCTACCAACAGAAGGTTGGTCACGCACTTCAAGTACCTTGAGCTCAGTTCCCGGCCGGACGAAGTATTGAGTTGTTGAGTCTATGTCATTGGCCGACGACGCGTTGTTTGGGGGGGTATCTAGGCTTCCGACAAGGGAAGCCTGCTCTTTGGTAGTGATGCGCGAACCGCTGCGCACCAAGCCTGGATTCTTTTGGGAGGCCACCCGGTCGGATTGAGGTGCCCAAGCCCCGGAACTGGAGACTCGGCCCAGGTAAATCCAGCCTTCGCTCTCTTGCGTTGATGGTGCAGCGGGCCGAGCGGCATTCTCGGCCGCCGCAGCGAAGTGCAGAAGTTCCGCCTTTCTGGCTTCGAGTTGCGCAATCTCCTCTCGCTTTGCCTGGATCTCTTCTTCAAGCGGTCGAAGGCGGGTTGCGCTGTAGTAAACAGAACCGGTCAGGAAACATATCCCAAGCACCAGCATGCCGAGAGATAGCCGGGAACCCTTCTTGAGTTCCGCGATGGAGTCTAGGATTTCGCTATTTTCCATCTGGCGCTCCTTGAATGAGCCTTTCGATCAGAGTAAAGGCACGATTGAAGAACCAGCTGATTCTTACTGAAGACGCGGCAACAAGTCCTGATCCTCCAAAGACGGCTGTCAGGACCTCAATGCTAGCGTTCTTGGTGGTGACGAGTTGGTAACCAAAAATCAACAGGATTGCGAACGACGTCACTGTGAGTGCGAGGTAAACATACCGTTCGACCATGAACATCTTGAGGAGACGATCAAGCGCGTCGAGGGTGTCCTTGAGTTCTTCACGCATTGGCATAAATGACCTCCGATTGGAGCAGGCGAGGCTTGAGAATGGTGGTCTAACAGATTAATGGGGTCAAAGAGATTTGAGAGTCAAATTAAATGTCTCTGCCCCCTTTTGTTCGACCCCTTTTGTTCGCTAACACCGAGCTAAATGGCGCCAATGGAGCCCAGCGGAATTGGCGTCCGTTTTTGAGCGCCGTGTTATGCACCTCAGGATTCCTTTAGCACTTGGGCGATTTTTACAATTTCATCCACAATTGGTTGAATCTCATACCTAGTTCCGAGACTCTCAAAGACACCAACGTCAATGTAATAAGCGCGGAATACATGGAGCGGAACCCCGCCACTGTTAGGTAATCCGCCTACGTAAAATGGAATCACATGACCGGTGACAGGCTTATCCCACAAGTAGTTATCCAGCTTCTCGTCAAAATGCTCCAAAAAATCCCTGAGCCTCTTGTCTTTCAGAGGACTCTCATCTCCGATGCGGAACTTTTCCCTCAGCGTCTTCCCTCTTTCGGCGTGTAGATTGTGTTTCCCATCTCTCACTGGCCAGAAATAACGACGAATTGCAGCGGCATTTGTAACCAGGTTTTCTAGACTGCCTAGCACTGCGCGACTTAACTCTGCTGTCTGATCGAAGTTGCCCTTAGTCTCATTCGTCATCTGAATGTAGTCGGCGAGAAATTCAATCGACTGCATTGCGGATGAGCAGTGAGGCCTTATGGCTTCGACATAGAAGACGTAATACATCGGCAATACGCCTCCGTATTCCTTTATCGCCAATTTTCGTTCTTCTTCATTCATAACGTTCAAGGTGACCGGCGCTGCGCGGCTTCATCGCGCAGCGTCCAGAGAGCGAAGCGAACGGGGTCGACCGCAGGGTTGGGCGTATGGCTCATTGGGCTGGGTTGGTACCCCAACCGTCGAATTCACAGTCATGCTCGAAGCCGATCTTGCACATCTCCTTTGTCCAGGCCAACACAGTAGCGTCGTGAATTGGCATTTTGTCCGTCCAGCCAGTGATTACTTGAAGGTTCTTGTCAGATGCAGACGGCCCATGCTCGACGTCGTACTGCATTCCAGAAAGAACGGTGGCGAGCGCAGCGGCCTTATCGGGAGCGTTTGTGTAAAAGAAGAACTCCAGCTTGAGTTGCGTCTCTGGCATTACGTTCAAGCCGCGAAGCTGCGCAACGGTCTGGGGAGTCATCGCCGATTGGTTTGCGACATTCTTTTGAAAGGCCTCTGGCGTGACGAATTGCTTTGGCTTACCCGAGAAAATTCCGAAAAGTCCCATGAGGTTTCCTTAGGATGAATACGCCCAAC
>WBUO01000247.1 GCA_008933675.1 Dechloromonas sp.
CATAAAACCGGTGAAGGAATTCGGTTCGTTGCAGTTGCCCGCTACGGAGCAATCCTCTCCGGTCCAGTTGTTCGTGATAGAGCATTCTGAGGCGATCGGCGTCGATTGGGCGGGGTTGGTTGCGCAGCATCCACTGCACATCGCGCGCATAGGTCACATCTATGCCGTCGGGGGGCGGGGCTCTCCGAATGCTAACGGCGTCATCGGCGACGGGGTAGTCGAACTTCCAGAACTGACCGGGCACGAATTGCGACACCTCCAGCGGCTCCGCGTGATATGGACAGCAGACGACGCCTGGCACCTGTTGGACACGCCGCCACCAAGTGTGCCCGACGCGGCGCAGGTCCCCGGCGCGACATTTCGCGCAGAAATTCAGATGCCGGGGCCCATCACGCGCCGGCTCACGTTGCCACTTGATGAGATTCATCGCCACGGCCCGGCTTCCCCGCATCGCCACCTTAACTCGTTCGGCGCGCTCGGCCGACATCAGGAAAGCTGCAATCGGATACATGGTGTGATGCCTAATGAGGTCGTCCGCGGTCAAACCAACCCGGCGGCCGATCGTTTTCTCCAAGGCTTCGATGCCACACGGGAAGTCGAACGGAATGACCAGCCGGGGATTCCCAAATAGATGCTGAGCGAATTGAGACCGGCTGGGTCCAATAAGCCCTTCGTATGTCCGGGCCAGCATGCCGAACAGGGGCTCGTCCTCGTGTGGTCCTGCAATATAGGAGATCATTCCGGGTGGGCTACCACCCCGAGGGCTTCGAGAGCCGCCAGTGGATCGCTCGTCTTGGCAGCCTTCGTCATCTTCCCAGCCACGGTTACCTCTGTATCCGCAGATATGGTGACGGGGACTGAAGGTTTGGCCTCCAGGCCCGGAATCGGGGCGCCGCCCACGCGCTCGTTTTCAACATTGGCTATGTCCCTGAACGCCGCATTCATCGCTTTCGCGACTGTCGCGATGTCCTTCGCCTCGGGCGCCTTGCCCTTTAGCTCCACAAGCCGGTCCTGCACGGTGTAGAACAACAACTTAGACGTTTCGTGGAGCACGGCGCTCGTCAGACGCTCGTTTTTGCGACCAAACAACCTCATCTGGGCCAGCAAAAACAACTTCACCGCCAAATCGGGAATCCCTCCTGAGAGTTCCAGCACGGTCGCCGAAAGCCCTTCGATCGAATCCATCTCGGCAACATACCGGTAGCGGGCCATCTGCCTAAAGAAAGCACCCCAAACCTGACCCGCCACAAACGGCGCGTATGGCGGAATCGTGCTCAAAAAGCGCCGCGATGCCGCCAGGTTCTCTTCCAGCAGGCCCGCCGTGGCGGGCGTCCCTATCACTATCACGGCGACCCCGATGCAGTTCATCAGCCGGACGAAGTAGTTCAGGGCCTTCCGTGTGCCGTCGTGAGCAGCCTGAATCAGCTGGAACTCATCCACCACGAACAAGCCAACATTGTATTCCTGACAGAGCTGGAAGTAGAGGCCCTGAATCCGGTTTCCTGTCGCCCGGTCCACACCCCAATCGTGCGCCAGGGGAATGCTCAACATCTGCTCAGCCTGATCGAATATCTCCCGGCCAAACGACTTCAGCGAACCGTCTTGGAAAAGGTTGACCTTGAGGACTGGCAGCTGGGTAAAAGCTACACGGTTGCCATCGACGAGGTAGGCGTGTTCGACCACCGATACGATGTCCTTTATCGCGAAATCTATCGAGAGTGTCTTTCCGGTCCCCGGTGGCCCGATTGCGGCCGCGCCCAAGGGCGGCATTAGCGCATAGCGCTGGGGGATCTGCCGTCCTTCCTTGAGCTCTTTTCGATCGCGGGCCGTCTGCCGACGATACTTAGGATCCAGCGGATTCCGATGCTTGTAGCTTTGCCGGATCAGCAGGTCGACTTCTTTGACCGCTGCCATGTGCGCAATTCCGGGCAGGAAGAACTCGCGGAGCGCGAACGCCACGTGCGGTCGAAGGTGGGGTGGAAGTCTCCTCTCGGCTGGATCATAAGGTGGCTTCACCGTGAGCAGGGTGCGTATCTGCTCTTTCGAGCGAATCGGTCCCAACGCCCCGATCAGCGGATTGCCGCGATAGGCGGCCACGGGATCATCCAGGCCGAGATATTCGGCTGGCGTGTCGATCGGCTCGACTTTCGCGATTTCGATGCTCACGAGGAGCCCTCCATCATATCGGCAATCTCGGCCTCATCTTCCGTCTGGAGTTCAGTGAGGGGTGCAACAGACTTCTCGCCGCCAGGGAGCGCGAGATCGTGTGCAGCAATCAGATGCTTCTGGTTTGCCAAGTTCTCCTTTCGGTCGGACTTGTCGCGACGACGCGCGGCGACGGAGCCGCGCGCGGCGTCCGTCTTCGCCATGGCGTTCACCACAATTTGGTATTGCTCGCGCTCATGGGCTATATCGCGCACTTCGTTTTCGGCCTGAACAACCGCCTTTGCCACCGAACTAGTGGCCTCATGCCCCTCGTAATCCCCCTCACTCCAAGTGACATACCGCTGAGAACGAGGCGCCAACTGCATCTTTACCAAGTCGTCTCCGTCGTGGAGATAGAACCATGAATAGCTCGCCGGGTGATAGGACACGTCGACATTCCAGCCGCCGTTCTCCGCCGCATGCGCACACCAGTCATTGAACTTCGGGAGCGTCCCCGGGAGGGGCTCATACAACAGTTTTTTCCCAAATTCCACTCCGTCGCGGGTCAAGCGCGCCGTAGCCGTCGGCAGGCACCACCGCATGAGCGACTCCATCGGCCAAGTCTTGCGCAGCCCCGCCAGTTCCGTAAGCCCAAAGTTCCACAGATTGCGTGGCGATGGCACCAGGCCCACAGCGATCATTTCCGGCGTGAGTGGGTAGTTGGCAATGACGCGGCGGTTGGTCTGAAGGATCCAAGAGATGATGAGCCGAACGCTCTCGTAGTAGTCCATGCAGGCGAGCGCGATCGGACTTTCTTCGCCGCGCTGCCTGGGTCCTCCGTCGGTATGCCCAGGAACACTCTCGGCTTTTTTTCGCACCGCGGAGTTATACGCCTCGATGAGCCCTTTCATATCGGCACGGTAGGGTGGCAGAACCGTGAGCCCGCGTATCACCTTCTTTTTTACGAGAATCCCGTGCTTGTAACTTGCCCCAACTCCGTCTTCGGCCAGCCGGGTGGGCAAGCATGCCGACACCCACTCATCCGGCCCTATTTCGCGGCCATAACGGGCGCACAACTGAACCTTATTTTCGGCCGCCGCCAACAGGGCCAGACTGACTGCGTCGTAGCTCTCGTTGCCGAGATGGAGGTAAAAACCCACGATCATGTGGCTGAAAGCATCTGCCACGAGGTAGAGCTTCGCTTTCTTTTCGAGCGGCAGGCGGGTAATCTGGTGCACTAGATGCCAGTCGAGCGGGGTGGCATCTACGAAGTAGACCGCCCCCGAACCCGCCACCCTCGCCGCGGTCTTTCGCCGCCGGCGGCGCAACCAGAGCTCGAACTTTCGCTCACCATACAAGCGACGTAGAAGCATCTCGAATTCATCGTCTAGCGCCGACCAATAGCAGAACTGCTTGTAGGAGGGGTAACTACCCGGCGAATGCCTCGCCAGTTCGCGATCGGAGGGCACCCCATCGCTACAATCGAGGTTGAGGAATAGGTCGCCCACTGTGAGCTTCCAAGCCCGCCGTCGTTTTCCTGTAGTCGATCCCGCGAAGAAATACTTCCGCGACCCAGCGATGATCTTCTTGGCATCCATCTCCTCGACAACAAACGCCTTGCGGCCGTCCAACCTCGGCCGTCCTGCCGGCTTCCTTGGCACACCGGACTCGGCGGCCATCCTTACGCGAGCGCCCAAGCCGATGCCCTTGAGTCTGCGAAACCATCTCCCGGCCAATGCTTGCGGCGACATTCCACCTTGCAGATACCGGATGAATACTCGGAACACATGTGCCGGGGCCACATGCCTCTCTTGTGAAATCCGGCGCACCACCGGCCAGCGCGCTTTCGCGATCAGCGCCTCGCTGTCCATGGCAATTAGCGGCTGAATCAGATCGCTGTTCTTCGCCATCCGGGCGATCTGCGCTGGTGACAACTTGTGGTCGGGAATGCGCATGACCGGGAGCGGCTCAATATCGGTCTGTAACCAGCCGCCGGTTTCCACGAATCGCACGGCCTGCTCCACCGGATAGAAGCATTCGCGAGCACGCGGGTCCTCGGTGGAAATGACGATCACGTGCCCGCTCATCACGGCGAGCACGCGCACGTAGAGCCGATTGGGCAGTCGGACCCTCAGTTTGCTTGCTCCGCGATAGGCCTGCCGGATTCGGTCTTCGAGTTTCTGAACCGCATCTGGGCGGCATTCACGGTAAACCTGTCCTTCGATGAAGGGGTGGAGAGGGCGACAGGGAGTGGTATCAGTCATGGCTAAGCAACCGCATGAATCGGTTTTAGGGTCGCATTTGGGAGGAAGGCTCCGCTCAGATCCAGCGGGAGGGTTCCCTGAACGGCTAGGTGATAGGCCACCGATAGGGCGGTGCCGCGCGCCAGGCCCAATGCAGCGTCGCAACGCGAACAAACCGTGCGCAATGGGGCGCCCGTCCCAAGGTGAGGGACGATCCAAGCGGTGACATCGCGGGCGGGCCGCGCACCACAGGGCAGCCGGCCCTCTTCCGCAAATTCCATAATCAAATCCATGTTCGCGATCAGTTGACGTGGCAGGTTGGTGTCGAGGATCAGCGACCAAGGAGTGCGCCGCTTCGTCCAATACGATTGCTCGATGGCGAGTTTCTCGACGACCCGCGGCGTGAGATCCTTTGCTTGCTTCACGGCATAGGCGTGCCGCTGGAGCCCGCCGCCCTGCCGCTTGAAGGTAACAACCAAATCGGTGGACATAATGATGTCCTGGCCCCGCACGGCGGGGTGATCTACCCCAAGCTCGTGCGCAATTTCGCGCGTCAATGCCGGGTCTAGGGCAAACTGCTCGGCTAGATTTACCACGCCCATTCCCGGTGCGTGGAACATGAGGAGTGTGTCGAATTCTGGCGTCGAGACCGGGTGCATGACTCGGTTTACAACCCAGGAGCCGAACATCGTCCGGAAGCCGAATGAGGGAAAGTCCACCACGGTGAATAGCGGCTTGTATTCCTCGGGCGGCGCCTCAAGGCGGCATTTGCCTCGGGCAACAACACACTTCTCGTAGTCGCGCGCGAGGAAGAGGGGATGGAAGCGCCCACTCATGCTAGCAGGCGGGGCCGCGCGGAAATGCGCGACCACATGAACTGTCTTTTCATTGGCCGATAGGCACTTAGGTGCCGTGTTGGGGCTTTTCTCAAACTGCGCGTGTTGAGGGCACGACGCATGTGCCAACTGAAACGCGCCCATCCGCGCAGTTTTCTTGACTGCGCAATAGTGCCGGGCCAACGTCCCTTCGTCGAAGCTCGTAACTCCGACAAACTGGTTCCAGCCCGTCACGCCATCGCGTCGCAAGACGCGGAGGACCTCAGGTTGAAGTCCGTTTCTAAGCAGGCCGACGGATCGCTCTTCTCGATTGAGCCGTCGGCCTGTTGCTTTTGTAAGGAAAGTTAAGCGGCCTTTAGCTTATAGACGTGGGCGCCTCCCTTTTCGCCCTTCGAGGAAATGTCAAACAGCCGCTCGCTCACGCGTAGCGCGTAAAGCTCCTTGCTATAGCGCTCGCTGGGGATCTTCGCCGCTGCGCCGGGGAACTGGGCCTCGATATAGTCTCTTACTTGCCTAAGTGTGAATGGCTGCGTTTGCGAGAGCACGGCCTCACGAATCATGTCCTTCACAGACTTCGCAGCTCCGGTCTCAGTCGCCCCAAGGGCTGCCTTCGTTTGTCCAGCACGGGGTCGCGTGCCAGTGGGCCGCGACCGTGCGCCGACGCCGGTGGTTGTCGACTGGCGCACAGGGCGCGGAGCAACCCTGGCCGTGAAGCGATGTCCTCCACGGGCCGCCTCCGCCGCCTTATCTCCGCGAAGTGCCTCGATGGCCGCATTGCAGCGGCGCACAAACTCGTCTCGCTCAGCCTCGATCCCCCGAATAATTGCCTGCATTTGCTCAGACATGGAGGGAACGCTATGGGTTCCCCAAGGAACGCTGACAAGCAGAATCCGAGAGTCCCCCTCCCAAAAACCCTCCTTGGTCTGAGAAGGGGGGCTCCATCCCCCCC
>WBUO01000248.1 GCA_008933675.1 Dechloromonas sp.
GCCTGCGGCGGCGCACGCTGCGCCCGCTGGCGACCGCCGTCGCCTCGGCGCAGCGGGTGGCCGGCGGCGACCTGACGGAAAGCATGACCGCCGTCGGCCACGACGAGGCGGCCCAGTTGACGCAGGCGCTGGCCGACATGAACGCCAGTCTCGGCCGTCTGGTCCGCGCCGCCCGCGAGGATGCCGACCTGATTGCCGAAAGCGCGGCCACGGTGCGCCAGCAATCCGAGGCGGGGGCGGCCGGCATGCATCAGCAGAGCGATGCGGTGACGCACATCTCGAGCACCATCGAAGAGCTGGCGGTCAGCATTGCCACCGTGGCCGACCGCGCCGGCGAGGTCAAGCAGCTGTCGGCGGAGAGCCTGGCCAGCTCGCGTCAGGGCTGGGAGCACATGCAGCACCTGGCCGGCAATGTCGGGGAAATCCGTCAGGCGGTCGAGGACATCCGGCAGACCACCGAAGCCTTCATGCGCAACACCGGTTCGATCTCGGCGCTGACCCAGCAGGTCAAGGCGATTGCCGAGCAGACCAACCTGCTGGCGCTCAACGCCGCCATCGAGGCGGCACGGGCCGGCGAATCGGGGCGCGGCTTCGCCGTCGTCGCCGACGAGGTGCGCAAGCTGGCCGAACAGTCGCGGCGCTCTGGCGAAGACATCGAGAACCTGACCCGCCTGCTCTCCGAGAACTCGCAGTCCGTCGCCCGTTCCGTCGAGCGCGGGGTGGAAACCCTGCACAGCGGGCAGGCCTACATGAGCAATACGGTAGCGGCGCTGGAAACCGCCATCGGCCGCGTCGAGGAGGCCAACCGCGGCATCGACGAGATCGGCCTGTCGGTCAAGGAACAGGCCGTTGCCGGCAACGACATCGCGCGCAACATGGAAAACATCTCGTCCGCCCTGGAAGCCACCAGCGCCAGTCTGGCCGTCAGCCTGCAGGCGGCCCGCGGTCTCGATCAGCTGGCTGAGCGTCTGCAGGCGGCGGTGGGCAGCTTCCGCGTCTGAGTTGCGCGTCCGAGCAGTGGCCGGTCGTTTCAGCGACCGGCCGTTCCGGCCAGGCCGGCAACGCCCGCGCGCAGCGTCTCCGTTGCGGCCTTCAGGGCTTCAAGCTCGCGGATCGCCGCGCCGACCTCGTCGGCCGCCTCGACCGGCCAGACATGCATCGACCGCCGCAGGCGGTCGAGCTGATCCGTCAGGTCGTCCAGCTTGTCGGCGAGCATGTCCATGATCGCCCGGACGTTGTGCCGCGGGCTGATCAGGCTGCTCCGCCGGACATCGATCGCCGCCTGCAGGGCATGCAGGTTGTCCGGGGCCGGACCGCGGGCGATGGTGCCGCCAATCAGGCGGTCGCGGCAGGCGTAAAAGGCTTGCGGGTCGTTTCTGGCGGTGTCGGCGCAGACGTCGAAAGCGGGCAGTGCAGGCGGCATGTCCTCGAATCCTGTCGTTCTTTTGGGGGGATGGCGCGTCCCGCTCCGCAAGCGCCGGAATCCGTTGGGGCAGCGGAGAAGGCGGTCGGGCGGGACGCTGCTGCAAGCTTATCGCCCGCGGCCCGGCAAGGACATTCGACTTTGGTTTAGAGGGCGGCTGAGGTGCGATCGCCCTCCCGGCCGCTGCTTCTAAACCAAAGTCTAATAGTCGCCCTATGACTTTCCGAATAACTTTGAGCCATCGCGAAATCTCGAGAAATTTCCGGTTTCGCTGAAGCCAGGTGGCCAAGACCACCCGGATTCGGAAAACGCAGACCGTCAGGCCTGCACCATAGAGGAGACATAAATGGCTGTACTCAACAGAATGGATTGGTACGACCTGGCCAGGACCACCAACTGGACGCCGTCGTACGTGACCGAAGACGAACTGTTCCCGCCCAAGCTGTCGGGCGATTTCGGCCTGCCGCAGAACGCCTGGGAAAAGTACGACGAGCCCTACAAGCAGACCTACCCGGAATACGTGAAGGTGCAGCGCGACAAGGACGCCGGTGCCTACTCGGTGAAGGCGGCGCTGGAGCGCAGCCGCATCTTCGAGAACGCCGATCCGGGCTGGAAGTCGGTGATGAAGGCGCACTACGGCGCCATCGCCCGCGGCGAATATGCCGCCGCCTCGGCCGAAGCGCGGATGATGCGCTTCTCCAAGGCGCCGGGCATGCGCAACATGTCCACGCTCGGCTGCCTCGATGAAATCCGCCACGGCCAGATGCAGCTCTACTTCCCGCACGAGCATGTGTCCAAGGACCGCCAGATGGACTGGGCCTTCAAGGCCTACGACACCAACGAGTGGGCGATGATCGCGGCGCGTCACTTCTTCGACGACATCATGATGACCCGCGACGCGATCAGCGTCTCGATCATGCTGACCTTCAGCTTCGAAACCGGCTTCACCAACATGCAGTTCCTCGGCCTTGCCGCCGATGCCGCCGAAGCCGGCGACCACACCTTCGCCAACCTGATCTCCAGCATCCAGACCGACGAATCCCGCCACGCCCAGATCGGCGGCCCGGCGCTCAAGGTGCTGATCGAGAACGGCCAGAAGGCGGAAGCGCAGAAGCGCGTCGACATCGCCGTCTGGGGCGCCTGGAAGCTGTTCTCGGTGCTGACCGGCCCGATCATGGACTACTACACGCCGCTCGAGCACCGCAAGCAGTCGTTCAAGGAATTCATGGAAGAGTGGATCGTCGCCCAGTTCGAGCGGGCGCTGACCGACATGGGCCTCGACCTGCCCTGGTACTGGGACATCTTCCTCAAGGACATCGCCCAGACCCACCACGGCATGCACCTCGGCGCCTACTACTGGCGGCCGACCCTGTGGTGGAACCCGGCCGCCGGCGTCACCCCCGACGAGCGCGCCTGGCTGGAAGAGAAGTACCCCGGCTGGAACGACACCTGGGGCCAGTGCTGGGACGTCTTCATCGACAACGTCGTTGACGGCAACATGGCCAAGGCCTATCCGGAAACGCTGCCCTACGTCTGCAACATGTGCCAGCTGCCGATCCTCGGCACGCCGGGCAAGGGCTGGAACGTCAAGGATTACCCGCTGGAATACAAGGGCCGCCTCTACCACTTCGGTTCCGAGGTCGACCGCTGGGTCTTCGAGCAGGAGCCGGAGCGCTACGCCGGCCACCTGTCCATCGTCGACCGCTTCCTGGCCGGCATGATCCAGCCGATGGACCTTGGCGGGGCGCTGCAGTACATGGGCCTGGCCCCGGGCGAGATCGGCGACGACGCCCACAACTATGCCTGGGCCGAAATCTACCGTGCCCTGCGTGCCGCCAAGAAGGCGAGCTGACCAAGAACCACCTGTACGGACCGGCGCCACGGGCGCCGCGTCCGGTCCAACGAGGAGACTGAACCAATGGCCTTATATCCGCTGACCTCGAATTTCGAGGGCGATTTCGTGTTGCAACTGCTGCCGGTCGATACCGAGAACACCATGGACGAAGTGGCTGCCGCCGCCGCCGTGCATTCCGTCGGCCGCCGGGTGCGCGACCGTCCCGGCTGCATCCTGCGCGTCCGCCGCCAGGATGCGCAGGAATTCTTCCCGCGCACGATGAAGGTGGCCGAATCCGGCCTGAAGCCGACGGAAACCGTCGAGATCATCTGGCAAGCCGCCTGACGCCGGACAAACCGGCCCAGCCATAACGACATCGGAGAGAAGCATGAGTTTTACCAAGGTGTGCACGGTCGACGACCTGTGGGAAGGCGAAATGGAACCGTTCACGGTCAATGGCCACGAGATCCTGCTGGTCTGTGCCGAAGGCGGCGACGTCAAGGCCTTCCAGGGCATCTGCCCGCACCAGGACATCCCGCTTGCGGAGGGCAAGTTCGACGGCCAGAAGATCATCTGTCGCGCCCATCTCTGGCAGTTCGACGCCTGCAACGGCAAGGGCATCAACCCGGACGACTGCGCCCTGGCCGAATACCCGGTCAAGCTGAACGGCGACGACATCCTGGTCGAGACCGAGGGCGTCAGCCCCCTGTTCGCCCACAGCTGAACGCTGCGCGCCACACGGAACGGAACATCGAATGACATTCATCAACTGGTTCAAGCGTCTATTCAGCCCGGCGGCGACCGTCGTCGCCACGCCGGGGGCCGCCAGGGAGGCGGTGCAGGAACAACAAAAGGAGACAGCAATGAGTACGTCGACAACAGGACAGTCCTATCACAACAACATGGTCGGCCCGGTGATGCGTGCCGGCGACCTGGCCATGGCGGTGATCGAGGCGGCGCGGGTGGACAACCCGGGCAAGGAAATCTTCGTCGAGGACAAGCGGGCCTACATCCGCATCCACGCCGAACAGGAAATGATCCTGCGCCAGGAAACCATCGCCGAAGAGCTGGGGCGGCCGTTCAAGATCAACGACCTGGAAGTGGACCTCAGTTCCTTCGCCGGACAGATCGAGAGCCAGCCCAACGCCGTCCGCTTCTACTTCACCAAGACCCTGTAGGCCGCCACCGGTAGCAACCCGGCGACGCCCGATACCAAGAACATCGAGGAGACAAGACATGTCCGAAACCCAGATCCTGAAGCCGCTGAAGACCTGGAGCCATCTCGCCGCCCGCCGCCGCAAGCCGAGCGAGTACGAGATCGTCAGCGCCAACCTGCACTACAACGACCGCGATCCGAACTCGCCCTACGAGCTCGATCCCGACATGTTCATGAACACCTGGTACAAGAAGAACACCTTCGGTACCTCGCTCAAGCACGACGACTGGAACGCCTTCCGCGATCCGGACGAAGTCGTCTACCGCACCTACAACCTGATGCAGGACGGCCAGGAGACCTACGTCTTCAGCCTCTTCGACCAGTTCAGCCAGCGCGAGCACGATAAGGCGCTCGACGCGCGCTGGGCCGGTTCGCTGGCCCGTTTCTACACGCCGGCCCGCTACCTGTTCCACACCGTCCAGATGGCCTCGGCCTACGTCGGCCAGGTGTCGCCGGCCAGCACCATCACCAACTGCAACTACTTCCAGATGGCCGACAGCCTGCGCTGGCTGAGCCACACCGCCTACCGCACCCGGGAACTGTCGCTGCAGTTCGCCGACAAGGGCTTCGGCGTCGATGAGCGCAAGTACTGGGAAACCGACCCGGTCTGGCAGGGCTTCCGCGAACTGATGGAAAAGACGCTGACGGTCTGGGACTGGGGCGAGGCCATCGTCGTCCTCAACCTGGTCGCCAAGCCGGCCATCGAGGAAAGCGTCCTGCGCAAGCTCGGCGAGGCGGCGCGCCACAACGGCGACACGCTGCTCGGCCTGATCACCGACGCCGAACTGATCGACTCGGCCCGCCATCGCCGCTGGGTCGGCGCCTTCGTCAAGCAGGCCCTGGAAACACCGGGCAACCTCGAGATCATCCGGGGCTGGATCGCCAAGTGGGAGCCGCTGGCCGACAAGGCGATCGACGCCTACTGCGCGCTGCTGCCCGACGTCGCCGATGCCGCCGCGTCGGCCAAGGCGGCGACGCGCGACTTCCGCCATTCGCTCGGCCTGTAATCCGGCCCACTCCCTGGCCTTGTCCGGGGCGCCCTGGCGCCCCGCAGGCAACTGTTTTCGCAAGCGAGAGCTCATGAGCGATCAGGCAAACATCACCAATCAGAAGGACGGCAGCCGCTTCGCGCAGGCTGCCGGGGACAGCATCCTGCGCGCCGCGCTGCGGGCCGGCGTCGGGCTGGCCTACGAATGCAATTCCGGCGGTTGCGGCGGCTGCAAGTTCGAGCTGCTCGACGGGCAGATCGAGAACCTGTGGCCCGAGGCGCCGGGGCTGAGCGAGCGCGACAAGCGGCGCGGCCGGCATCTCGCCTGCCAGTGCCGGGCGCTCGGCGACATCACCATCGCCGCACCGAGTGCCGGCGAGTACGTGCCGCAACAGCCGCCGCGCCGGCAGTCGGCGCAACTGGCCTGGGTCCGCGACATCACCCACGACATCCGCGAATTCCGTTTCGTCGCGGACGGGGCGGCCGATTTCCTGCCCGGCCAGTACGCCATGCTCGATCTGCCGGGCGTCACCGGTTCGCGTGCCTACTCGATGTCGAACACGGCGAACGGGCAGCGCGAATGGCACTTCCAGATCCGCCGCGTGCCGCACGGGCAGGGCACGCATACCCTGTTCGACCGGCTGGCCGTCGGCGACGCAGACGATGTCGCGCGGGCTGTCGGTGCGCAGCCAGGCAACGCCGTAGGGGC
>WBUO01000249.1 GCA_008933675.1 Dechloromonas sp.
CGCGTGAGGCCAGCGGCACGGCCAGGGCCGTCCGGTAGGCGAGCTCGGTGGACTGGATGCGCACCTCGGCCTGGTGGGTCAGTTGCTCGCCGATCAGGCGCACGCTGTTGCCGACCAGCACCGTCAGCATCACCGCCTCGATCAGCAGACTGACGAAGAGCAGGCGGAAACGCAGCGAGCGGGCGAGCGGAATCGGCATGAGATCAGCGACCGCTTTCCAGCCGTCGATAGAGTTCAACGTACGGCACCATCTGCCGGATCTTGTCTTCGGTGATCGGCTCATAGCCGCCGAACGCCGTCCTTTCCATGAAGCCTTTCCCCTCCTCGGTTGCCGGAAAATCCAGCAGCGCCTGGCGGAGCTGCCCGATCAGCGGCTCACCGAGGCGCCCGTGCGCCATCGTGAACAGATGCGGAAAACGCAGACCGGTACTGACTGCCCGCATCTGCTGCTGCAACTCGGCCGGCAGTTGCTTGAGCGCCGTCGTCGTCGTCAGCCCGGCGTCGGCTTCACCCGCCTTCACGGCGCCGACCGCCGCCCCGTGACTGGGGCGCTCGACCAGCTGATAGTCGCGCCCGGCCTGCAGCCCGGCGTCCGCCAGCCACTTGACGGCCACCAGGCGGATGAAGGCCGTGCGGTCGGCCATGGCGATCCGCTTGCCACGGAAATCGCCGGGCTGGCGCGCCGGACTGTCGGCCGGCACGGCCAGCACCGGCTCGAGACCGGCACGGAAATGAAGCAGTGGTGCATAGTTGCGCTCCATCGCCATCACCGCGAAATGCGGCGGGCTGATCGCAATATCGTAGCCGCCGGACATCAGGGTATCGACGAAGGCATCGAAGCTCGCCGCCGTGTAGAACTCCACCGGCCGCCCCAACCGGGCCGCCAGATACTGCTGCAACGGACGGAAGGTGTTGATCAACGTCAGCGTGCTGGCGTAGGGATGCACCGCCATGCGCAACGGTGCCGGGTCGCCAGCGGCCGCCGACAGCGGCGCGCTGGCGAACAGGCCGAGCATGGCCAGTGCGGCGGCAAGCACTCTTCTGCGCATCAAGAACCCTCCCGTGTCGTTGACGACTGTTGTTGCCGCCGATTGTAATCGGCGATGGCTGCCCAGCCTATCGGTGAAGTACCCGGCAGGCTTGACGCAGGCCATCTCTGCGCCTAGATTGCCGGCTCCCGAATGCGCACGGATTCCCCATGAAAATCGGTACCCCGCTCTCGCCTTCCGCCACCCGCGTCATGTTGCTCGGTGCCGGCGAACTGGGCAAGGAGGTCATCATTGCCCTGCAGCGCCTGGGCGTCGAAGTCATCGCCGTCGACCGCTACGCCGACGCCCCCGGTCACCAGGTGGCGCATCGTGCCCACGTCATCCCGATGACCGACGGCAAGGCTTTGCGGCAACTGATCGAACAGGAACGACCGCAGCTGATCGTGCCGGAAATCGAGGCCATCGCCACCGACATCCTGGTCGATATCGAGGCGGCCGGCCTCGCCGAGGTGATTCCCACGGCGCGCGCCGCCAAGCTGACGATGAACCGCGAAGGCATCCGCAGGCTGGCCGCCGAAGTGCTCGGCCTGCCGACCTCGCCCTACCGTTTCGCCGATTCGTTGCGTGAATTGCAGGGGGCGATCGACAGCGGTATCGGCTACCCGTGCATCGTCAAGCCGGTGATGTCCTCGTCGGGCAAGGGCCAGTCGCTGGTGCGCGCCCCGGCCGATGTCGAGAAGGCCTGGGACTACGCGGCCAAGGGCGGCCGGGTGAACCAGGGGCGGGTCATCGTCGAGGGCTTCATCGATTTCGATTACGAGATCACGCTGCTCACGGTCCGTGCCCGCGACGCCGACGGCGAAGTCCGCACCCATTTCTGCGCGCCGGTCGGTCACGTCCAGGTCGCCGGCGACTATGTCGAGTCCTGGCAGCCGCAGCCGATGTCGGCAGCCGCCCGCGAACGCGCCGAGCACATCGCCGCGACGGTCACCAGCGCCCTCGGCGGACGCGGCCTGTTCGGCGTCGAACTGTTCGTCAAGGGCGACATGGTGTGGTTCTCGGAAGTCAGCCCGCGGCCGCACGACACCGGCCTGGTGACGCTGTGTACGCAGCGCTTCTCGGAATTCGAGCTGCACGCCCGCGCCATTCTCGGCCTGCCGGTCGATACCACGCTGCGCGAGCCGGGCGCCTCGGCCGTCATCTATGGCGGCATGGAAGAAAAGGGGATCGCCTTCGAAGGCATCGAACAGGCGTTGGCCGTTCCGCGCTCCGATCTGCGCCTGTTCGGCAAGCCGGAGGCCTTTGCCAGACGGCGCATGGGCGTCGCCCTGGCCAACGGCGCCGACACCGACGAGGCCCGCGAACGGGCCAAGCGGGCGGCCGCCACGGTACGCCCGGTCAAGGCCTGAAGACAGTGCCAGGCGACTGCCGTCCATGATCTTCCCGGACTTCTTCGCTGCT
The DNA here is from genome assembly GCA_008933675.1 of Dechloromonas sp. Lineage (GTDB taxonomy): Bacteria > Pseudomonadota > Gammaproteobacteria > Burkholderiales > Rhodocyclaceae > Azonexus. The sequence goes on from WBUO01000249.1 coordinate 2,451, forward strand.
GCCCCGCGCCTGCGGGTACGCGATCCGCTGGCCGATTTTCTCGGCGCCGCCAGCGATGGCGTACTCGAATACGGCTACGCGGATGCCGTCAAGCTCGCCGGCCACTCCTGCCCGACGGTAGCCAGCGCCTATCTGCTGACCCGCCGGGCACTGCAGGCGCTCTACCCGGAGGCGCTACCCGAGCGTGGCGGCATTCGCGTCACCTTCGCCAATCGTCAGGACGAGGGCGTGACCGGCGTCATCGCCAGCATCGTCGGCCTGCTCACCGGGGCTGCCGGCTGCGGCGGCTTCGCCGGCATCGGCCCGCATTTCAGCCGTCGAGAACTGCTGGCTTTCGCCGGCGAACTGCCGCTGGCAATGCGCTTCCAGCGCCTGGACAACGGCCAGGCCGTCGATGCCGCAGCCGATCTCTCCGCCATCCCGGCCGATCCGCGGATGGCTCCGCTGCTCGGCCGCTGCCTGCGAGACGAGGCGACCCCGCAGGAACGCCAGCTGTTCGGTGCGCTCTGGCAGGAACGGGTACGCCGCATCCTGATCGAGCATGCCGACGATCCGCTGACCTTCCACATCGTTGCGGCCGACTGAAACGCCGGCCGGTGCCGTAAACGACAAAAGCCGATCGACGACCGATCGGCTTTTTGCATTCTGGTTGCGGGGGCAGGACTTGAACCTGCGACCTTCGGGTTATGAGCCCGACGAGCTGCCAACTGCTCCACCCCGCGCCAGTGAGCCAAGCATTATCGTTCGCCGTCGCCCCCACGTCAAGGCAATTCTGAAGTTTCGGCGGATCACCCTCCGCCGATGGCGACTCGGCTGGCCGGGAAACGCGCGGCGAAGCAGCTGCCCTCGCCCAGCTTGCTGGTGATCTCCAGCGTCGCCTGGTGGCGGCTCAGCGAGTGCTTGACGATGGCCAGGCCCAGGCCGGTGCCGCCGGCATCGCGCGAGCGGCCGCGGTCGACGCGGTAGAAGCGCTCGGTCAGCCGCGGAATGTGTTTGGGGTCGATGCCGATACCGGTGTCGCGCACGGCAAACTCGGCGCCCTCCGGCGCGACCTTCCAGGACAGGGTCACGGTGCCGCCGGCCGGCGTATAGCGCACGGCATTGGCCACCAGGTTGGCGAAGGCGCTGACCAGTTCGGGTTCGCAGCCGCGCAGGTCACCTTCGCCCTGGCTTTCGAGGACGATCTGGTGGCGTCCGTCGGAAAGCGCCTCGGCATCGCGGCGCAGCTTGTCGAGCAGGCTGCCCATGTCGACCAGGTCGTTTTCCGGCGGCGGTGCCGACTCGATCGACGACAGGGTCAGCAGATCCTGGACAATTGACTGCATGCGCTTCGACTGCTCGGCCATCAGGCTCAGGTAGCGCTGACGTTCATCCGGATCGAAATCGATTTCCTGCAGGGTTTCGAGGAAGCCGGCGAGCACGGTCAGCGGCGTGCGCAGTTCGTGCGAAACATTGGCGACGAAATCGCGGCGCATGCGGTCGAGCTTGTCGGTCTGCGTCACGTCCTTGACCTGCAGCAGCCAGCTGTCCTCGGCGTAGGCAATCACATAGAGCGACAGTACCCGCTCGAAATAGCGCTCCAGGCGCAGGATCAACGGCCGCGTGAAATCGCGCCGGTCGATGTAGTCGATGAATTCCGGCTGGCGCACGATGTTGCTGATCGGCAGGCCGCGGTCGGTGTGCGAATCGAGCCCGAGCTGGCGCTCGGCGGTCTTGTTGCAGAACTGGATCTGGAAGAAGCCATCGAGCAGCACGACACCGTCGTTCATGACATGGACGGCGGCGATCAGCCGGGCGATATCGCGCTCGCGCTGCTCGATCTTGGCGAGCAGCTCCTTCTCGTGGCTGTACAGGCGACGGAAGACGCTGTCCCATTCGCCGTCGCCTTCCAGGCTGGCATCGAGCATCGGCTGCCGCGACCAGCGCTCGAGGCGCGAGAAGTTGCGGTAGTGATAGGCCAGTTGCACGCTGAGCCCGATGTAGAACAGCGCCCAGCCCATCCAGGGTTTGCCGAAATAGCCGAGGGGGAAAGCCACCAGGGCCGTCAGCAGGGCAAAAAGCAGCGCCCGCGGCAGATAGGAACTCAAGTGTTTCAGGCTCCCCGGAAGCGGTAGCCGGTGCCGCGCACCGTCTCCACCCGCTCATGATGACCGGTCGATTCCAGGGCCGCACGCAGGCGGCGGATATGGACATCGACGGTGCGCTCCTCGATGAAGACGTGGTCGCCCCAGACTTCGTCGAGCAGTTGGGCGCGGGTATAGACGCGCTCGGCATGGGTCATGAAGAAGAACAGCAGGCGGAACTCGGTCGGTCCCAGTTCGATCGGCTGGCCGGCGGCGAGCACGCGGTGCGTCGCCGGGTTGAGCTGGAGATCGCCGATCTCGACCGCCTCGCCGGCCAGGTGCGGCGCCCGGCGGCGCAGTACGGCCCGGACGCGGGCAACCAGTTCCTTCGGCGAGAAGGGCTTGGTCACGTAGTCGTCGGCACCGGCCTCCAGGCCCTGCACCTTGTCCTCTTCATGGACGCGGGCGGTCAGCATGATGATCGGCAGTTCGCGGGTACGCTCGTCGGCACGGATCTTCTTGGCCAGCGCGACGCCGGACTGGCCGGGCAACATCCAGTCGAGGACGACCAGATCGGGCAGTGCGGCGCGGATCGCCGATTCGGCTTCTTCGGCGCTGACGGCACGGACGACCAGGAAGCCGGCATGCTTCAGGTTGATGGCAACAAGCTCCTGGATTGCCGGTTCGTCTTCGACGACCAGAATCGTCGGTGTCACTTGGCAGCCTCCTTGATATGACGAATGTCGCGTCCTTCGACGACGTAAATGACCTGCTCCGACACGTTCTTCGCATGATCGCCGATGCGCTCGATGGCGCGGGCGATGGTGATGATGTCGATCGAGGTCGTAATGGTACGCGGGTCTTCCATCATGTGCGTGATCAACTGGCGGATGATCGACTTGAATTCGACATCGACGTCGGAATCAAGGCGGATGACCGTTTTCGCCTGCTCGGCATCGAGGCGGGCGAAGGCATCGAGCGCCTGACGCACGAGATTGAGCGCCGCTTCCGCCAGGTGACGGATGCCGACGCCATACTGGGCCGGCAGATGGCCGCCCTCGTAAATCCGGCGGACGCCCTTGGCGATCTTCTTGGCTTCGTCGCCGGCCCGCTCGAGATCGGTGACGATCTTGCTGATGCCGAGCACCAGGCGCAGGTCGGATGCCGTCGGCTGACGCTTGGCGATGATGTGCGCACAATCGTCGTCGATGGCCTTTTCCAGTTCGTTGACCCGCCGGTCGGTCTCGACAATGCTCTTGACGCTGGCCACCTCACCGTTGGTGTAGGCATCGATGGCAGCGGCAACCTGGGTCTCGACCAGGCCGCCCATCTGCAGCACATGGCTGCGCAGGCGGCTGAGGTCTTCGTCAAACTGGCTGGATACGTGTTGCGAATCAGGCATTTTCTTTCTCCTATATTTCATGCGCCCGCGTGCCATGACGCGAAGCCACGCTGAAGACAGTGCTGCTGCACGGCGAAGCGGGGCGACAAAGTCACGGTGCGCGGGGCGTGAAATTAGCCCATGCGGCCGGTGATGTAGTCTTCTGTACGCTTGTCGTTCGGCTTGATGAAGATTTCATCGGTCTTGCCGAACTCGATCATCTCGCCCAGGTACATGTAGGCGGTGTAGTCGGAAACGCGCGCCGCC
>WBUO01000250.1 GCA_008933675.1 Dechloromonas sp.
CCCATGGCGGGGAAGGCCTTCAGCGTCAGCGCACCGAGCACCATGGTGGCTACCACGGTCACCACATAGGTTTCGAACAGGTCGGCGGCCATGCCGGCACAGTCGCCGACGTTGTCGCCGACGTTGTCGGCGATCACCGCCGGGTTGCGCGGATCGTCTTCGGGAATGCCGGCTTCGACCTTGCCCACCAGGTCGGCACCAACGTCAGCCCCCTTGGTGAATATACCGCCGCCAAGACGGGCAAAGATGGAAATCAGCGAAGAACCGAAGGCCAGACCGATCAAGGCATGCAAGGCCACATCCTGGGCCACGCCGAAAGCCAGCATGCCACCGTAGTAACCGGCAACACCGAGCAGACCGAGACCGACGACCAGCATGCCGGTGATGGCGCCGCCCTTGAAGGCAACGTCGAGAGCCGGGGCGATGCCGCCACGTGCCGCTTCGGCAGTGCGCACATTGGCCCGCACCGAGACGTTCATGCCGATGAAACCGGCGGCACCGGAAAGCACGGCACCGATGACGAAACCAATGGCAGTTCCCATGCCGAGGAAGATCGCAATCAGGATGGCGATGACCACGCCGACCATTGCGATGGTCTTGTACTGTCGGTTCAGGTATGCCGCCGCCCCCTCCTGGATGGCCTTGGCGATCTCCTGCATACGTTCGTTGCCGGCTGGCAACGCGAGAATCTGGCGACTGGAAATCCAGCCATACAGTACGGCAATTACGGCGCAAGCAAGCGCCAGTAGCAACGCTGTCGACATTTACTCCCCCCTCGGTTGATGAAATTACACTTCGAAAACTCCCAGTTTCTTGGTGACGGCAATATTTTTCAGGCGCACGTAGTCGGGCAGGCCGTTGCGGAAGGGCGGCGGTTCCTCGCCCTCGATCAGCGGCTGCAGGTAGGCCCGGCAGGCATCGGTGATGTGGAAACCGTCGGCACTGATGAACTCCGGCGGCATCTTGCGTTCGACATTGGCAATCTGGCTGAGCGGCGCATCGCCGATCTCCCAGCGATACGGCTGGTCTGCCAGGCGGCGGATGGTCGCCATCACTGCATTCCTGCCCTGCAAGGCCAGATCAACGGCAGCCACGCCAAGGGCATGTGCCTGCTCGAGATCGGTACGGGAAGCCAGATGACGTGCCGAACGCTGCAGGTAATCGGCCAGCGCCCAGTGATACTTGTAGCCGAGGCGATCCTTGACCAGCTGAGCGACAACCTGACCGACGCCGCCCAGTTGCGAGTGGCCAAAGGCATCCTTGGTCCCCGATTCGGCAATCAGCTTGCCATCGGCATCGGACAAACCTTCGGACACCGCCACCGTGCAGTAGCCATACTGCTTGACGCATTCATCGACACGGGCAAGGAAACGCTCCGGATCGAACGGCACTTCCGGGAACAGCAGGATGTGCGGCGGCTCGCCGGCCTGCTCGCTGGCCAGGCCGCAGGCGGCGGTGATCCAGCCGGCATGGCGGCCCATCACTTCGAGCACGAAAATCTTGGTCGAGGTGCGCGCCATTGAGGCGACGTCATAGCCGGCCTCGCGGATGGAGGTGGCGACGTATTTGGCCACCGAACCGAAACCGGGACAGCAGTCGGTCAGCGGCAGATCGTTATCGACCGTCTTCGGAATGCCGACGCAGACGACCGGGTAGCCCATTTTCTCGGCGATCTGCGACACTTTCCAGGCGGTGTCCATGGAGTCGTTACCGCCGTTGTAGAAGAAGTAGCCGATGTCGTGCGCCTTGAACACCTCGATCAGGCGTTCGTACTGGGCACGGTGCTGCTCCAGGCTCTTCAGCTTGTAACGGCAGGAGCCGAAGGCGCCGCCCGGCGTATGGCGCAGGCGGGCGATGGCTTCGTCGGATTCGCAGCTGGTGTCGATCAGGTCTTCGGTCAGGGCGCCGATGATGCCGTCGCGCCCCGCATAGACCTTGCCAATCCGGTCAGGGTGGCGGCGCGCTTCCTGGATGAGGCCGCACGCCGTCGTATTGATGACGGCGGTGACGCCCCCTGACTGTGCGTAGAAGGCGTTTTTTACCGTCATGTCCGCCCCTTATTTCAGAGCGTCGAAAACGCTCTTGGTGATTTGATCGACGCTGCCGACCCCGGCCACCTTGCGCACCTTGGGCGCCTTGGCATCGCCTTCGGCTGCCCACTTGCTGTAGAAGTCGACCAGCGGCTTGGTCTGCGAATGGTAGATCTCGAGGCGCTTCTTGACGGTTTCTTCCTTGTCGTCGTCACGCTGAACCAGATCTTCGCCGGTCACGTCGTCCTTGCCCTCGACCTTCGGCGGGTTGAACTTGACGTGGTAGGTACGGCCGGAAGCCAAGTGGGCGCGGCGGCCGGCCATGCGCTCAATGATGTCGCTGTCGGGAACGTCGATTTCCAGAACGTATTCGATCGGCACACCGGCGTCCTTCATGGCCTGGGCCTGCGGAATGGTCCGCGGGAAGCCGTCGAACAGGTAACCGTTCTGGCAATCGTCCTGCGTCAGGCGATCCTTGACCATGCCGATGATCACGGCATCCGGCACCAGGCCGCCGGCATCCATGTGCTTCTTGGCCTCCAGACCGAGCGCGGTGCCGGCCTTGACCTGGGCGCGCAGCATGTCGCCGGTGGAAATCTGCGGAATGCCAAATTTCTCGGAGATGAATTTGGCTTGCGTACCCTTGCCGGCGCCGGGGGCGCCCAACAAAATCAATTTCATGAAAAGTCCCTCGGGTCTGTCGTACTAGAAATATTGTTATCGGCTTGGCCGGATCGTTCCTGGCTGCCGTTCTCCGAAGCCGAAAAATTACTCGCTATTTCCGGCAGGGTCAAACAGTTTGCGCATCCTGTCAGCATCTTCGGGCGTATCGACACCGGGCGCGGGGGCCGCATCGATCAGCGTCACGCTGATCCGGTAGCCATGCCAGAGGGCACGCAATTGCTCCAGCGATTCGAACTGTTCGGTCGGCGCCGGCGTCAGCCCGGCATAGGCTTTCAGGAAGCTGGCGCGATAGGCATAGAGGCCGACGTGACGGTAGGCCGGGAAGCTGGCCGGCAGTGTTTCACCGCCGCCCTCGCGGGCGAAATGATCACGGGCATAGGGAATCGGCGCCCGCGAGAAGTAGGCGGCATCGCCATCGGCCCGACAGACAACCTTGACCACGTTGGGATTGAAGAAATCGGCCGCTTCGACGATGGGATGCGCCACCGTGGCGATGTCGGCACCGCTGCTGGCCAGCTGACGCACCGTCTGCAGGATGACTTCCGGCTCGATCAGCGGCTCATCGCCCTGCACATTGACGATGATGGTATCGGCCGACCAGCCGCGCTGTTCGACCACCTCGGCCAGGCGGTCGGTGCCGGTGGCGTGGTCGGCACGGGTCATCAGTGAGGCAACCTCATGCGCCTCGGCGGCAGCGCGGACTTCCGGATGATCGGTAGCCACCCAGATTTCCTCGGCTCCGGACAGGCGCGCCCGCTCGGCGACGCGGACCACCATCGGCTTGCCACCCAGATCGAGCAGCGGCTTGGCCGGCAGGCGCGTCGACGCGTAACGCGCCGGAATCACGACCTTGAACGCTGGCTGGCTCATGCTCAATCTTCGAGCGGCAACTGACGGGCCTCGTCTTCCAGCATCACCGGAATGTCGTCACGGATCGGGAAGGCCAGTCGGCAGGGTTTGCAGACCAGTTCGGCTTCGGCCTTGTGGTATTCGAGATTGCCCTTGCAGATCGGGCAGACGAGGATATCAAGCAACCGGGCGTCCACGGATTTTCTCCAGAATGAGGTCAACGAGGGCCGGCGACAGTTCGGCATCGACCGGCAGCACCCAGGTTTCGCCGGGCACCAGAGGGGCGCATTTTACTGCATCCTTCTCGGTCATCAGCAGTACGCCGTCGGCAGCGAAAGCCAGATCGACCGCCGTGTAGGCGTGATGATCGGCGAACGGATGGCGGGAGAAGCTCAAGCCAAGCCCTTCCAGCGTCCGGAAAAAACGCCCGGGGTCGCCGATGCCGGCCAGTGCGTGCAGCGGCCGCCCGGCCAGCTGTGCGGCCTGACAGATATCTCCCGGCCGGTCCAGCCGGTAGAACGAAGCCGGCCGCAACTGCATGGCGAAACGAGGAATCCCGGCCGGCAGGCGCGGATCTTCCGGGCCATTGCAGATCACCGCGTCGACCTCGCACAGACGCGACAGCGATTCACGCAACGGCCCGGTCGGCAGCAGCCAGGCATTGCCGGCACCGCGACCGTCGAAGACGGCAAGCTCAACGTCGCGCGCCAGCCGGTAATGCTGCAGGCCATCGTCGCAGAGCAGCATGTCGACTTCCGGATGGGCCACCAGCAAGGCCTGGCCGGCCGCAGCACGGTCACGCCCTACCCAGACCGGCACGCCGCTACGGCGGGCAAGCAGCAGCGGCTCGTCGCCAACCTCCGCCGCTGTCGCACCGGCCATCACGGGCTGAGGCATGTCGGCGCTGCCGCGATAGCCGCGACTGACGATGCCGGGGCGCCTTCCGTGCGCCAGTAGCTGCTGCGCCAGCCACAAGGTCAGTGGCGTCTTGCCGGCACCACCGACGGTGATGTTGCCGACGACGACGACCGGCACCGGCAGCCGCTGCGGCCGTGTCAGCCGGCGCTTGAGCCGGGAAAGCAGGAAGAACAGCGCCGACAGGGGCAGCAAAAACCACAACGCCGGCGTCAGCCGGCGTTGCGCGAACCATTGTTGCTGCAACCAGCGGGCGAACATCAGCGCGGCGTCTGGGTGGCGAAGGAAATATGCGGATAACCGGCGGTCTGCGCCGCTTGCATGATGTCGACAACGCTCTGGTGCGTCGCCTTGGCATCGGCGTTGATGACGATGACCGGGTCCTGCCGTTCGCCGGCGGCACGACGCAGGGCATCGGCAATGGCCTTGACGTCGCTGGCGGCCAGCGGCGACTTGTTGACCAGGATCTGGCCATTGGCCGTCACCGCCACGTCGATCTCGTTCGGCTGCTCGTTCGGCTTGCTGGCCTCGGCCGTCGGCAGATTGATCTCGAGGCCGGAGAACTTCGAGTAGGTCGTGGTCAGCATCAGGAAGATGATGATCACCAGCAACACGTCGATCATCGGAATCAGGTTGATTTCCGGCTCTTCCCGGGAACGCCCGCGCTGGAAATTCATGGCTTACTTCCGCTCGCCGTGCATGTACTCGACCAGGCGGATCGCCTGCTGCTCCATCTCGACGACGAACCCATCGACCAGAGCGCGGAAGTGCCGCCAGAAGATCAGACTCGGAATGGCGATGAAGATGCCGAAGCCGGTGTTGTACAGGGCGATCGAGATGCCGTGCGCCAGTTGTTGCGGGCTGCCGGTTCCCGGCGCCTGCGAGCCGAAAATCTCGATCATCCCGACGACGGTGCCGAAAAGGCCCATCAGCGGACTGATCGAGGCGATGGTGCCGAGGGTCGTCAGGTAGCGGTTGAGTTCGTGGGCGACACCGCTACCGGCTTCCTCGATCGATTCCTTCATCACCTCGCGCGAATTGCCGACGTTGCGCAAACCGGCCGCCAGAACACGGCCGAGCGGCGAATGCCGGTCCAGTTCTTCGAGCAGCTTGCTGTTGTCGGCGCCGCGCCGGAATTCCCCGACTGCACGCTGCAGCAGGCCAGACGGCACGATCCTGGCGCGACGCAGGGCAAACAGACGTTCGATGATCAGGGCAACAGAAATGATGGAGGCCAGCAACAGCGGCCAGATGGGCCAACCGGCGGCCTGAACGATTGCAAGCACGTGACATACCCTCGTGGAAAATCAGCCGGGGATTTTGCCTCTCCCTGGCGGGGGGAGCAAGCAAGAATTTGGGGCCGTCGCAGCAGGGGCCGCGAGGCTTATCCCCAAAACCTGTGGATAAGTCTGTGAATGACATGTCATCAAAACACCTAAGCCCGTTTCGCCAAAGGCTTTTTCCTGCTCTGCCAAAAAACAAGGCACCCTGTTTAAATCATTAAAAATCAAATAGTTAAAAACAAGAAAAAAGGTCAGCGGCAAGCCGGCAGCATTGACCAGGGTTACAATCGCCGGATGACCAGCAACCCGCCCCCTGTCGATAAATCGATTCTCTCCGTTTCCGGACTCAACCGTCTGGTCCGCGAATGCCTGGAATCGACTTTTCCGCTGACCTGGGTC
>WBUO01000251.1 GCA_008933675.1 Dechloromonas sp.
GCCGCCTTCCTTCGGCGCCCGCATCCGGGCCGACTTCATCCAGGGCATGGGCAAGGTCGCCGGCAAGTTCGTCATCCTGCTCGAAATCAACAAGGTCCTTTCCGTCGAGGAAATCGCCATGCTGACCGGTGCTGAACACCTCCTGGAGACAGCGGCCAGCACAAACTAGGAATCGCCGCTTCCTTCGGTATGGCATTCCCGCGCCGGCGGGATTCCGGAAAAAACAGTCGGCGGACGCTCCGCTGCCCGGGGATCAGGAAGCAATCAGCACCTCGCCTGGTGAGCGGCCCCGGACGCGATCACTTTCCACGTTGGCCCGCCCAGCGCAGAAACCACCATCAAGCAGCCGCCTCCGGCTGGCCCAGCTCAGCAGGCGAGGCCAGCGCCCGGTCGAGGAGCACGGCGACGTGCAGCGCGTCGCGACCGGTACCGTCCTTGATCTGGTGCCGGCAGGAAAAACCGTCGGCAATGATCGGCGCGTCCGCGGCGGCGGCGCGGACGGCTGGCAGCAGCGCCAGCTCGCCCATTTTTTGCGAGGCCTCGAGGTGCTCGCTTTCCAGCCCGAAGCTGCCGGACATGCCGCAGCAGCTGGCATCGACGATGTCGAACTCGAATCCGGGAATCCAGCCGAGCACTTTCTTCATCGACTTCATGGCACCGAAGGCCTTCTGGTGGCAATGGCCATGCACCACGGCCTTGCCGCCGGACAATGGCTTGAGCGGCAGTTTCAGCCCCTTGTTGCCTTCACGCATCAGGAATTCCTCGAACAGGAAGGCCTGCTTGCCGAGCTGGCCCACTTCGGGACCGAGCGACAGGCTGTAGAACTCGTCACGCAGGGCCAGCAGGCAGGAGGGTTCGAGGCCGACGACAGGCGTGCCTGCGGCCAGAGCCGGCGCGAGTGCTGCCATGACGCGGCGGCCTTCCCGTCTGGCCGCTTCGACCATGCCTTGCGACAGGTAGGTGCGGCCGCAGCACAGCGGGCGCTCCGGTTCGCCATCGTCGGCCACCGGGCGAAGGACTTCCACGGCATAACCACCGGCCGTCAGCACGCGCTGGGCAGCGGCGGCCACTTCCGGTGTGTAGTAGTGACTGAAGGTATCGACAAAGAGAATGACCTTGCCACGCGCCGCCGTGACTTCCGCCGCGCTGGCGGATGCGACGAACGGTTGCGCGGCCGGCAGCGGAATCGGCCGGGCGGCCGCGATACCCAGCCAGCGATCGGCGAGACGGGCAAGCGCCGGGCTGGCGTTGCGCCAGCCGACCAGCTGCGCCAGCGGCCGCCGCCAGCGGTGCAGCCAGTCCGGCAGCCCGCCGAACAGCCGGGAACGGCGTGTCAGGCCCTGCTGTTCGTTGCGCTGCGCCAGGTATTCGGTCTTGATCAGCGTCATGTCGACCGAACTCGGGCATTCCTTCTTGCAGCCCTTGCAGGAGACACAGAGATCCATCGCCGCTGCCAGGTCGGGATGGACGAAAGGCTGTTCGCCCAGTTCGCCGTTCAGCGCCGCCTTGAAGGCCTTGACGCGGGCGCCGGTGGAATGGGCCGGATCGCCGGTGATGCGGTAGCTCGGGCACATGACGCCCTTGCCGTCGCGCTGGCACTGGTGATTGTTCATGCAGACGGCAACGGCCTTGGCGTAATTGCCACCGCTTGCCGGGATGCCGGCATAGGCATCGCCCATGCCGTAGGTGTCGTAGGCCGACCAGTCGAGATGCGTTTTCATGACGCTCTTCGAAGCAAGAGCAACGCCAGAAAACAATCCTTATTATTCAGCCGGATGCAATCCGGCAGCTTGTCGACTTCGCGACAGGGTATGACTCACTGGCCGTCTCCGGCACGCTCGACGTGGCGTACCGGCAGCGTGATGCGGAAGGTGCTGCCCTTGCCGGGTTCGCTTTCCACCTCGATACGTCCGTTGTGCTTCTGGATGACGCCGTAGGACAGGGAAAGCCCGAGGCCGGTGCCCTTGCCGACCGGCTTGGTGGTGAAGAAGGGATCGAAAATCTTCTGGCGGATGGCTGGCGGAATGCCGGAACCGGTATCGGCGAACTCCAGCCAGACGCTGTCGCCGCTGCAACCGCTGCGGATGGTGATGGTGCCGCGCTGCTCGCCCATCGCATGGGCGGCATTGACCAGCAGGTTCATGAATACCTGGTTGAGTTGCGGCGCCAGGCATTCGACCGCCGGCAGCTGGCCGTATTCCTTGACCACGTCCGCCTTGTAGCGAATCTCGTTGGCGACGATATTGACTGTCGAATCGATCCCCTGGTGCAGGTCGGCAAACTGCCATTCCAGGCTGCTATCGACGCGCGAGAAATCCTTCAGGTCCTGGACGATCTTCTTGACGCGCGAGATGCCCTCCTTCGATTCGCCGACCAGTTGCGGAACGTCCTCGCGCAGGAAGGGCAAATCCATCTTCTCGCGCATGGCCTTCAGACGCGCCGCCACCTGCGGGTCGGCCAGCGCCGGCTCTGCCTCCTGATAGGCCTGCAGCAGGGCGAACAGATCGCCCAGGTAGTTTTCCAGGGTACCGATGTTGGAATGCACGAAACCGATCGGGTTGTTGATCTCGTGCGCCACACCGGCGGCCAGCTGGCCGATCGAGGCGAGCTTCTCCTGCTGGACCAGCTGCTCCTTGGCATCGGTCAGCTGAGCCGTGCGCCGGGCCACCAGCTCTTCCAGATGGGCCTGGTGCTCGCGCAGCCCCTCTTCCGCCCGATGCCGCTCGGTAACGTCCTGCAGCGTTTCGATGGCGCCGACGACGCGGCCGCTGCCATCGCGCAAGGGCGCGGCGGTGAAATACAGCCAGCGTCCGCCCTCGCCGAAATGCGGAAAGAAACTCTCCGCCTCCCAGGCATCCGGGATCACCGGCGAGCGGCGCAGGCTGCCGGCGTAGAAGGATTCCAGCCGGTCCAGCTCGCCGCTGACGATGAGGTCGGCCATCAACGGCCGCTCGTTCGCGTAAAAGGCCGACCACTGCCGGTTGCTGCCGATCATCCCGGCGGCCGGGATGCCGGTCACCGCAGCACAGGCCTTGTTCCAGTGCGTGACCTTGTGCTCGGCGTTGATGACCAGGGTCGGCACCGGATCGCCATCGACGATCTGGGCCAGCAGCTGCTCCATATGCCGCTTCGACTCCAGCGAACGCTTGCGCTCCGATTCGAACAGCCGCTGCTGCGTGGCCTTGACCGTATCCAGCGCCTTTTTCAGTTCGCCCTGCTCGACTGTCAGCTGTTCGTTGGCGGCGCTCAGCGCCTGCGTCCTTTCGGCGACACGCTGCTCGAGCGTGCGGTTCATGTCGACCAGTGCCTGGTTGCGCGAGGCGATCACCCGATAGAGCGAATTCAATGCGGCAAGCAGGTTGTCCGTCGCCGGATCGCTCTTGTTGCCCCGCTCGCTCTCCCAGGCTGCAGCCGCTGACTGCCCCTGGCGGATCGCATTCACCTGGCGGACCATGGCCTGATCGGTACCGAGGATGTGATAAGCCAGCCAGTTGGTGAGGAAGCGCAGAAGGAACTCCAGGTCGCTTCCGCCTTGCGCCGTTTCGCGCATGCTCGTCACCTGGCGGGCAAAATCGCTGTGGATCGCACGATGCTGGCCGGCATGCCGCTCATCGACCCCCAGTTCAGCCATCAAGGCCTCTTCATGGGCGAAATGCATCACCGCGTACTGCACCAGCCGGTCGAGCACCTCCTGCACCGCCACCGGACGCACCTGCTGTTCGGCCAGAAGGCTGCCGACCCAGTTGATGATGCGCACCAGTTCCTTGTGCTCGTCATCAACAATTTCTTCGCCGGTCAGGAAGCGATCGTTCCAGACAAAAGTCTCCATTGCGGCAGCGGGCGCGCTGCCAACCAGTCCGTTCATCTCCTGCCTCCGTGTCCCGCCGCTGGCCGGCGGGCTTCGTGGTTTCCCCGGCACCGCGCCGCACGTCCGGGGTTTCGCCCATTCTAGGCGGCCGGCCCGGCGAACGCCACGCCCTGTCGGCAACGGCTTGTCGCATTCACGACAACAGCCAGACAAGCCAATGGCAAGCAAAACGCAATTCCTTGTTTTATTTGGCTTTCGACGGGTGGCACACCGCTTGCTGAAATCGCTGCGGACAGCATTCGAGGAGCCTTCATCGTGGAACTACCCGTCATCAGCAATAGCGCGCCGGCCTCCGAAAGCGGTGGTTGCGCATCCAGCGGTTGCGGCACCGCGCCGGACGCCCTGGCCCACCTGCCGGATCACATCCGCGCCAAGGTGCAGGACCATCCGTGTTATTCCGAGCAGGCGCACCACTACTTCGCCCGGATGCACGTCGCCGTCGCCCCGGCCTGCAACATCCAGTGCAATTACTGCAACCGCAAGTACGACTGTTCCAACGAATCCCGCCCGGGCGTCGTCTCGGAACTGCTGACGCCCGACCAGGCGATCAAGAAGGTCATGGCCGTCGCTGCCGAGATTCCGCAGATGACGGTACTCGGCATCGCCGGACCCGGAGACCCGTTGGCCAACCCGGGCCGTACCTTCGAGACCTTCCAGCAGCTCTCGGCAAAGGCACCGGACATCAAGCTCTGCGTCTCGACCAACGGCCTCAGCCTGCCCGAACACGTCGACGAGATCGCCAAGCACAACATCGATCACGTGACGATCACCATCAACTGTGTCGATCCCGAGATCGGCGCCAAGATCTACCCGTGGATCTACTGGGAGAACAAGCGCATCTTCGGCATCGAAGGGGCGAAGATCCTCATCGAACAGCAGCAGAAAGGCCTCGAGATGCTGACCTCGCGCGGCATCCTGGTCAAGGTCAACTCGGTGATGATTCCCGGCGTCAATGACGAGCACCTCAAGGAAGTCTCGAAGATCGTCAAGGCCAAGGGCGCCTTCCTGCACAACGTGATGCCGCTGATCGCCGAAGCCGAACACGGCACCTACTACGGCATCATGGAGCAGCGCGGCCCGACCGATGAGGAACTGCAAGCCCTGCAGGACGAATGCGCCGGCGACATGTCGATGATGCGGCACTGCCGCCAGTGCCGCGCCGACGCGGTCGGCCTGCTCGGCGAGGACCGCGGCGACGAATTCACCATGGACAAGATCGACGTCATGGACGTCGATTACGAAGCCGCCATGGTCCGCCGCAAGCAGGTGCACGACGAGATCATGGTCAAGCTCGACGCCGAACGTGGCATCGTCAAGCCGAAGCCGACCGGCATCCCGGAAGGTTCTCGACCGGTGCTGATGGCGGTGGCCGGCAAGAACGGCGTCGTTGCCGAACACTTCGGCCATGCCAAGGAGTTTCTGGTCTACGAAGCCTCGCCGGAAGGCGTCCGCTTCATCGGCCATCGCAAGACCGAGCTCTACTGCGGCGGTATGGACAGCTGCGGCGATGGCGATGTGGTCGACGAAGGGGCGAGTGAATCGCTGCTCGATCGCAACATCCGCATCCTCTCCGGCTGCGAGGTCGTGCTCTGTTCGAAGATCGGCTACGAGCCCTGGGGCAAGCTGGAAGCCGCAGGCATCGCACCGAACGGCGAACATGCGATGGAGCCGATCGAGGAGGCCGTCATGAAGGTCTACGAGGAAATCGCCGCAACCGGCCGGCTGCTGCCGCAAACCGACTCCCTGAAGGTGGCGTGAATGGCACTGCAAATCACCCAATCCTGCGTCAATTGCTGGGCCTGCGTCGATGTCTGCCCGAACGACGCGATCTACGAAGACAAGCCGCACTTCCTGATCGACGATGCCAAATGCACGGAATGCCTAGGCGATCACGCCGATCCCCAGTGCGCGGCGATCTGTCCGATCGAGATGGCCATCGTCAATGAGCTCGGCGAGTTCCTGAATCCGCCGGGTTCGCTGACGGGTATTCCGATCGAGAAGCTGAAGGAGTTCGGGTTGTGGCGGGAAGCGGCCTGAGCTTTTCTTTCTCCGGTCAACGGCTGGGTTCAGCCGTTGACCGGCGGGCGTACTCGGAAGCGTGGTGTTCTACACCTGACGCGCGGGCCGTGTTTTCTGATACGCCGGTTTCCGCCGTTGACCGGCGGGCGTACTTTCTTTTTGATGGCAAAAAGAAAGTAGCCAAAGGCGGGGTTCATCGCTGCCGAAGGCAAAAAGCCACCCCAGGCTACGCGGTCGGCTGCGCCGACTCCCCTGCGCTACTCGACGGG
>WBUO01000252.1 GCA_008933675.1 Dechloromonas sp.
GCATCGGCGATGTCGAGCGCGCGCAGGCGCAGCGCCGGGTCGTAGATGTCGCAGACCAGCATCAGCTCGTCGGCCTGCGTCGCCTGGCGCAGCGCGCTCAGTCCTTCGCGCACGCGGTCCGGCCCGCCGATCACGGCAGCGCCGAGGAAATCACCGATGCCGGCCTTTTCCTGCGCCGACAGGCCGTCGAGGAAGCCGGCCAGGGGCGGCGGCAGTGGCCGGCGGTCGCCGCGCAGGATGCCGAGCACGCGCTGGAAGATGCTGGTGGCGAGGAAATCGGCTTCGTCGTCGGTTTCGGCGGCGACCAGCGGCACGCCGACGATTACGTAGGGTTTGTTCAGCGTCGCCGACGGCCGGAAGTTGCCGCGATAGACGGCCAGCGCCTGATGCAGCAGGGCTGGCGCGAAGTGCGACGCGAAGGCGTAGGGCAGGCCGCGCTCGGCGGCGAGGCGGGCGGAGAACAGGCTGGAACCGAGCAGCCAGATCGGCACCTCGGTGCCGGCGCCGGGCACGGCGACCAGCGGCTGACCGGGCTGCGCCGGGGCGAGCAGGCGCTGCAACTCGGCGACCTCGCGCGGGAAATCGTCCTCGCGCTCGATACGGTCGCGGCGCAGCGCGTGCATGGTCAGGCGGTCGGTGCCGGGGGCGCGGCCGAGGCCGAGGTCGATCCGCCCCGGGTAGAGTTCGGCCAGTGTGCCGAAGGCTTCGGCGACGACCAGCGGCGCATGGTTGGGCAGCATGACGCCGCCGGAACCGACGCGGATCGTCTTCGTGGCGCCGGCCATGTGGCCGACCAGGACGGCGGTGGCCGAACTGGCGATGCCCGGCATGTTGTGGTGCTCGGCCAGCCAGTAGCGCGCGAAACCGAGCTTTTCGGCGTGGCGGGCGGCGTCGGTGGCGATTCGCAGCGCCTCGGCCACGCTGCCGCCCTGGCGCACGGCAACCAGGTCGAGTAGCGACAGTTTCACTTCGGCGAGCGGGTTCATGCCTTTTCCTCCTGCAGACGTTGATTGATGGCGGCGACTGCCGGGCGTCGGCTGGCGATCCAGCCGAGCAGCGAGAGCAGCGCCAGGCCGCCGCCGATGAGCAGGATGCCGGCCACTTCGCTGCCCTTGAAGGCTTCGCCGAAAGTCAGCCGCGACGACAGGATGGCGACCACCGGCGTGCCCAGCACCGACAGGCTGGCTTCCCAGGCCGGCACGCGGTCGAGGATGTAGATCCACAGCCACCAGCAGAGCGCGGTGCTGAACACCGACATGAAACCGAGGATGCCGGCGTAGCTCCAGGTCCAGTCGGTCGGCCGTTCCGGCACGAGCAGCGCCAGGATGACCAAGGGGATCGAGCCGAGCGCCATCTGCCACGCCGTCAGCGTCAGCAGGTCCACCGGCTGGCGACCGCGCAGGCGCTTGACCAGGATGGTGCCGATTGCCCAGCAGATGGCGGCGACGATGCCGAGCGCCGGGCTCAACAGGCCGCCATGCATTTCCCACGGTTCGATGATTAGCAGCAGGCCGATCAGCGTGCACGCGGCGGCGATCCACTGCGTGCCGCGCACCCGTTCGCCGAGGATCGGCCAGGCCAGCAGCAGCGTCCAGATCGGCATGGTGAAGATGAGCACCGCCGTCTTGCCCGGCCCGCCTTCGACCAGCGCCCAGGTCTGGAAAATCATGAAACCGGCGACCTGGGTCAGCGCGATGCCCAGCGTCGCGCCGGGGGCGGTCAGCGTCAGCTTGCGGCCGGTCAGGCGCAGCGCGATGAACAGCGCCACCGCGCTGCCGATGCAGCGCTCGGCGGCGAAGGCGAAGGGCGGCGAGTATTCGAGCCCGTGCTTGGCCAGCACCCAGGTGTAGCCCCAGATCGAGGAAAGGACGATCAGCGCCAGGATCGGGCGCCAGCGGTCGGAGGAGGTCATTGTTTTCTCTGTCTGGCGCGGCGGCATCTGCGCACCGCCGCGCCCGGGGTTGGGAGTGGGGGCTTACGCCAGCGCCGGATAGTCGGTGTAACCCTCGGCGCTGCCGCCGTACAGCTTGTCGGCGCGCAGTTCGTTCCACGGCGCGCCTTCGCGCAGGCGGCGGACGAGGTCCGGGTTGGCGATGAAGCCGCGGCCGAAGGCAATCAGGTCGGCGCCGCCGTCGGCGATCACCTGCTCGGCCAGCGCCTTGGTGTAGCCGTTGTTCACCAGCCACGGCCCCTTGAAGGCGCGGCGGGCGCCGGCGTAGTCGAAGCTGGCGGCCGGCGTGCGCGTGCCGCCGGTTTCGCCCTCGATGATGTGCAGGAAGGCCAGGCCGTAGCCGGCCAGCTTGTCGATGACGTAGCCGTAGAGCGCCTGCGGGTTGCTGTCGAGCGGCGCGGTGAAGGTGGTCAGCGGGCTGAGGCGGATGCCGGTGCGGCCGGCGCCGATCTCGCCGACGATGGCCTCGACCACCTCGAACAACAGGCGGGCGCGGTTCTCGATGCTGCCGCCGTAGGGGCCACTGCGGTCATTGACGCTGTCGCGCAGGAACTGTTCCAGCAGGTAGGTGTTGGCGGCGTGGATCTCGACGCCGTCGAAGCCGGCGGCGATGGCGTTGCGCGCCGCCTTGCGATAGTCCTCGACCAGGCCGGGCAGCTCGTCGTCGCGCAGGGCGCGCGGCGCCGACACCGGCACGAAACCGTCGCGGGTGAAGGTGCTGGCCTCGGCGGTGCGGGCGGTCGACGACACCGGCGCGGCGCTGTCCGGCAGCAGCGACACATGCGAAATGCGGCCGACGTGCCACAACTGAAGCACGATCTTGCCGCCCTCGGCATGCACGGCGTCGGTCACGGCGCGCCAGGCGGCGACCTGCTCGGCCGACCAGATGCCCGGGGTGTCGAGGTAGCCCTGCGCCATCGGCGAAATCGGGCTGGCCTCGGCGACGATCAGGCCGGCGGTGGCGCGCTGGCGGTAATACTCGACGGTCAGCGGGCCGGGGCAGTTGCCGGCAACGGCGCGATTGCGCGTCAGCGGCGCCATCACGATACGGTTGGCGAGGGCGATGTCGCCGATCTGGATCGGGTCGAACAAAGTGGTCATGTCGATTCTCCTGAGGGTTGATTAGACCGGTCGTCTAGTTTCTTGCGTCAAAAAAGGGCCGTCGACGGACGGCCCGGAAATCAATCAGCGGCTCAACAACTGCCGGGTGAACTGCAGGGCATTCTCCAGCGGCTGCGCCTGGCGCTGCAGCTTGGCCAGCAGGCTGGCGCCCAGCCACAACTGGTACAGCGTCTGCGCCGTCGCGGCGGCATCGAGCGGCGGGATCGAGCCATCGGTTATGCCGGTTTCGAGCAGCCGGGCAATGCGGCTGACGATCTGCCCGGTACCGTCGCGCAGCGTCTCGCGCATCGGATCGGACAAATCCGCCACCTCGCCGCCCAGCTTGACCACCAGGCACTGCTGCTCGGCACACGCCGCCTGCTTGTCCAGCCAGCGCTGCCAGTAACACGCCAGCCGCTCCTGCGCACTCAGCGCCTCGGCCGCGAACAGCGCATCGAGATCGGCCAGGTAACGCGCGAAGTAATCCTCCAGCAAGGCCTGCCCGTACTGCTCCTTGGACTCGAAGTAATGGTAGAACGACCCCTTGGGCACCCCGGCCGCGGTCAGAATCTCGTTCAACCCGACACTGGCAAAGCCCTTGCCGGCAATGATGCGCTGGCCGGTTTCAAGGACATGCTGGCGGGTGTTGTCGTGACGGGTTTTCATGGGGAGGGATTGTGCGCTTGATTAGACCGGTCGTCTAGTTGTTTTTTGAGAGGCTGCAGATCGGCCTTAGCAGCCGGTGGGGCCGCCTCAACTCAATGGCCGTTCCTCGTAGGTTGCCGACATCAAGGCGACATATGACCTGAGTGGCTACTACCAGTGGGGCAGAGGGAGGTCAATTGCGACTCGGGCCTAAATAGCCGATGTGTATAGGTGGGCGTCTCAGAATACGAAAATTGTACGCTAAGGGCCTAGGGTTGCTGTTTAGCAGCAGTGCAAGGCCGTGATTAACGGGCAGGAAACGTTGCCGTGGCGCGCATTGCACTCACCCACCAACTTCGAGAGCGCCGCCTCCATCCGCTTGAGGTCCGCCAAGCGGATACGCACATCGGCCAAGCGGATGGAGGCCAGTTCGGCCGCCTCGCTGCAATTAGTGCCGTCCTCAAGTTTCAGGAGCAGGCCGACTTCATCCAGGCTGAACCCCAGGCGCTGGGCTGATTTCACAAACTTCAATCGCGCCACGTCTGACTGCCCATAGCGGCAGATACGGCCATACTGCCGTTCAGGCTGGGGTAGCAAACCCTTGAGCTGATAGAAGCGTATCGTTTCCACGTTCACCCCGGCGGCCTTGGCGAAAGCGCCGATGGTCAGATTATCTTGAGCGTTCTCCATGGTGCTTGACTCCGTAGTTGACTACGGAAATAAGGTTACAACATCAAACAAAGATTCGTAAGGAGAACGTCATCTTGAAACCCAAGAACGGCGGCGGCGCGCTGGCTGCCAGCGGTATCGCCGCCATCCTGGCATCCACCTGCTGCATTGGCCCGCTGGTGCTAGTCGCACTTGGCTTCTCGGGTGCCTGGATTGGCAATCTGACCGTGCTGGAACCGTACCGGCCGTTCTTCATCGGAGCGGCGGTCGTCGCGCTGTTCTTCGCTTGGCGAAGCATCTTTCGAGCGGCCCATGCCTGCAAGCCAGGTGAAGTATGCGCTGTTCCGCAAGTGCGGACGACCTATAAGGCCATCTTCTGGGTCGTGGCCTTACTGGTCTTGGTTGCCCTCTCATTTCCCTACATCGTGCCGCTGTTCTACTGAAAGGAGACTGCCATGAAAAAACTCGCTGCCCTTCTCGCCTTGACCGCCACCCTGAGCGCGCCTGCCTGGGCTGCTATCAAGACCATCACCTTGTCGGTGCCGGGCATGACTTGCGATGCCTGTCCGATTACGGTCAAGAGGGCCCTGTCCAAGGTCGCTGGCGTCCAGAAGGCCGAGGTCAGCTTCGAGAAGCGCGAAGCCGTCGTCGCCTTCGACGACGCCAAGAGCAATATCGAAGCCATAACCAAAGCTACTGCAAACGCAGGCTATCCTTCGACGCTGAAAGCTGAAAAATAAATACCCGCCGTTGGCGGTATACATCTGCGCGCCATCATAAAAAGGAGAACTCTGATGGGTAACTGTTGCTCTTCAGGCTCGAAGAAGTCATCTGCCGATACAGACTGCGCCACTAATATTCCGAAGACGGCCTACTGTCCGGTCGATGGTCAATCATGTCGAAGCGTTGAGTTGCGCACGGTCTTGCACCATCTGAAGCGCCCGCATGCGAATCGTCCGGCGACACAGGGCTATTACTTCTGCGACAACAAGGAATGCGACGTCGTATATTTTGGTCAGGATGGTACCGTCATTACCCGTCACGACGTCCGAAGCGAGGTCGGGCAAAAGTCGAGCAGCCCTGACCGGGTAATCTGCTATTGCTTCGGCATCACCGAGCGAGAGGTTCTCGGCGAGACGGACCACCAACCCGGCAGTTCTGCCAAGGAGTTCGTGATTGAGCAAACTCGGCTACACAACTGCGCCTGCGACGTGCGCAATCCTTCCGGCAGGTGTTGCTTGAAGGATTTCCCCAAGGCAAAGCCGTTGCCGAGTTAGGCAACCGGCCAAGATTGCGATGCTGCCGGCACCGGAGGCTTTCGGCTGACCATCTAGTTGTTGTCAGGCTGGCTGACTGAGATATTTCTCGGCATCAACTGGTAGTCCCATGAGGCCGACAACCCTTCTGTTAGCCGTTGGCTGGAACGACTGCTGTACCGGGTAATCTGCCCTTGGACCTTTTAAGCGGCCAATGACAGCATTGGGTCGGTTGTGTGAGCTCGTCGGATGGAGAAGCTGCCGTTCGACGTGACTTCTAGTTGAACGGCAGGTGACTGGCACATTGCTGCCCGAGTCAGGCGATACCCCCATCGTCAGCAAAGGCCGATCAATTGCCTATTGCCACTGGCATGAGGCTGGATTTCGGCCTTTGCCGCCGCTGGCTGATTGCTTACTGTCGGTCAGCAGTCTGGCGGTAAGCTGCCCTTGGGGGTATTTCCCGGCGACAGGCAGCTTTCTACTCCGGTGAGTACGTG
>WBUO01000253.1 GCA_008933675.1 Dechloromonas sp.
GGTCCCCGTCTATGCGGGCGAAACGGCAGGTTCAGATGCGGTGTATGCACGCGCCAAGCGTTCGATTGAGATGCTGGGCATGCCGGCGACCGATCCCGTCCACGGCGCAAATGCTCGTCTCAACAAGCTGACGCTGGCCACGCTCAAGTTCTACTCGTGCGGACACTAGAAAACCACGCAGTTCTTTACGCCTCCTCTGGGGGCGTTCTTTTCAGTGCGTTCCCCGGAGCGCCCTGAAAAGAACCCGATCAACCAAACCACAAGGAGCACCCATGAAAGCCAGTCGCCAACGGAAGTTCATCCCCTCCGCCAGTACTCTCAGCCTGCGTGCCGGCTACGCCCGGCGCCGCTACATCGAGGAACGGATCACCCAATACAAGGCGTCCGTAACGGACGGCCAGCAATCCAACCCGGCACCCCAGAAATAATTCAAACGCGGGCATGCCATCCACGTAATCTGACCTCAGTTCTCCCCCGCAGCCCTCCACAGGGCTTTTCCGGGCCGCCTACCTCCTCCTCGGCGGCCCCCTTTTTCGATGCGATCCAGAGGGTCGTATGGAAAAAGGGCGGGAGGCCCGAGAGTCGCTTTCCAGTGAGGAAACTATGATCAGTCACTACCTGCATTACCAATTTGCCTTGCTCGCCCTTCTCCTGAAGGGAGACATCGACGCGGCGACATGGCGCTACGCAGCCTGGAACCGCCCCATCGTCGTGTGCGGCCGCACCGGAAGCTGGGTGGTGGATACCCCTCCGGAAGCCATGAAGACCACGATCAGCCAACGCGCACTGGTGCAATTTTTCGTCGGCATGCTGATGGTCGCCGGCGCCGTCGGCTGGATCGCGCATGCCGTGGAGCGAATGGGCTTTGCCGGCGCGCTGAGCGTGGCCACGTTCAAGGCCGTTATCGTCATAGCCCTTGGGTTGGAACTGGCGCTGGATGCGACGGCCGTTGGCCTGTATCGCTGGGGGCGGTTGCCTTGCCAGAGCAGTGATCAAGGGAAGGAGGAGGCGTCATGCTGAGCCTGAGCCTTCTGGAGTGGATCGGCGCCATTGGTGGTGCTGCGGGCGCACTTCTGCTTGCCTTCAACAATCGTTGGTCCGGATACGGTTTTGTCCTGTTTCTGGTGTCAAACGCAGCCTGGATGACCTACGGCGTAAAGACCAACACCCTCGAGATGGTCACCATGCAGATTGTCTGCACCGGAACCTCGCTCTTGGGCGTTTGGCGCTGGTTGGTGATGCCCCGACTGAGCCGGTCGAGACAATACCGCGACGATCTGGCCATGCTTCCGGTACAGCAGCTTATCTGCGCCACCCGGAGCATGCAGCCGTGTGCGAACGGTGAAGGCCATGGCCGGTAAGCGCAGGCGCTTCAAGCCCTATGAACTGTTCGGGCGGACGGTGAATCTGCCCGACGCCGTGGCACGGGTGAAGGGCGACACCCTGTCCGTGCCGGATACCTGCCGCTTCTGCAAAGGGGCGGTGAAGATGATCAACAACGCCGAGGTGTATGGCCGAGAATTCGGCTGGCCACTGACTTATCGCTGCGAATGCTGCGGCGCGCGGGTCGGTACGCACCCCGGTACCGATATTCCGCTGGGCACCCTCGCGGATGAAGCGACGCAGAAGGCACGGAAGGAAGCGCACGCCGCTTTCGATCCGATCTGGCGGGGCAAAACCCCCTGGCATCGCGCTCAGGCTTACAAGGCTCTGGCACGCGCGATGGGCGTTCGGTTCGCTCACATCTCGTGGTTCGATGCCGATGAGTGCCAGCGCATCGTCCGGCTGTGCCAGTCCGGCGGCCTGATGGTCTAGGAGGGACCGGATGCAAAAACCGATGAATCAACCACCGATCGTAGGCCTGTTCCCTCTGGTCGTAAGCCGGGCGGGGGCGGTTCCACGGCACGGTACCGTGGCAGGCCAGTTCACCGCCCAGGTGGCAATCCTGCTCGGCAGCGATGGGCGCATGGTGGTGGTGATGATCGACGGCAACTATGGGGTCAGCGTGACCAACGCCGCCGAGGAACTGGTGGGCTTCCTCTACAACCTGCATATCCAGCCGATTGGTGTCGCGCTGGAAGACATCCGCTGGATCTACCGTGACAGTGATGGGCACTGGGACGAGATCATTCCGGCCCTGGTGCATGGCAACAAGGTCTTCGCAGTGAAATACCGGCCACTGGGCTCCAGGGCGCAAGCAGACGCCTGGGCCGTGATCGCAGCTGAGGGCGTGTCCTTGTCGGACGACGAGGAGGCTATGTTCAACAGAAGCCTGGGCATGACGCCCAGGGACAACTAGCAGAGGGGGGCGGCTGTGGCCGAACTGATACTCACCGAGGAAGAGAAGGCTGCGGCCCTCTGGAGCGACCTCGACGATGCCGCGCTCGGCAAGTTGGTGAAGAAGAAGATCGCCTTGCTGACCAGCGCGGCAGAGCAGCTTGATCGTGTGACGACCTTCGCGGCGGCCATGCTGCTTTGCTGCGCCGCGTCGGAACAGAACGCCAGCGAGATTGCGCTGGAAATTGATGGATTGAACCAGGCTGGCCGCGAGTTCGGCGACTGGAAGGTGGTGGCCGTAAAGATCGCTCCACCGACAACTGAAAGGAATGCTCATGGCTGACAAAACCAAGATCGAGTGGTCGGACGCCACTTGGCAGCCCATTACAGGTTGTAGTGTGGACTCTCCCGGATGTGCCCACTGCTATGCCATGAAGCTTGCCGGCGGCCGTCTCAAGCACCACCCGTCGCGCGTGGGCCTGACGGTCGACAGCAAGAACGGGCCGGTCTGGAATGGCGAGGTACGCCTGAACGAGCAGTGGCTGAACCAGCCAATCCGCTGGCGCCGGCGCCGGATGATCTTCGTCTGCGCCCACTCCGACCTGTTCCACCCGTCCATTCCGGACGACTGGATCGACACGGTATTCGGGATCATGTGGGCCTGCCTGTACGGTCAGGACGGCGAGGACGGCCATATTTTCCAGGTCCTGACGAAACGTTCTGCCCGGATGCGCGAATACCTCTCCCAGGATCGCCGCGAACACTGGGCACGCGCCGCCGTCGCCTACGGTGGCGGGATCGACCCGGACGGCCTGTGGGATCAGATCATGGACTTTGAAGGTCCGCACCCTCGCATCTGGTTGGGGGTTTCGGTCGAGGACCAGAAGCGGGCCGATGAGCGGATTGTCGACCTCCTGGAGACGCCGGCTGCGGTGCGTTGGGTCAGCTTCGAGCCGCTGTTGGGCCAGGTCGATGCAACCCGGATCGGCGGCGACCAGTTCGGCTGGGGGCGGGTGGATGCGCTCAACGGACTGCGCTACATCCGTGCGAACCCTACCGAGACCGGCTCCGAATGGGAAACCGAACCGGTGACGCGCCTCGACTGGGCGGTGGTGGGCTTCGAGAGCGGCCAGCATGCCAGGCCGGGGAATGTCGCTTGGGTTCGCCTGCTGCGCGATCAGTGCAAAGAAGCTGGCTGCAAGTTCCTGTTCAAGCAGCACGGTGAGTGGATCAGCGGCAAGTTCGATAAACGCAAGGGGAAGATGGTCTGCGACCCGACACCATCCCACCCGAAGGGCCGGATCTTCTGGACCAACCCGGGCCAGCCGAAGGTGCATCTGTGGGACGAAGCTGATCACTACTGGACGAACGCCTCAGCGCTCGTGGGCAAGGCCGAGGCCGGCCGCCTGCTGGACGGCGAGTTACATGACGGCTATCCGGCGTAACCACCATGCCTGAACGTGTCCAACTGAAGCGCGCCAAAGGCTGGCGCATGCCGGCAAACACGGTGAAGGTCGATCGAACGACGAAGTGGGGAAACCCCTTCGTGCCGGGGAAGCCGGCGCCGTTCGGCCCGACCAAGGGCCAGATCGTAAGGGACAAGCGGCATGCCTTCCTTTTGTACCGATCGCTGGCTCCTCTCAACCCAAAACTCGTGGCTGACGCACAGGCCGAGCTGGCCGGCAAGAATCTGGCTTGCTGGTGTGGGAAGGATGACCCCTATGAGGACGCCTCCCATGCGGCAGTGCTCCTGGAGTTGGCCAACAAAACAGCAAAACAACTGCAGAAGGACACACCATGAGCCTCCCTTACATTCGCCGGACCTACGGCGTTCCGGCCAGGCGCGGTATGCGCGTGCGCTACACCGACGGGGACGGTGCGATCTGGAACGGCACCATCAAGTCAGCCAAAGGCCCGCATTTGCGGGTGCTGGTTGATGACCGGGTGCAGGGCTACCGTGGCCGCTTGATCCTGCACCCGACGGACAGCATCGAGTACATCCAGGACGCCATGAAGGCCATCCCCAACTGACAAGTCCGCCCACTTGCAACCGAGTAAATTTGGAGGGATGATTCGTTATCAAGCGCATTTCCGATGCGCGCCGCCCACACTGGCAAATACCGTTCGCGGTACGGATTCAGCAGGATGACCCCCCTTTTCACGAGCGGGCATCGGTAGTGGGCGCCGAGAAGCCGCGTATCGGAAAAGGATGGCCATGCGCATCATTCCCACCACAAAGACAGCCGTCGAAAAGCTGCGCGCACGCGCACGCGAGATTCAACGGACCGAGAACATCGCCTACGCCAAGGCGCAAGATCGCGCGGCGCAAGAAGCTGCATACGACGACTGGCGGCACGTCCAGAAGTCGGCCGAATCATCCGAAGGCCTACCTCAATTAAGCGAGGAACCCGCTGGAAAGTTGCCGAGCAGGGAACTCAACGAGGACGAAGCCAGGCAGACCTACATGCAGATCTTGAAGCAACACGGACGTGCCAAGGTCGTCCCCGTAACTCCGCCGGCCAGAGGGGATATTTTCCACTCAGTTGAAATTGAGGGTAATCGCTTCGACGGATGCATAACTGGCGGGTTTCTCTATCTACTCCGTAAGCGCCATCCATCTGACCCGTGGTTCGTTAGTGATTCGAGCGCTCACCTGGGCGTGGGGCAAATTTGTAATACCGGGCAGCGCCACGCCGCCGAAGGAAGTCGGATCTGGTATGTCTGCAAATACGGGCCGATGGAGCCATGCGTGTACCTCGGAGGCCTTTCAAAGCAAGGCCGGCTGGCGTTGGCTTATGAATTCGGTATCCCCTCACGGGAGGACCTGTTCCAGTTGAGTACCGATGTGCCTCGGTATTTGAGTCGCGTAGCCATTGATGAACGGCTGTTCTATTTGAGCCCAGCCTTCCTGGGGCTGGTGAAATGGTGCAAGGCCCATCCTCGCAAGTCGCGGACGATGGAGTGTCTGCCTCATTACCTCGGAGACTGGAAGAGCGCCGCTCTGGCTGGACACTGGCCGGTTAATACCGACGATGACGTGTCCGATGAAGAGTTGGAAAAAGCACTCTGGGGACCCGAAGGCTGTCCAAGTGGGACTCCGGCCTTACGGTAACCCCAGGCCCGCGGATATCTTGAATCTTAGGCCGCGGGCACTGGGCTGACGCTCACTACGCGCTGGGCTTGTTGTGCGACCTCGACATAGAACGCCTGGGGATTGACCTTGTAGGCGTAGGCGACCGGCACGTTGAACTGGCGCGTCTTCTTGAGAACCCCCTTAGTCTGGGTGTGCGACGCGTGGCTCGTGAAGAACACAACCAGATCGGCGGCACGGATATGTGCATCGTCGACCAAGGTGTGATCGGCGTCGTAGAGGGTCCAGTTGGGCAGAGCCTGGGAAATCTTGGAGTGGAAGATCGTGTGGCCGCCGACCAGCACGCATTTCAGGCCGCGCAGGTATTCCAGGGCATCCTCCGCGGACATCTCCTGTACCCGGGCCGGGGCCACAGCCTTGGCCGGGGTAGAAGGTGCGATTGACGGCTTTTCAGCTGCCAGCGAGCTTTCCGTTGCCCCCAGCTTCGCCAGCTTTTCGTCCTTGATGGTCAGAAGCCCACGCAGCTTCGCAACGTCACTCCGCGCGGCGGCGAGCTCATCCATCAGGGAGCGGATCGCATCGCCGTCCTTGTTCTGCTGCAGGTCCTTGATGGACTTCTCCTGGCGGCCGATGGTCCGATTCAGTTCCTTTTCCCGCAGCTCCCATTGCCGGACTTGCCGATTATGGGCGTCCTGTTGGGACTTGAAC
>WBUO01000254.1 GCA_008933675.1 Dechloromonas sp.
CCACCCCCAGGGTGGTGAAGCCCCAGGTGAAGGCGTAGCCGCCGAGCAGGGCGACGACGAGTCGATGGATGGCAGGTCCGCGGCGAGCGGCGGGCGGCCTGGAGCCATTCGGCAGTGCGGTGTCTTGAAGCGGCGGTTTGGTCATCGGTTGCTACCCGTAGCGAAGAGGAGTCCGTGTGGCGAGTGATCGGGGACGGCCATCGCCATACAGGCGGACCGCTCCCCGAGCGCATGGTCAGAGCTTGTAGTCGAGCGAGATGAAGGCACTCCTGGGGGCTCCGTAAATCGCGCCGTACTGGACCGTCCGCAGGTATTTCTCGTCGAACAGGTTGTTGATGTTCAGGCGCAGGGTGGCCTTGTCGGTCAAGGCGTAGGCGGCAAAGGCATCGGCCAGGACATAGGAGTCCTGCCAGGCCCCACCCGTCTTGGCGACATCGGACTGCCAGCGCACCGCGGCACCGACCCGCACGGCGGGCAGCATGGGCAGGCGCGTGTCGGCGCGGATCTTCAACGTCCGCCGCGGCACCCATTCGTAGATGTCCTTGCCATCCGCGCCCGTCAGCCTGAGCGAGGTGAACCCGGCGGTGATCTGGGTGTCCGCACCGACCCGGCCGGTGGCTTCGATCTCGAAGCCGCGTGACGTCACGTCCTTCGGTTCGTAGTAGTTCTGCTGGGCGACGACGTCGAAGCCGGCGATGGTCGCCAGGCCCTTCTGCTTGGCAGAGAAGACGGCAAAGGTGGTCAGCAGCTTGCGATTGAGCCACTCGGACTTGATGCCTGTCTCGGCATTGACGCCTTTCATCGGCGCCAGGAAGGCGCCATTGACGTCGCGCTGATCCTGGGCCTGGAAGATGTCCGAGTACGAGGCGTAAGCCAGTGTATCCGGCGTGATGTCGTAGGTCAGGCCGACATAGGGGCTGGCCTTCTGGGTCGTTTCATCGTCCAGGTTGGTACCGCCGCCGTAGATCGCCGTTCCGTCCCGCTTCAATTTGATGGCATTGACACCGATGATGCCCTTGAGGCGGTCCGTCAGCGCCAGCCGGGTGGCGGCGTACAGCCGGGTGATGCGCTGGTCGCCGTCGGCGGCGACGCTCTTGGCGCCCCAGGCGGGTTCCGGATAGACATCGCCGGCGTACGGGAAGGCCGGCATCACGGGGAAGGTGGCACCGGCATAGGAATAGGTCAGGCTGGTCTGCTTCGAATGGCTGAGTCCGAACACCGCTTCGTGCTGACGACCGAAGGCCCCGAAACGGCCGGTGAGACTGACGTCGACGATGTCGCTCTGCGACTGGCTGGTGCTGCGGTACGGCCAGCCGAGCAGACCGGTGTTGTCGTCATTCAGGTAGCCGGTAAGGGTATAGGCGTAGAACAGCTTGGTGGCACCCCGGCCCTGGGTATGGTTGTAACTGACCTTGGCCTCCCAGTCGGGCGACAGGGAGTGGGAATATTCGACGAAGGCATTCAGCGACTTGTTGTTCCAGCGTGCCCAGTCCTGCGAGGTCGAGGCCGAGACATTGAAGTCGGCCAGCGTACCGTCGGCATAGGGCAGCGTCAGCGAGCCCCACATCGGGGAGCGCTGCTTCGCATCCTGATAGGTCAGGCCCAGGGTCAGCACCCCGTCGACGCCGATCTGTCCTTCGAGGACGCCGTAAATGGAGGTACGCGTGTCGCCGAGGGCGCGCAGGTACGAATCCTTGTCCTCATGCGCCACGACCACTCGGCCGGCCCACTTGCCGTCCTCGGTCAGCACCTTGTTGTAGTCCAGGGCGAGGCGCTTGAAGTCATGCGAGCCGCCGCTCAGCTGGATTTCGCCGCCGTCCTTGTTGGTGGGCCGTTTGCGGACGTAGTTGATGGTGCCGGAGGCATTGCCGACGCCGGTGAGCAGACCGTTGGCGCCGCGAATCAGTTCGATCTTCTCGAACAGGAAGGTATCCAGCTGACCTTCGACCAGACCCCAGTCGTTGGTCATCCCCATGCCGTCGACCTGCGTCAGCATGACATCGAAGCCGCGCGCGTTGTAACCGGTGCGGTTGGTTTCCCACTCCTCGACATTGATGCCGGTACCCATGCGCAGCGCGTCGTTGCTGTTGCTGATACCGAAATCGCGCAGGCTTTCCTTGTCGATGGTGCTGATCGTCTGCGGGGTCTCCTTGACCTCCATGGGCAGGTTGGTGGCGCCTTTGGAAACACGGAATTCGCGCTTGTGCTGGACCGTGACCGCGGCCAGCTGCGTCTCCCCGGACTGGCCGAGCACAGGCGCGGTCCGCAACCCGAAACTCCCGTCCGCCTGCCGGAAGGCTTCCAGCCCCGTGCCGGCGAGCAATGCGGCGAAGCCCGCCGCCACCGAATAGCTGCCCCTCAGGCCCGGACTGGTCTTGCCCTGGGTGGCTTCGGCACTGGCCGTCAGCAGGACGCCGGCCTCTTCGGCGAAACGATTCAGGCTGGCGGCCAGCGGACCGGCGGGAATGTTGTAGTTCCTGGCCTGGCTGGCTGTCGGCGTGGCGGCGGCCTGGGCATGGGCTTCCGGCAACCAGGCGACCAGGGCGACGCTGCCGACGATGGCGAGATGTACGGCGAACGCCAGCGGGCGCAGCGTGAACGTGGATTCCTGCTCAGCCGGCGCGGCCGGCTCTGCCTGGCGCTTCTGCTGGCCAAGCGGCTTGATGTGGCGGATTGACATAGGACGTTTTCCCCAAAGATTGGACTGAATATTGAGGAAGCGTGCCGTCAGGAAAATCGCGCTGGCTGCCTGCACGCACAGGGCGAACGACCGGCCGGGCAGACGCGGGGACTGCCGGGCTGTGCCGCTTGGGTGGCTGGAGATGTTCGATCAGCTTGCTTCTCATCTGGTAAATCGGATGAGTCGTCAAAAAGGGAACCGGTTGCCAAAAAAATAATCACCGCGCCTCGACCGTCACCCACCACGGCATCTTCCGCGTGACGCGGATCGGCAGGGTGCTTTCCAGCATGGCCAGGGCACGCTCGATGTCGTTGACGGGATAAACGCCCATGACGCCGAGTTCGGCGACTTCCGGCGCGACGCCGATATGGCCGCGCTGATAGCGGGCGAGATCGGCAATCAGCGCCTGCAGCGTGATGTTCTCCGCGACGACGACGCCGCGGCGCCAGGCTTCACGGGCGCGTTCGGCCGGCAGGACGGGAGAGAAGCCGTCGGCGGTGAACTCGGCTCGCTGACCGGCGGCGACCCGTTGCACGCCGCCGGCGGTGTTGCTGATCTCGACTGCGCTTTCGAATACGTCGAGACGCGTCCGGCCGTCGTCGTGATGAACGGAAAACCGGGTACCCAATGCCTGCATGCGGCCGTAGCGGGTGTCCACGTAGAACGGCCGCCGGTCGCCAGCATGTGCCGTGTGCACCAGGATTTCACCGGCCGCCAGCTTGAGCAGGCGGGCCCCCGCCTGGTAGTCGACGCGCAGCGCGGTATCGGTGTTGAGCCAGACCCGGCTGCCATCGGCCAGGGTGATCTCGCGCTGTTCGCCGGTGGCGGTACGGTAGTCGGCGCCCCAGGCCAGCAGCACCTCGGGGAGCGCACTGTGTCGCCAGCCCATCCAGCCGGCCAGGCCGAGCCCGAAGACGCCGGCCAGCCCGGCCAGTACCTGCCGCCGCCCCGCACTGCCCTGGCGGGCAGCCTTGATGCCGGCCAGAGCGGCCTGATGCCCGCCGGCACGCAGGGGATCGAAGCGCTGGCTGACTGTCTCGATGCAGGCCCAGGCACGGGCATTGGCCTCCGATTGACTCAGCCAGGCCTGCCAGGCCAGACGATCCGCCGCACTCGCAGCGTCGCTGCGCAGCGTCGCATACCAGTCTGCCGCCGCCTCCAGCGTCTTGTAATCCGGCTCGGCGTTGCTGATTCCGGCCGGCACCGCGGTAATGCGGGAAGCCATTTCAGCTCGCCAGCCCGGCTTCGATCAAGGCGCACTGGAGCATCGCCTGGGCGATGTACTTCTTGACCATGCGCTCGGAGACACCCAGCTGCCCGGCGATCTCCCGGTAGGGCAGACCATCGACCTGGGCCATGATGAATGCGCTGGCCGCCTTCTGCGACAGGCGGCCGAGCATGTCGCCGATTTCGAGCAGGGTTTCGACGACGAGGGCGCGATGCTCGGGCGAAGGCTCGAGCGCTTCCGGGCGGCAGGCCAGCGTCTGCAGCCAGGCCTGCTCCACCTCGCGGCGGCGCCAGAGATCGATGCACAGGCCGTTGGCCATCGTCCGCAGATAACCCCGGGCTTCCGGCGGACTGTTGAACTGCCGGGGTGCGGCGAGCAGGCGCATGAACGCATCCTGGGCCAGATCGGCCGCATCGGCCGCACAGCCCAGCCGGCGTCGCAACCAGCCCTGCAACCAGGGATGGTGGTCGATGTAGAGATGTTCGATGGAGGCGGTATGCCCGTAAGTACTCACGATGATCCTGAGAAAAACCAGCAAAAAGCAAATAGGAATTGTTATCAATTGTCCATTACAGACCGGCGTTTTGCAACATTTCTGAACGCTCGCACGGCCTGCCATGTTGTTTTCCCTGAGCATGGCGTGCGCGCGGCCGAAGCCAGCGAACCGGGCATGGCGCATGCGCGTGAAGCAGCCGACGACAGCAAGGCTTGACTTGCGTCAAGTTGCCGGCATGCCGGAGTGCTAAGGTGAAAACCGATCGCCCGCCGGCGATCCGGCTTTCACCCCAGCCAGCCATTCGCCCTGCGATAGCCAGCCATGCACCCTTCTACAGGAGTCGCCATGTCTGAGCGCAGTGCCCGCAAAACCTCCGCTAGCCAGCCCGACAAACCCGACCTGCCGTCGATCATCGCGCGCTTCTCGCCCTATCTGCAGATCGCACATCAGATTCCCGGGCGCATCCGTTTCAAGATTGCCCTCGCCGTGCTCGACAACCCGCAGATCCGCGAACTCGGCAGCGACAGCCTGAACGAGGCCCTGGGCAGCATTCCCGGCGTACGTGAAATCCGCGTCAACAAGCTGGCCCGCTCCTGCACCGTCGAGTACGACCACCAGCACATTCCCGATGCCGCCTGGGCCGACCTGCTGGCCGGCCGTGCGTCGCCGGCAGCCGGTGTCCTGCTCGGCATCATCGAAGACAAGTATCTGGAGGTCCGTCATGGCCAACTATGACGAAGCCATCCTGCGCAGCCGCCGCATCCAGCCCGCCGCGCCCTTCCCGGTCATCCACCAGGCCATCCGCATCGCCATGTACGACGAGTACGCGGCCCGCGCCTTCTATGGACGCGTCGTCGAAGCCTTCGGCCCGCAGGCCCCGTTCGCCAGCATCGTCCGCGCCGAGCAGCAGCATGTCGCCGCCCTCGGCCGGCTCTGCGAGCGCTTCGGCATTCCCCGTCCGCTCGACCCCTTCCCCGGCGAAACGACCGTCGCCGCGACCTGGCGCGCCAACCTGGAACGGGCGGTCAGCGGCGAAATCGCCAATGTCCAGCTCTATCGCCAGCTGCTGCCACAGGTATCCGCCCCGGAAGTTCAGCGGGTATTCGCCAATCTCCAGGCCGCCTCGCTGGACAACCACCTGCCGGCCTTCCAGCACGCCCTGCAGCAAGCCGTCGCCCGCGAGAGCTATCACGCCGCCCAGGGCATTCCGGCCAGTCAGGCTTACGTTCGCCATGGCCCGCTGACCAATCTCGTCGAACAGGGCTTCTCGCTGCTCGCCCGCCAGCACGGCGCCTTCGGCCTGCTCGGCAGCCTGGTCCGCAACGCCCATCCCGCATTGCTCGCCGGCATGGTCGCCGGCGGTGCCGCCGTCCACACCCTGCGTCAACGGGCGCAGGCCCATCCACCCCTGTCCCCGGAGGATTGATCATGCTGCCCCTGTTACCTTTTGCCGCCGGCCTGCTCGCCGGTGCCGCCGTCATCAAGCTGTGGCGCAACGAAAAAGCCCAGGCCGGCATCGACAGCGCCCGTGAAAAATTGCGCGAAGCGACAGTCGCCGGCCTCTCCCGCCTGGAGAGCTCGACCGCCCGCGCACGGAGTCGCCTGACAACCGCCGAAG
>WBUO01000255.1 GCA_008933675.1 Dechloromonas sp.
GTCCGACAGGACCGAAACGGCGCCGCAAGGCGCCGTTTCCATATAAAGCGGCCGAATTAAGCGTAATGGATATTTTCTTTCAGCAGATCATCAACGGGCTGGTCCAGGGCAGTAATTTATGCACTGGTCGCACTCGGCTACACGATGGTGTACGGCATCATGGGACTGATCAACTTCGCGCATGGCGAGGTGGTGATGATTGGTACGCTGGTGGCCATCACGGTGACCAGCAGCCTGATCGGCGCCGGCATGCCGGTTGCACTCGCCGGGCTGTGCGGTCTGCTGGCGGCGATGCTGGTCAGCATGGCACTCGGCTGGAGTCTGGAACGTGTCGCCTACCGGCCGTTGCGCGGGTCGCCCCGCCTGACGCCGCTGATCACGGCAATCGGCATGTCGATCGTCCTGCAGAATCTGGCAATGATCATCTGGGGGCGTAACTACCTGACCTTTCCGCCCTTGCTGCCGAAGGTGAATTTCGAATTTGCCGGTGCGCACTTCACGCTGATCCAGATCGCCATCGTGCTTATCTCGGCGGCCGCCATGAGCGCCCTTGTCTTCCTCGTCTATCGCACGCGTCTCGGCATGGCGATGCGGGCCACGGCACAGAATCCGGCCGTGGCCAGCCTGATGGGCGTCAACATCAACCGCGTCATCGCAGCCGCCTTCGTCGTCGGTTCGGCGCTGGCCGCCGTTGCCGGCGTCATGGTCGGCAGCTACTACGAAATCGCTCACTACCAGATGGGCTTCATGCTCGGTCTGAAGGCCTTCACCGCTGCCGTCCTCGGCGGCATCGGCAACCTTGCCGGGGCGATGGCCGGTGGTGTGCTGCTCGGCCTGATCGAGGCGCTGGGCGCAGGTTACATCGGCGATCTCACCGGCGGTTTCCTGGGCAGTCACTATCAGGACATCTTTGCCTTCATCGTGCTGATCGTCGTGCTGATGTTCAAGCCCTCCGGCCTGTTCGGGGAAAAGACGGGGGATCGGGCATGAACAACTGGCTGTCCCCCAGATCCTTCGTCGGCATCCTGCTCATCACCGCCGCCCTGGTTGCGTTGCCCTTCATCCTGGGCATGGGTGGCGGGCAGGCCTGGGTGCGCATCGTCAATTTCGCCATCCTCTATGTCTTCCTGGCGCTCGGCCTGAACATCGTCGTCGGCTTCGCCGGCTTGCTCGATCTCGGCTACATCGCTTTCTATGCGGTCGGTGCCTATACCTGGGCGCTGCTGGCCAGCCCGCATTTCGGGCTGCATTTTCCGGTCTGGGTCATCCTGCCGATCGGTGCCGTGCTTGCCTGTTTCTTCGGCGTCATTCTCGGTTCGCCGACACTGAAGCTGCGTGGCGATTACCTGGCCATCGTCACCCTGGGCTTTGGCGAGATCGTCCGCATCTTCCTCAACAACCTGAATGCGCCGGTCAACATCACCAACGGGCCGCAAGGCATCACGCTGATCGACCCGGTCAGCATCGGCGGTTTCCGCTTCTCGGGGACCAGCGAGATCCTCGGCCTGACGCTGACCGGGCCGCAGAAGTACTACTTCCTGCTGGTTGCCCTGGCCATCCTCGTCATCATCATCAACCTGCGCCTGCAGCATTCGCGTATCGGCCGTGCCTGGCAGGCCATCCGCGAGGACGAGATCGCCGCCAAGGCGGTCGGCATCAACACGCGCAACATCAAGCTGCTCGCCTTTGCCATGGGGGCCTCGTTCGGCGGTATCGCCGGTGGCATCTTCTCGGCCATGCAGGGTTTCGTCTCGCCGGAGAGTTTCTCGCTGATCGAGTCGATCATGGTCCTGGCCAT
The DNA here is from genome assembly GCA_008933675.1 of Dechloromonas sp. Lineage (GTDB taxonomy): Bacteria > Pseudomonadota > Gammaproteobacteria > Burkholderiales > Rhodocyclaceae > Azonexus. The sequence goes on from WBUO01000255.1 coordinate 1,799, forward strand.
GGTGGTGCTCGGCGGCATGGGCCACATTCCCGGTGTCATCCTTGGCGCCGTGCTTCTTTCCGTCCTGCCGGAGGCGTTGCGTTACGGTGTCGGGCCGATCCAGATGGCGCTCTTCGGCAAGATGCTGATCGATCCCGAAAGCCTGCGCATGCTGGTCTTCGGCCTGGCGCTCGTGCTGGTCATGCGCTTCAAGCCGGCAGGCATCTGGCCGTCGCCGGAACGCAAGCGCGAACTGACGGAAAAGTCGGGGGTGAAGGCATGAGCGGCGAGGTGTTGCTCGCGGCACAAGGTGTCGCCAAGCATTTCGGCGGCGTCAAGGCGTTGCAGGACGTTTCGCTGACCATCCGGCGGGGCGAGGTCTACGGCCTGATCGGTCCGAACGGGGCTGGCAAGACCACCTTCTTCAACTGCATGACCGGCCTCTATGTCGCCGACGGCGGCAGTTTCCAGTTCGACGGCGCCCGCCTGGCGGCGCACGCCCCGGAGCAGGTTGCCCGTTGCGGCATTGCCCGCACCTTCCAGAACATCCGCCTGTTCGGCAACATGACGGCGCTGGAAAACGTCATGATCGGCCGTCATGTGCGTACCCGCGCCGGTGTCTTCGGCGCCATGCTGCAGACGCGGGCGACCCGCGACGAGGAGGCGGCCATCCGCCAGCGAGCCATCGAGCTGCTGCACTATGTGCGCATCGAGGAGCGCGCCGACGACCTGGCCAAGAATCTCTCCTATGGCGATCAGCGCCGCCTGGAAATCGCCCGTGCCCTGGCTACCGAGCCGAAGCTGCTCTGTCTGGATGAGCCGGCCGCCGGCATGAATGCGACGGAAACCGCCGAACTGCGTGAACTGATCGACGGGATTCGCAAGGACGGCACGACCATCCTGCTCATCGAGCATGACGTCAAGCTGGTCATGGGCTTGTGCGACCGGGTGGCCGTGCTCGACTACGGCAAGCTGATCATCGAGGATGTACCGGCTGTCGTGCAGAAAGATCAACGCGTTATCGAGGCTTACCTAGGTGCTTGAAGTTACCGGACTCCACGTGGCCTACGGCGGCATCCAGGCCGTGCGCAGCATCACCTTCCACGTCAATGAAGGCGAGATGGTCGCCCTGATCGGTGCCAACGGCGCCGGCAAGACCAGCACGCTGAAAGCCATCGCCCGCGTCATCGATGCCGTCGGCGGCGACGTGCATTTCTGTGGCGAGGACATCACCCGCATTGCGCCGCATCACATCATCCGCAAGGGCATCGCTCTGGTCCCGGAAGGGCGCGGCGTCTTTCCCCGGCTGACGGTGGCCGAGAATCTGGCGATGGGGGCCTTCCTGCGCCACGACAAGGCGGAGATGGCGGCGGATATCGACAAGATCTACGGCTATTTTCCCCGCCTCAAGGAGCGCGCGGCGCAACTGGCCGGCACGCTGTCTGGCGGCGAGCAGCAGATGCTGGCCATTGGCCGGGCGCTGATGAGCCGGCCGAAGATGCTGCTGCTCGACGAGCCGTCGATGGGCCTGGCGCCGATCATGGTGCAGAAGATCTTCGAGGTGGTCCGCGCCGTTGCTGCCGAAGGCATGACGACCCTGCTCATCGAGCAGAACGCCAAGCTGGCGCTGGAAGTCAGCCAGCGCGGCTATGTCATGGAGAGCGGCGAAATCACGCTGACCGGCGACTCGGCCAGCCTGCTCGACGATCCGAAAGTTCGCGCCGCCTATCTCGGCGAGTGAGGGCCGTGGTTTTTCGCCTGGATCAAACCTTCGCCGTTCCGGGCGGGTGACAATGGCCGCCCGTTCGCCCGTTATCCAGACCGTCATGAACCCGCTGATCGTTTCCCTGCTTGCCGCGCTTTTCTCCGTAGCTGCCCATGGCGCCCCGGCCGCATCGATGCCTGCCGGCAGTCCGCCGGTACTGCCGGACGGGGGGTCACCCCAACCGGATACGACGCCGCGGCTGGCCTATGGCTTCCTGATGAAACACGGCGAAAAGCTGGTCTTCGCACCTTGTCGCGACCGCAGTTACGCGCTGGTCGAGGATGTCTCCAGCGATCGTCAGGTGACGCGCGGTCTGGAGATGGCGGGGGTGGCCGACGGCCGGAAATACTACGTCGAACTGCTCGGCGTGCTTGATGGAGGGGCGCTGCGCGCCAGCGAACTCAATCTGGCTCGTGCCGAAGGGCGTTGCCAGAAACCCGGTGGCAGCGACGAAGCCTGGCTGGCCAGTGGCAATGAGCCGGGCTGGGTGCTGGCCGCCGGGGGCGAACTGGTTTCCTTCAAACGCCAGGGTGGCGGCGAGCTCAAGTTGCCCTACCGGCCTTTCGAGCGGCGGGACAATACCGCCTCTTACTCCGTCCAGGGCGAAGCCGGGCGCCTCGATATCCGCTTCGAACGCAAGCTGTGCCGGGATGGCATGGCCGATGCCGTGACCGGCTGGAGCGCTGAGGTCAATGTCGACGGCAAGACTTTGCGGGGCTGTGCCTGGCAGCGTTGAGGCGCTTCACCGCCGGCGGCAGCCTTCCGGCAGCCGCGCCGGTGCCGGTCAGTTGGTCGAGAAACTGAAGATGTCGGCGAAGAATTCTTCTTCCGGCAACCGGCAGCGGGCGGTGAAATCGGCCTTCGCCGCCTCGATCATCGCCGGTGAACCGCAGGCGTAAACCTGATGGCCGGAGAGGTCGGGAAAATCGGCCATCACCGCCTGGTGGACGAAACCGGTGCGCCCGTCCCAGGCGTCTTCGGCAGCCGGCTCCGAGAGTACCGGCACATAGCGGATATTCGGGTGGCTGGCCGCCCACTGCCGGGGCAGCGCATCCTGGTACAGATCGACCCGTGCCTTGGCCCCCCAGTAGATGACCATCGGCCGCTGGCATTCCTCGGCGATGGCATGCTCGACGATGGCCTTGATCGGCGCAAACCCGGTACCACCGGCGAGCAGGATCATCGGCTTGGGCGAATCCTCGCGCAGGTAGAAGCTGCCGTGCGGGCCATTGAAGCGCAGGATGTCGCGTACTTTCATGCTGTTGAACACCTGTTCGGTGAACAGGCCGCCCGGCACGTAGCGGATATGCAGTTGCAGGACGGCATCGTCATGCGGCGCATTGGCCAGCGAGAAACTGCGTTTCCGGCCGTCCTTGAGCAGGATGTCGATGTACTGGCCGGCCCAGAACTGCAGGCGCTCGCTGGCCGGCAGACGCAGATGCATGTCGATGACGTCAGGGGCCAGGCGCTCCAGCTTCTCGATGCGTGCCGGTAGCGTCTTGACCGGAATGTCGCTGGCCGAGGCCAGTTGCTTGCATTCGATGACCAGATCCGACTGCGCCCGGGCGCAGCAATAGAGTGTCAGGCCGGCTGCCTTTTCCTCTTCCTTGAGACTGTGCGACTGAGCATGTCCGTGATCGACACGGCCTTCAAGGACCTTGCCCTTGCAGGCGCCGCAGGCGCCATCCTTACAGCCGTAGGGCAGGGTCAGGCCCTGGCGCAGCGCGGCGTCGAGCAGGCTTTCATCGGCTTCGGCGGCAAACTGGCGGCCGCTCGGCTGGACAGTGATCTGGTAGCTCATCGGTTCCCCTTGGTCGTCGGCTACAATGCCGGCGTGCAAAAAATCCTGATTGTCGGCAGCGGAGACGTTGCCCGCCGCATCCTCTCCCGCCTCTCTCCTGCCTGCCGCGTCTTCACCCTGCTGCGCGACCGGCAACGGGTCGCCGTCTGGCGTGAGGCCGGCGCTGTGCCGCTGATCGGTGATCTCGACGACCGGGGCAGCCTGCAGCATCTGGCCGGTCTGGCCGACGTCGTGCTGCATCTGGCGCCGCCGCCCGGCGAAGGGCCGCAGGATACGCGGACCCGCCACCTGCTGGCGGCCCTGAGTGCGCGCGGCAGTCTACCACGGCAGCTGGTTTACGTAAGTACGACAGGGGTCTACGGCGATTGTGGCGGCGCGTCGATTGACGAGACACGGCGCTGCCGGCCGGAAAGTCCCCGCGCCGCCCGTCGCGTCGATGCCGAACTGCACCTGCGAGTCTGGGGCAAGCGTAATGGCGTGCGCGTCAGCATCCTGCGGGCGCCGGGCATCTACGCCGCTGACCGCCTGCCCCTCGAGCGCCTGCAGAAGGGGTTGCCGGCACTGGTCGCCGATGAGGACGTGTGGACCAATCATATCCACGCCGACGATCTGGCGGCCGCCTGTCTGGCAGCGATGCGTCATGGCAAGGCGAACCGTGCCTACAAC
>WBUO01000256.1 GCA_008933675.1 Dechloromonas sp.
CAACGCTTGACGGGCAAACCCCGGATACGGCTTACTTCAACCAGCCGCTGCTCGCCGCAGCGGCTTAACCCGCAGAGAACTCACTTAAGAAAACCAAATTTCTGTCCAACTGCGCGGGGCCACCTCTCAAGTGAGTACACCCTGACGTTCCGCGAAAATTACGTTTTGCGCTCTTAATGAAACCTGGGCCTATCTGCTGGCCGATCAGTAGTAATTTGTAGTGTTCAGTGATTGCACCGCAAATGGAAAATGGGCTATGAACCGTTTCCGCCACGACATCGTGAATCTGCAAACCCCGGTCGACAGTTAATCTCAACGTCATTTCATGTACCGGTTCATCAGGTCCAATGCCACCACGCTCCTGAAGAAATATCCCTTCGGGCTTGGTATCCACCAGCGTTCCCTCTATATCTATAAGGCCATCAGTACGCTGGTAGGCTACGCAAGTTATCTCTCGCACATGAATCGTTTTCCGGGAAACAAAAGCCTTATCTTTTATTGTATTAATCATCATTTCTAAACCTCGTGAATATCGACGAACCTTAATCCCAATCTGATCTTCCTCGATTTATCTGCGGATTTACTGACCAGCAGAATTTGAGAGGAAGTCTTCCTGTTTAACCCTACATCACGTCCAGGGGCGCATAGCAAACTCAACTATGGCCCGCATACGAACAGAAAATCACGATAGGGCCACAGCCAGCTGCGGCACTGCCTCAAATAGATCGCCGACCAGGCCGTAGTCGGCAACCTGGAAGATCGGCGCATCGGGATCCTTGTTGATCGCGACGATCACCTTCGAATCCTTCATCCCTGCCAAGTGCTGGATCGCGCCCGAAATACCGACCGCGATGTAGAGCTGAGGCGCAACAACCTTGCCGGTCTGGCCGACCTGGTAGTCGTTGGGCACGAAGCCGGCATCGACCGCGGCGCGGCTGGCGCCAAGCGCGGCCCCGAGCTTGTCAGCAAGCGGATCCAACAGCTGGTGATAGGCCTCGCCACTCCCCAGGCCGCGGCCGCCAGAAACGATGATCTTGGCGGCGCCGAGTTCGGGACGGGCGGACTTGGTGAGTTCACGGTTAATCAGCGCGCACTGGGCAGTGTCGGCCGCTGCGACGTTCGTCTCGATTTCGGCGTTGTTGCCGGCGTCCACCGCGTCGAAGGCGGTCGTGCGCACGGTGATGACCTTGACAGGGTCGATGCTCTGGACCGTAGCCAGCGCATTGCCAGCGTAGATCGGCCGGACGAAGGTGTCGGCCGCTTCGACGCCGACGATCTCGGAAATCTGTGCGACATCGAGTAACGCTGCTACCCGCGGCAACAGGTTCTTGCCGAAGGTGGTGGCCGGGGCCAGCACATGGCAGTAGCCGGTAGCCGCATTTTTCACCAAGTCGACAACCAGAGCAGTGAGGTTCTCAGCAGTCTGGCCAACGTAGTGTCCGGCGTCGACCACCTTGACCTTAGCCACGCCTTGCAGCGTCGCGGCTTGCTGGGCGGCTGCCGAGCAGGCACTTCCGGCGACCAGCAGGTGGATTTCGCCACCGATCTTCTGCGCGGCAGCGACGGTGTTGAGGGTGGCGGCCTTGAGGCTGCCGTGATCGTGTTCGGCGATGACGAGGATAGTCATTTAGATCACCTTCGCTTCAGTCTTAAGTTTGTTTACCAGTTCGGCGACATCGGCGACCAGGACGCCGGCCAAGCGCTTGGCCGGTTCGACGACCTTCAGCGTGATCAGCCGCGGGCCCACGTCGACGCCGAGGTCGGCCGGCTTGACAGTGTCGAACGGTTTCTTCTTGGCCTTCATAATGTTGGGTAGGGTCGCGTAGCGCGGCTCGTTCAAGCGCAGATCGGTGGTGACCACAGCCGGCAGGCTGATCGCCAGGGTTTCCAAGCCGCCGTCGATTTCGCGGGTTACGGTGGCCTTGCCGTCGGCTATGACGACCTTGGAGGCGAATGTCGCCTGCGGCCAGCCGGCCAAGGCGGCGAGCATCTGGCCGGTCTGGTTGGAATCGTCGTCGATCGCTTGCTTACCGCAGATCACCAGTTGCGGACCTTCTTTATCGCAGAGCGCCTTCAGCAGCTTGGCGACGGCCAGCGGCTGCAGATCGGCATCGGACTCGACCAGAATCGCACGGTCGGCGCCGATTGCCAGCGCCGTGCGCAGCGTCTCCTGGCTGGAGGGTACGCCGCAGGAGACAGCGATCACTTCTGTCGCTATGCCTGCTTCCTTCAGGCGTACCGCTTCCTCAACGGCGATTTCGTCGAAGGGATTCATGGACATCTTTACGTTGGCTAGATTCACACCAGAGCCATCGCTTTTCACCTGAACTTTGACGTTGTAATCCACAACCCTTTTCACAGGGACTAAAACTTTCAATTTAATCTCCTTGATTATCTCGAAGACAAACTAGCCGCAACTATCACAGTTACCTGCCATCGCCACCGGAGTCGCCACGATCGGCGCAGGTATTAGCATGCTGACTGGCTAATACCCTGTGGCGCGCCGATTTTTCAATGGTTGTTAGAACGCGAAGTTCACGCCAGCAACAACTCCTGAGGGGTCAAAGCCCGGCTTCGTTACATTTCCGACTAAGTTGCCGCCGTCAGCGAGGCTATACGTTGCATTCGCGTTGTTCTGCATCTTCCCATATGACACATACAGCTTTGCGTCCTTGAGAAGGTCGTACCAATAGCTCACGCCAACGAGATTCGCACTCTTGTTGAGAATAGACTCGTCGACTAGCTTGGTATAAGTTGCTGAGAAGTTGTGCTTTCCGAAAGGGATGAGGAAGCTCAGACTCCCCGCATGAGCGCTGGAGAGTGTTTTTGATACATTTTCATAGTTGCCGCCAGAGATCGTTCCAGAAACCACGTTTCCATACAATCGTATGACACCAAAGTCATAGTTGGCTGCAAATTGCCACCCGGTCTTGTTTGCCAAACCGGATTCGCCTGCGCTCGCCCATGAAGCGTTATTCAGATTCCAAGTGGTCAGCGCTGCGTTAAATGCGTTATTTGTGTAAAAAATCCCCAGATCATAGCCCCTGCCCGCCTTGTCTGTCGTGGTAGCGGTACCCACTGCAGTCGGCGCATTGACGTTATTCTCGCTGCCCGAGGTTCCGGTGAAGTATCCATAGAAACCTTTGACCTTCGGAGTAATGTAAACAATCGAGTTGTTCAAGCGAGTCGGCATGCCTCCAATTAGAGGCGTAATGGAGCCCGAATAGCCGAAAAGGCCATCCCCCTTTGCCGCACCGGTTGCAACAGCTGCAAGGTACGACCCCGTGTATTGGCGGCCGATTGTGGCTGTACCAAAGTTTCCGCTGAGACCTGCGTACATCTGACGAGAGAAAAGCTGCGGTCCAGTGCCAGCCTGGCCACCGGACGAAGGAGAGGTATTGTTTATGCCATTCGTCACAGATGCATTGCCTGCAGTCCCAGTGTCATAGAGAAGTCCAGCTTCACCCAGAGCAACTGCCTTCAGGTCGTCATTGATTGGCTTACTAATGGTGAAGCCTAGACGCGACGATGAAAAGCCGCCTGAACCGTACGTAACCTTGCTCCCGAACCCACTGTTCATGCTTGTGACGTTCACATCAGCGATCCCGTAGAATCCGAAAGTAACGCCGCTTGCCGTCACCATAGACGAGGGCTTACCAGCAGCAGCTACCTGCGACTCCACTTTTGAGTTAATCTGCTTTTGCGATTCCTGTCCCGCCAACAATTTGTCGATTAGTTGGCGTTGTGCTGCCAACTCACGCTTAAGATCTTCTACCTCAGTTTCAGCTGACGCTGACGCCATCGCGGTAAGCCCAAATGTGGCGGATACAGCACATACAACAACGCGTCGATTCAGCAGATTTTTGCTAGATTTTTTCAATGGTCTTCCTCCATGTTGCTCATGACTTAGACGGTTTGCAGCGATGTCAAGAACCGGCGATCGCTTTAACTAGACGTGTTCTCAGATGGCACGCCCTTATCGTTCGTACCATTCGATGCTCACGTCGATTTGCTTCACCCGCTGATTCAGCTTGTGCAGTGTGAAGTTCTTGGCGCGGCTGTCGCCGCGACATCACTTAGGTAACGCAGCCTCTTGAAGAAGCTGCGCACCATTCAGCGCGGTGCCATGCGGATAGCGCCATCCACCCGGATGGCCTCGGCATTCATGTAGCCGCAAGTTGCAAGAAACTCGACGGCCTGCGCAAATTCATCGGGATCGCCCAAACGCTTGGGAAAGGGCACGGTAGCCGCCAAGGCCTGCTTGACGTTGTCTGGCAACCCCTGCAGCAACGGCGTACCGAACAAGCCCGGCATGATCGTATTGACACGAATTCCTTCGTCCATGAGATCGCGCGAGATCGGCAATGCCATGCCCACGATGGCAGCCTTGCTAGCAGCATAACTAGCCTGGCCGACCTGACCGTCCTGTGCGGCTGCCGAAGCGGTGTTGACGACAATACCGCGGTCGCCATCGGCTAACGGTGCGAGCGTCAACATGCCTGCTACCGACTTGGCGATGCAGCGGAAGGTGCCCACCAGGTTGATCTGAATAATGCGATTGAAGCGATCCGCCGCACACTGGCGGATTTCACCTGTGTTCTTGTCGCGGCTGGCAGTCTTGACTGCATCGGCAGTACCAGCGCAGTTGACCAGAATACGTTCCTGCCCAACGCTAGCACGGGCCTTGGCAAAGGCCTCGTCCACCTGCTCGTCGGATGTCACATCCACGTTGCAGTAGACGCCGCCTAGTTCAAGCGCCAGCGTTTGGCCGGCTTCTTCATTCATGTCGAAGATGGCGACCTTGACACCACGACTGGCCAGGCGCCGGGCCGTGGCGGCGCCTAGGCCAGAAGCCCCGCCAGTAATGATCGCGGCGATGTCGGAATTTAATTGCATGGCTTTTCCTTTATTGAGGATTGGTGGCCCTTACTGGCCAGTGAACTTCGGAGCGCGCTTGCTCAAGAACGCCTCCTGCCCTTCATGGTTGTCGGCCGAACGCATGGCGACAAAGAAGTTGCGCTTCTCGTGCTCTAGTCCGCTCGCGAGCGGGGTCTCGAAGCTGCACAGAGCTGCATCTTTCGCCAGCGCCACCGCCAGCGGCGAATTTGCTGCAATCCGGTCGGCCATCGCCAAGGCAGCCACCAGAGCCTGACCGTCTGCCGTCACTTCGGCGACGATGCCTGCATCGCAAGCCTTACGAGCATCGATGAAGTCGCCGGCCAACAGCATCACCATTGCCTTAGATTTGCCGATAGCTCGGATCAGGTGCTGTGTGCCCCCGGCACCGGGGATAGCGCCCAGCTTTACTTCAGGCAAGCCGAACTTGGTCGACTCGCCTGCAATCACGATGTCGCAGGCCAGTGCCAGTTCCATGCCGCCACCCAGCGCTAGCCTTTCCACTGCCGCAATTACGGGTTTGGGAAAGCTCCCCAATTCCGACCAGAAGCCGCCACCTGCCGCCGCACGTTCGCCCAACAACGATTCAGCGCGGATAGCTTCAAAGGCCGTGATGTCGGCGCCGGCGCAGAACACGCCCTCGGTGCCGGTCACGATGACTGCGCGCACTGCATCGTCGTGACGTAGTTGCGCCAGTTGGGCACGTAAGCCATCGAAGACGGCTCGGTTCAGGCTGTTTTTTGCGCGTGGGCGGTTGATGGTCAAGGTGACGATGGCACCTTCGCGGCTGACGAGCACTTCACTCTCTTCGTGCATAGCTTTCTCGCTCATCCCAGTCGTTCGATGATGGTGGTATTGGCCGTACCCGATGCCTCGCAGATGGTCTGAAGGCCATAGCGGCCACCTCGACGTTCGAGCTCGCATAGCAAGTCGGTGAGCATGCGCGCGCCGGTGGAACCTAGCGGATGGCCGATCGCTACCGAGCCGCCATTGACGTTAAGGCGCTCGTCTGGGATTCCGAATTCCTGCTGAAACATGAGCGGAACGCCGCCGAACGCCTCGTTGACTTCGAACAGATCAATGTCGTCGAGGGTCAGGCCCGATTCC
>WBUO01000257.1 GCA_008933675.1 Dechloromonas sp.
TGCCGGGCCTCGACGGTCTCGCGCTGCAGGACGAGCTGAACCGCCGCGGCTGGCAGCCGCCGATCATCTTCATCACCGGCCACGGCGACGTGCCGGATGCCGTGCGGGCGATGAAGGCCGGCGCCATCGACTTCCTGAAGAAACCCTTCGAGGATTTCGCCCTGCTCAACGCCATCACCGCCGCGCTATCGCGCGTCAGCAGCGAATTCCACAAGAAGCTGGAAACCGCCGAACTGCAGGCCCGCCACGACCAGCTGACGCCGCGCGAGAAGGAGGTGCTGGCCATGGTCATCCAGGGCCGGCCGAACAAGATCATCGCCGCCGAACTGGGCATTTCGGAAAGCACGATCAAGGTGCACCGGCACAACGTCATGAGCAAGATGCGCTTCCGCTCGCTGCCCGAACTGGCGCTCGCCATGCAGCGCCTGAAGCAGGGCGGCTGAATCCGTTTGCGGCAACTCGACAACAACCCGTGAAGGAGACGAAATGAACGAGCAATCGATGCAAGGCGGCTGCACCTGCGGCGCGGTGCGCTACCGCTGCGAAGGCGAACCGGTAATGGCCGCCCATTGCCACTGCCGCGACTGCCAGCGCTCCAGCGGCGCCGCCATGGCCACCGTCTTCGCCGTGCCCAAGGCCGCCTTCACCCTGCTGCAGGGCCGGACGGCAACCTACGTCTACACCGGCGACAGCGGCCAGCCGGTCACCCGCCACTTCTGCCCGACCTGCGGCGCCCCGCTGTTCACCGACGTCACGGTGATGCCGGAAGTCCAGTTCATCCGCGCCGCCAGCCTCGACGAACCGGCCAGAATCCAGCCGACCATGCACGTCTACTGCGACAGCGCGCAGCCCTGGGGCGAATGCCGGGACGAGCTGCCGCGGTATCCGAAGTTGCCGGGGTGAGGGGGGCGGGAGCTAGCCCGATCTCGCGCACAGCGAGCGGCAACACCTGCGATCAGGTGTAAATGGGTGTACTTTTGGGTGGCACGCCTGTTCTTGACTTGACTTACCCCCACGGTCAATCAACAATCTGGTCAGACTGACTAGATGGAGGCAGACATGCACACGTGGCAACTACAGGAAGCCAAGAGCCGCTTCAGTGAACTGGTCGATCGCACGCTTGCCGAGGGGCCGCAGGTGGTAACGCGGCGCGGTGCGGAGGTCGTCGTCGTCGTCGCTGCCCCGGAATATCGGCGGCAACAGGGGGCGCCATCCCTGTTGGCGGTACTGAACAACGCCCCGCGCGCCAAGCCGGACGACAAGCCGCTCGACCTGGCGCGCGATCCCGAACCGATCCGGGACATCACGTTGTGAAATATCTGCTCGATACCTGCGTGCTCTCGGAACTCGTCAAACCGCAGCCCGAGCCTCGGGTGCTGGACTGGATCAACCGGCGCGAAGAAACCGAACTCCACGTCGCCGCCATGACCCTGGCGGAACTGCACCGCGGCGTCGCGCGCCTGCCAGCCTCGCGCCGCAAAACCGAACTGAGCGATTGGCTCGCCCAGCTGCAGGCCGGCTTTCTCGGGCGTGTGCTGTCCTTCACGGCAGAAACAGCGAGCTATTGGGGCGAAATGTGCGCCCGTGCCGAAGCGGGAGGCAGCACCCTGGCAGCATTCGATTCCCTCATCGCCGCCACCGCACTCGAACACGGGCTGGCCCTGGTCACGCGCAACGAGGCCGATTTCGCTGCCGCGCCGGTAGTGCTCGTCAATCCGTGGAAAGAGATGGGGTAGGTTTCGTGCCTGCTGGCGGCAAGCTGATTTTGCCTGACTGGAAGGGGTAGGGGCGATTGAAAAGCTTAATTATTCTGCCCCCTTTCGCTCTCAAGGTAGGGTTCAAACAGATGCCAGAGACCATTAGCAAAGTGGATGCTGCCCGGCGTCAGATCGATACCGCTATTGACCTGTACTTCGACGATAGCGATGCTCTCTCTTCCTACACGCTCGCCTACGCGGGCCTAAAGGTACTGCTTGATATCTATCCGCACCACCAAGGCGATGGATTTGATACGCAAATTGACGATTTGCTCGGTAAAGAGGGGTGGCGCCACCTCTCTGGGATAGGAAACTTTCTCAAACATGCTGACCGCGATCCTACAGGTGTGCTCGAAACATTCGATCCAGAGTCGGCCTATATGGTCCTCGGTCTTGCCACCCTCTTATTCCGGCGAATTACGGGAGAGTTCTCGCGCAAAATGCAGGCTTTGGATTACTGGACTGAGCTCAATGCAGCAGACGCCTTGGGTATTCCAGAAATGGATGGGAACCCTGACCGTGCCGCGGCCTGCAAGCAGATCATCGACAACATGAACGCTGCACCGCGCCATGTCCGAATGGCTTTCGCCCGAACCCAGTATCAGTATTTTCTGGCCAACGTAGAACGGCTGGAGGCTGAGGTCGAGGCGGCACAACAGTCAGGCAGGCCTCTTCAAGAGATACTCGATCAAGCATTTTCCGGCCCCCTATGGGAGCAATTTAAGCAAATTAAGGCGTCAGAGAGAATTAAGAACTAACTCTGACCCCTATGGCTGTGACGCTGACCTTTTTTGCTCTGGTCCCTTTGGCTCGCTAGCCTTGGCTCAGTTGTGATTCCTCGTTACCATGGGTTATCTCCCGAGGCCGTTTGAGTAGTGACAAGAATCAACGTAAATCCCGAAGTGCTTCAGTGGGCACGCGAAACCGCAGGCCTGGAGTTAGATTCGGCCGCGCACAAGCTCCAAATTGGAGCTACACGCACGCAGACCCCAGAGGAGCGATTGTGGGCGTTTGAGAACGGTGAAGAGATGCCGACGCGGTCGCTGCTCCTAAAAATGGCCAAGTCTTACCATCGCCCGTTGCTTGCCTTTTATCTTGAAGAGCCTCCTGCCAAGGGGGATCGTGGAGAAGACTTTCGGCGCATCTCGGAAGATATGTCTCCTGCGGGTGAGGGGCTGGTTGACGCCTTGGTTCGCGACGTAAAAGTTCGCCAAAGCATAGTGAGAGCCTTGCTTGAGGACGAGGACGAGGCGGAACGGCTGGAATTTGTTGGATCGATGGCAATTGATCAAGGGGTTGAGGCTGTGGCGGACTCTATTCGGAGGACTCTTCGATTCGATCTTGCCCAATTCAGGAGTCAGCGTAATGCCGCAGACGCATTTTCCTATCTGAGGGAGCAAGCTGAATCCATTGGGATTTTTGTTCTGCTCATAGGTGATCTCGGAAGCCACCATACCGCCCTATCCGTAAATACGTTTAGAGGGTGTGCTCTTGCCGATGCAATTGCTCCCTTTGTTGTCATCAACGATCAAGATGCCAAGGCTGCTTGGTCTTTCACGTTGTTTCATGAGTTGGCACACATTTGGTTGGGGCAGACGGGCGTTAGCGCAGCGATAGTGGAGGCTGGCGTCGAGCGCTTCTGCAATGACGTTGCGGCATCGCTTTTGTTGTCTCCAGGGGATTTTGAGCTGCTGGTCGTTCCAGAACGAGCGCCAATCGGGCTCTTAGTCGACCAAATTAATGCTTACGCGTCGGAGAGAAACGTTAGTCGGACGATGGTCGCTTATCAGCTATTTAGGCGAGGAGTCATTGGCAGTGAACAATGGTCTAGCCTGCAAGCAGAGTTTCGAAGGCTTTGGATGGAAACACGGGCTAAGGAGCGATCGGCTGCACGCATGCGTGACGGAGGACCGGATTATTTTGTCATCCGTCGTTACCGCGCGGGACGAGCGTTAGTAAACCTTGTATCTAGAATGACAAAATCCGGAGCACTGACCTCTACAAAAGCCGCAAAAGTTCTCGGCGTAAAACCGAGGAGTGTTTTTGATCTGATATCGGTTGGTAGATAGGGGGCATCTTGGTCTATCTCCTAGATGCAAACGTATTGATTGTTGCCAACCGACAGTATTATCCAATCGAGCGTGTACCTGCTTTCTGGGAGTGGTTGCTCAAACAGGGAGTTGCAGGCAACGTAAAAATTGTCGAAGAGGTACTTGATGAATTTGTCGGCGGTAATGATGCACTTGCCGACTGGGCTAAACAACAAACGGTAAAAGAAGCTCTGTTGTTTCCCGAATCGGTAGATATCTCGTTATTGCGGCGAGTGATGAACGAAGGATACGCTCCAGATCTGACGGATGATGAAGTTGAGCAGTTGGGTCGTGATCCGTTTCTCATCGCACATGCCCTGAAAAGTCCTCGGGATCGGGTTGTGGTAACTCTTGAGGCCTCAAAGCCTAGTCGTAGAAGAGCTAATCGACATGTTCCTGATGTTTGTCAGGCTGTGGGCGTTCAGTGTGTCGATACATTCGAGATGACGTCTGCCCTAGATTTTCGGATTTGAAGCTTGATGTGTGCTGGTTTTTACTGACCGGAGGGATTCAGTTACGCCACACAATCCCTCACTACCTCCCCCCATTCCTCCCCCGAAACTCCCGAATCGTCTGCAAAAACGCCATCAACAACGGTGATGTCTCGTCGTTGCGGTAGATGCAGCTGAGATCAACGACCGCATCCGGCGCGTTGGCCAGGCGGCGGTAGACGACGCCGGGGACGCTGAGGCTGCTGGCGGCTTCGGGGACGAGGCTGAGGCCGAAGCCGGCGGCGACGAGGGCGACGCTGGTGGGGGCGTCGCCGACTTCCTGGGAGACGGTGGGCTGGAAGCCTTCGGCGGCGCACAGGTCCCAGACCTTGTCGATGAAGCTGGGGCGGGCGCCGCTGGGGAAGAGGATCAGCGGCTGGCCGGCCAGTTCCTTGAGCAGGATGGCCGGTCTGGCGGCGAGCGGGTGGTTTTCGTTGACCGCGACCATGATGCTTTCGACCATCACCAGTTCGCTGGAGAGGTCGGGCAGCGGCTGCAGCATGCGGTTGAAGCCGGCGATGATGCGGTGCTGGCGCAGGGCTTCGATCTGTTCCTTCTTGCTCATCTGGTGCAGGGCGATCTGCACGTCCGGATGGCGGGCGCGGAAGGCGTGCAGCACCTTGGGGATGACGTCGAGGATGCCGGAGCCGAAGATGCCGATGTCCATCTTGCCGCGCTTGCCCTGGCCGGCCTCGCGGACGCGCTCGACGGCCTGTTCCATCAGGTCGCGGATGTTGCGGGCGTCGCGCAGGAACATCTCGCCGGCCTGGGTCAGCTCGACGCCGCGGGGCGTGCGCAGGAAGAGCTGGGCGCCGAATTCTTCTTCCAGTTGCTGAATCTGCCGGGTCAGCGGCGGCTGCGAGATGTGCAGGCGGGTGGCGGCACGGCCGATGTTGAGTTCTTCAGCGACGGCGATGAAGTATTTGAGTTGGCGGAATTCCATGCCCTGCCTCCGTCAGCCGCCGTCCTTCTTCTTCAGGCGGTATTGCAGTTGCGGGCGGGTGATGCCGAGGCTGCGGGCGGCGCCGGCCAGGTTGCCGTCGGCGCGGCGGACGGCTTCGTCGATCAGGCGGGTTTCCAGTTCCTCGAAGGGCAGGCCGCTGGCCAGGATGGCGTCGATCAGGTTGCTGCTCGGGCAGGGCTCGGCCATCTTTTCCAGGCTGCCGCCCTGGCTGATCTGCGTTTCGTTGAAGTCGCCGGCGGCGACGTTGGCGAACAGGTGCTCGACTTCGATCCAGCCGCCGTTGGGGGCGAGGATGATGCCGCGCTCGATCATGTTCTCCAGTTCGCGCACGTTGCCCGGCCACTGGTAGCGCTTGATCGCCTGCATGGCCTTGTCGCTGACGCCGAGCAGCTTCTTTTCGTAGAGGGTGCAGAAGCGGGTGAGCATGGCGTCGATCAGCGGCGGGATGTCGGCGATGCGCTCGCGCAGCGGCGGAATCTGGATCGGGTAGACGCTGAGCCGGTAGTAGAGGTCGGCGCGGAAGCGGCCTTCCTTGACCGCCGCCTGCAGGTCCACGTTGGTGGCGGCGACGAGGCGGATGTTCAGCTTGCGCACGCGGTCGTCGCCCAGGCGTTCGATCTCGCCTTCCTGCAG
>WBUO01000258.1 GCA_008933675.1 Dechloromonas sp.
CTAGGTGTTCTGCACGACGATGCTCGGGAACTTCGACGAGAAGTCCTCGGCCTTCTGCGCGACCGCGATCGCGACGGCGTGATGGCCTATGCGCAGAAGTTCCTGTCGAGCCCGGGCCGGAAGGACGGTCTCTACTGGCCGACCGCGGCCGGCGAGCCGCCCTCGCCGCTCGGTCCGCTGGTCGGCGCGGCGCGTGCGCAGGGTTACGCCAAGGGCGATGCCGCATCGAAGCGCAGCGAAGGCGGCAGCGCGTTCCACGGCTATCGCTACAAGATCCTGACCCGGCAGGGCTTCCATTCCGCCTATGCCGGTATCGCCTTGCCCAATGATGCCAGCGTGGCGCTGCACGAGGCGGTGGGGTTCGAGGCGCTCGGCATCTACCGCGAGGTCGGCTTCAAGCACGGCCGCTGGCACGATGTCGGCTGGTGGCGCCGGGCGCTGGCCCAGGCGGCGACGCCGAGTGAGCCGGTGAGGTTCTCCGAGCTCGATCTCTGATTCCGCAAGACATACGGATGGTGCGTCATGCAAGAATTGTCGCGGGAAATTCCGGACGTCGAGACCGTGTTGGCGCTCGAGCCCGAGGAACTAGGTGCCAAGATCCTGTTGCTTCTCCGGCAGCGCGAGCAGCGTAATCCCAGCGCCAGAGGCCTTCATCACTGCGGAAACCTGCAGAGAGAACCATTCTCCGAAACAGGAGGGATGGTCCACTATCCCCAAAGTCATCGGGATCAGTTCATCCTCGCGTTCTCTGAGGCGTGGGCATGGCTGGAAGCTCAAGGCCTTCTCGTACCTGCGCCCGGGACGAACGGATCGAGCGGTTGCCGGGTGCTCAGCCGGCGGGCGCGGCGCTTCGAAGATGCGGCTGACTTCGCTCGATATGCCGCCGCGCGGCGACTACCACGAGACAGCCTGCACCCCGATATCGCCGCCACCGTGTGGTCCGCGTTCATCCGCGGCGAATATGATGTTGCCGTTTTCCAGGCTATGAAGGCCGTAGAGGTCGCTGTACGTGACGCGTCTGGCTTGGGTGCTAGTGCAGTCGGCGTACGCTTGGCTCGCGCGGCATTCGCGCCAAAAAATGGTCCGCTGACCGACACGACCGTCGAAGAGGGCGAGCAGGTTGCTCGGATGGAATTGTTCGCCGGCGCGATCGGATCCTACAAAAACCCTCATTCCCATCGCGACGTTCCACTCGACGACCCGGCCGAAGCGATCGAGATCGTCCTGTTGGCCAATCACCTGCTGCGGATCGTTGATGCCCGTCGACCTTGAATGCCCCCTGGGCTGGTGAACTTTCGCCGGTCCAGACGGCCACTCGGACAGGACTCCTCACGATCCGCTATATCGCCGCAACCTCAGCTCCACCTCGCGCCGCGGCAGGCGGCAGCGCGGATGCGCCGCGGTCCGGGATAGACAGTCGTGAAGGGTCGGATGGTCGCAGAGTCCGGCCCGCTCAATCTGGTCGACCACCCACAGCATGCCGTGAACCTCGAGGCCTTCGCCCTCGGCGTACTCGCGCAACCCGCCGTCGCCGGTCAACAAGGTCCATCGCCGGCCGCTGGCCAGCGCGAAGGCGAAGCTGTCAGCCACGGAGAGCCTCGGATTGGCCCGAACGACCCGCGTCGCATGCGCCACTTCCGCGCCGTCGAGCGAAACCACATGAATGCCGAAGCCGCGCAGCCGATCCCCCAAGTCGCGAAGCTCCCGTTCGAACAGGAGATCGGGCACTGCGAGGTCATCACCAATCCCGAACGCGGCCTGAAGCAAGCCGCCCCGGTCGAGATCGATGATGACCGACGTGTCCGACACCAGGAACGGCATGTGCTACATCGCGTTCTCGAGCTGCTTATCGAGATCAGCGAGGGAAATTCCCAACATCTCGGATGCTCGGCTTTCCCCGATCACGCCTTCAGCCAGGGCGCGGTAGCATAGCCGCTCGAAACGCTTTGGCTCCTCGTAGTCGGGGGAGATGCACTCCGGTTCCGCGTAGGGGTAAGTACGCCAGCCACGCGCGGAAAACAGGCGGAAGAGAGACGAGAACGCTTTCTGGTCGAGAATGCCCAGATCGCGGCATCGGAAGGCGATGGCTTGCACGCTGACGCCGAAGCGTTTCTTCAGGGCGACCAGTTCCCCCAGGCTGATGGACGATCGGGAGGTCCCCACTTCGGTATGCATGACGTCGGCCGGCATCAGCAGGGCACCGGCAAAGCGGTGAGCCGCCTTCTCCTCGTCCAACCCAGGTACAACAGCCATCACCATGTGGCCCAGTTCGTGGGCAAGAGTGAAGCGTTTGCGCTCGGCCCAGGCTATGCGGCGCACCACGATCACCCGGGCCGCATCCCGGCCCTTGCGCGTGACGCAGGCGGCGAGTCCATCGATATCGTCGAGATCGATGGACAACACTTTGATGCCGCGCTCTTCCAGAAGTTCGGCAAATTTTGGGATGGGGTCGTAGCCTAGTCCCCACGCCTCACGCACCGATCGCGCGGCATCTTCGGCATCGCGGAAATCCTTCACGGGATATGGCGCATTCCGTGGCCGATCCCATTCGATGCTTTTGAGCCCGAGCAACTCCTCGATCGCAAGATATCGCTCGAGGAGCTGCAAGGTCCGGGCTTCGATCGTCGCCTCCTCCTTGGCGCTACGCTTCTTGCGGAAGTCGACTCCTTCCAGCGTCAACTCCTCGTCGCTCAAAAGGTAGCTCTCGCTGACACCCAGTGCCGTCGCCAGCGCCATCAGGGCGCGGGACCCCGGCATGTCTTCGTTTCGCTCGTACTTGCCGATCGCCTGGGCGCTGACGACGTTGCCCATGCGTTCGGCCAGATCACGCAGCGATAGCCCGCTGGACGAGCGTGCAAGCTTCAGCCTCGTGCCGATCATAGCCTTCCAACCTTTCACTCCCTCAGTTTACAAAATCAGATGTTTTATCTATTTTGTAAACCGACACCACCTTGAAAAACCGTAGCGATGACACAATGTCCGCCGCCATCGTGACTTTGGAACGCAAATTTGTAAACCGGAGTTTCATATGAACTCGATCTATCGGGGCGACCATCGCCCGCCCGACCCGTTCGGCGACCCGCTCGACGCAATCTTGGCCGAGATCGCGATCAACCTGCAGTTGCCGCCGGGGTTGCATGGCTCGGCAACATCGCGATTTCTGGCCGTCTGCAGGTACATCGAGCGGCCGGGCAGCCCGCTCGAGGGCCGCGTGGCGTGCTTCTACCCGCAAGGCTCGATGGCGATCGACGCGACGATTTCGACGCGCGGCACAGACGACGAATACGACCTCGACGCGGTTGCGGAAATCATCGGCGGCAACGAGACGCCCGAGCAGCTGCTCGATCTGCTCGAGAAGGCGCTGCGCAACTACCCTGTCTCGCGCATCGAGCGCAAGACCAGGTGCATCACGCTCTATTACGCCGACGGCATGCACATCGACGTGACGCCGGCGCGCCGGCTGGCGCCGAAGGAGAAGGAAAGCGAAATCCCCCATGCCAAGCAGGGCCGGCCTGCCGAGCATCGCTACGTGCCGATGAACGCCTTCGCCTTCTGCCGTTGGTACAACGAGCGGACGCCCGTCGAGGATCATTTCGCCAAGGTGCTCAACAAGCGGTTGTACGAACAGCACGGCGTGGTCTTCGCCGAGGCCGACATCGAAGATGTGCCCGATCAGACGCCCCTGATCATCAAGAGCGTGACCACCGTGGCGCTGCAGCTGATCAAGCGGCATCGCAACATCCTCTATATCGACGAGGCTGGCCGGATGCCGCCGTCTGTGGTCCTGTCCTGCCATGCTGGCCACGCGGCTGTGCGCGGTATCGGTCTCGCCGACATGGTGATCCGGCAGGCTCGCTGGACCGAGCGTGCGATCAAGCAGGCCGCCGCGGCCAGGCGGCTGCTCGACGTCCGCAATCCCGAATATACCGATGAACGCTTCACCGACCGGTGGCCCGAAACCCAGGAGCAACAGCGCGTCTATGCCGATGAGCTCGGGGTTCTGGCCAACGGGCTACAGGCGGCGCGCGAGAAGGGCGCGCAGCTTGAGGACCTGCAGGCCTGGTTGCGCGAGAAATTCGGACAGCGCGTGGTGACGCGCTCGGTCGAATCGTTCAATGCGTGGCTCGGAAAGCAGGTCCAGGACCGGGGCCACGGCTATACCCGGTCAGGCGGCCTCTATGTCCCGGCCGCGCCCGCGATCATTACCGGTGCCGGCGCCAGCCAGCTCGCGCCGGTGGCGGCGCGGGCGCACACCAACATGGGCGAACGGCGCTGACGACGGTGCTGACGATCGATAGCCAGATTGGTCGGATGCAAGAGGTCTGGCCTGAACTGCGCCTGTGCGCGCACGACGGGCGGGCGGCACTTTGGCGTGGCCCGCTCCGCCCGCTTCTGCAGACTTACACGGTCCAGATCGCCTATAGAACGCCTCTCGTCGCCGAGCTGTTGGATCCGTGCCGGTTTCAGCCTCGGGTTTCGATCCTGACGCCTCCGCTGCGTCGGCGACCTGGCGACCCCGAAGGGCAGTTGCCGCATGTCTACTACGACCCCGACGGAAACGTGACCCTGTGCCTGCTTGATCCGGAAGCAGGCGACTGGTCACTGGCCGACATGCTTGCAGAGACGACGGTGCCCTGGACCATCGAGTGGCTGGCAGCCTACGAGGGCTGGCGCGCGACGGGTAAATGGACGGCGAGTGGGCGTCACGTGGAGGCAGCGCACCATGTCTAAATCGAGCATACCGCAAAAATTACAGTCCGCGATCTGGGCGAAGGCCGGCGGACGCTGCGAGTATCGTGGCTGCAACTCTGACCTGGTCGGTGATCTGATAGCCGGGCGCGAGGACGGTCTCTACGGCTTCATCGCCCATATCGTCGCCGATCAACCCGGCGGACCGCGTGGTGATCCGGTGCGGTCGAAGCTGCTTGCGCGCAACCTCGGCAACTTGATGCTGATGTGCGGTCGTCATCACAAGCTGATCGACCTCGACGCCGTGGATGACCATCCCGAGGATCTCCTATTGGGGATGAAGGCCGATCATGAGGCACGGATCGCACTTCTCTCAGGTATCGACGAGGATCGCGCTTCCCACGTGATTCGTTTCGGCGCCGGTATCGGCCAGCACGAGGCGCTGGTTTCCACTCAGGCGATATTCTCGGCGATGCCGCCCGATCGGCACCCTGCTTCTGCCCAGACCATCGATCTCGAATTGCTCAATTTCGCCTGGCGCGATAACGAAGAAGGTTACTGGCGGCTGCAGGCCGAGAACCTTCGCCGCTTGTTTGCGGATAGGGTCAGGGGGCGCGTCGAGCGTCAGGAAATCCGGCACCTGAGTGTCTTCGCGTTGGCACCACAACCGCTCCTCATCGAGCTGGGTCGGCTTCTGTGCGATATCGTGCCGGTGACGGTCCATCAGCGTCATCGTGAACCGACGACCTGGCGCTGGGCGCGGGATCGCGCACCTATTTCCTATCACGTGAGCGAACCATCGCCCGGCCGGTCGGGCCCGGTTGCCCTGAAGCTTGCCGTAAGCGCAAACGTCAAGGACGAACGCCTGGAAGCGGTGCTCGGGCCAGACACCGCAATCTGGTCGCTGACGGTCGACAACGCACACAACGATATCGTCCGCTGCCCTGAAGATCAGGCGGAATACCGTCGTCTTCTGCGGATGCTGTACGATCGCATCAAGGCGCACCACGGCGAGAAGGCTACGATCAACGTATTCCCCGCGTTGCCCAATTCGCTAGCCGTGGAGACCGGCCGCGTATGGATGCCCAAGGCCGATTTGTCGCTGCGCGTCTACGACCAGCAAGGTGACCGGGGTTTTGTCGAAACCTTGACCGTCAGCAGGGCGTAGAACATCACAGCCCGGCGGCCTTACTCAGATTGACCCGGAATCGGCCTCGCCGACGCTGATAGCGCCTAGTC
>WBUO01000259.1 GCA_008933675.1 Dechloromonas sp.
ACATGTAGCATGCAATCTGCCGTCAGAAGCAAATTGCTGGACACTGTCCGTATCAGACATCTCAGCAGGACGTATGGATACCGGATGGCTCATTCAATCGTAGGTTTTGGGTGATCTAGCTGCTGACTGGCTTTCTAGCCTTTTCGTATCTTACTTCCATTAGCGTCAATTCGCCCAGTGTGATTTCTTTGGTGTGGGAATCCGGGACGTAGTTCAGTGCTTCATAAAACTGACGAGCCTGGCGATTTGCTTCGAGGACCCAGAGAACGATTCGAGATACACCTCGCCCCCACAACTCATCCTCGCCCCTTTCCATCAGTTTACGGCCGATTCCATGACTCCAATTCGCAGGATGAACGTAGATCGCATAGACCTCACCTTCGGTTTTCGAGTCGTCATCTCGACCTGCGCCGACAGATATCCAGCCGATAATTTGGCTATCGCGCTCTGCAACGAGAACGAGGCGCGGATCAGCTTCGATGCCGTGTTTCCAACCTCTTGCCCGTTGTTCGACAGACAACGATTCAAGAAATGAATCCGAAAGGATTCCCCGGTATGCTGTCCGCCATGTAAACACATGGACCTCGGCAATCCGAGTAGCATCGGCGGGGGTTGCGAATCTGATCATGCTTTTGCTTTTCTAGCCTGCCAAGTAGGTCAGGCAACCCATTTGCCTAGGCAGCAGGCTTAACGCAACAGCAGTAGCTGGCCTCTTTGGCTGATTATCATTGGCTGTGCTGAGGGGGACCTGCTTCGCTCTCGCTACGCCGCACTCGCAATTCCAGAAACTCGCAACCATGACCTGTCGGTCGCCTGTGCTTTCTTCCCTTGGAGTCACATTTCTCGCGGTCCTCGCCTTGCTCTCGGGCTGCAACACCGAGCCGAATTCCGTCCCGAAGCCGACTGCGCCGATCATTCCGACGTCAAAGCCAGTGCAGCTGCCGGACAATCTTCCGCCAGTAATGCTAGGAATCGACATGCTTGAGGCGGATGGTTTCAAGGCGATCGCCGGCAAGAGAATCGGCCTGCTCACTCACGCCGCGGGCGTGAACCGCCGCGGTGAGAGCACGATCAACGTCCTGCGTCGCGCTCCGCAAACAAAGCTGGTCTGCCTCTTCGCGCCGGAGAATGGCCTCGACGGAACGACGAAATCGGCCCAGCGCTTCAACGACTTCACTCATGGCCCAACTGGCCTGCCGGTCTATTCGATCTACGGCAAAAATAAGCGCCCGACGCCGGAGCAACTCAAGAGGCTTAATGCGGTTGTCGTGGACCTGCAAGACGTCGGTGCTCGCTCTTATACCTTCATCAGTTGGATGCGCTACACGATGGAGGCCTGCTTTGAGCACGATGTGGAAGTCATCATCCTCGACCGTCCCAATCCGCTCGGCGGCCTCAAGGTCGGCGGGCCGCCGCTAGACCTAAAGTGGATGAGCGACGTCGGAGCCTTCCGGATCCCCTACGTCCATGGCCTCACGATGGGCGAACTCGCCACGATGGCGAAGAACGCGCCGGGCGTGCTCGATGTAAGCGAGAAGGTGCGCGAAAAGGGCAAACTTACCGTCATCCGCATGCGCGGATGGAACCGCGCCATGCGCTGGCCCGACACCGGACTAAAGTGGGTGCCGACTTCCCCGATGATTCAGACCTACGAGGCGGCGGTCGGCTACTCGCTGCTCGGCCTCGGCTGGCAGAATAATCTGTGGTTCTCCGGCATTGGAAAAGACTACGCCTTCCGCTCCGTCGGCTACGCAAAGAAGAAGCCCGAGGAGATCATCGAGGCGATGAACGCTTACAATGTCCCTGGCATCCATCTGTCGAAACGCGAAGGCCTCACCTCCAACGGAAAGCCCACCTCAGGTGTATTCGTCGAGATCAGCGACTGGGATACGTGGAATCCGACCGAGTTTTGTTTCTACATGCAAAAACAGGCCGCGAAATGGGCCACCATCAACCCCTACGCAAACCTTACGCCTGCGGAGCAGAGCACGTTCCTGAAACATGTCGGTTCCATGGCTTGGTATGAAGCGCTGCGCAAAGAAGGCGGCAATGTGGACGTCTCCCGCTTCACGAAGAGCTGGCGCGAGCGTTCTGCCGCCTATCAGCAGTCGGTGAAACGCTTCTGGCTCTATCCCTAGTCTTTTTACGGATTGGAGCCAACGAAGCGGTTCTCTCGGCCCGTAAGATTGACGAGGGGTATTTTTCGTGAGACTAAACTGATCACGCGTTTTCCGTGATCATCCCCCGCGCGCAACCGCAATTCTGCCGTCGCGCTGTTACGGTTCGGCGAATGGTCAATGCTCCACTACCACGTTTGGTTCAATCTGAAGCCGGGAATCGCTGAAGAAGCAGGACTTCAAGTCGTGCGTGACTACCTTACTGAATTGAGTGGTGCCGGTGATTCAAGCGGCTTTCAGTTGTTGCGCAACTTCGGTCGTCCACCCCGAACGAAGCTTCCAGCCTACCATGCATTGGTGGAGTTCGCAGATCCGAAGGCGTTGGATTCAGCCATGACGAAACAAGCTCAGCGTGGCATTCACACGGGTCGCCACGGACGAGTCGTTGATACGGTGTGCGACTTTCACGTGGAGATATTCACAAGCGCGTGAAGCCTTCTCCCCATTTCAGTAACACGCTGCGCCTCCGGTTTCGCTGCTGCCATGTCTGGTTTGATCCGAAGCCTAGTATACCAAATCCAAAATGAAGACATCCTCAACTAGCCAAGTGGAATGCACTATCCCAGTGCTGCCTGTCCGTAACCTCGCACGAAGCATTCGCTTTTACACCGCGAAGCTCGGATTCAAGCTCGATTGGCGCGGTAGCGTCGTATGTTCTGTTTCTCGTGATGGACACCCATCATGCTCCGGCAGAAACGTAGCCGGGAGAAGACTTCACCGGTATGGGTGTGGATCGGCCTCGAAAGCGATGCCTTGTTCGAGCAGTTCCGCGCGAAACGCGTCAAGGTGTTCCAAAGGCCGATGAATCATGAGTGGGCCTACGATACGAAGTTCGCGGATCTCGACGGGAATGTGCTGTGGCTCGGGACGGAACCGCGGCGAGATTTGCCATTCGATGACTAAGAAATCGGTCGAATTTTGAGCCGCTGGAATACTGGAAGTGCGTTGAAAACAAATCGTCCACTTATCTACGACGACATTCTTTTAATGGCGCGACACTTGATTCCGGGCAGGGATCTGGCTCCGGATCTGGCCATCAGAACGCCTCCACTGCGAACTCCCGGCGAGAAATAACAAACGTGACTATGAATCTCGGATTCCTCGCCTCCCACCGCGGTTCAAATTTGCAAGCGGTATTGGATGCGTGCGAAGCCGGAACGCTGCCGGCGACGCCTAGGGTCCTTATTACCAATAATCCGAGCGCTGAAGCAATTCAGCGAGCACAGAGCGCCGGTATGGCGACTCACGTCTTGAACAGCGTCACCCATGTGGATCCCGACGCTCTCGACAGCGCGATTCATACGGCACTTACGGATGCGCACTGTAACCTAATCGTGCTGGCGGGATACATGAAGATGATCGGTCCGAGGGTCCTTCGCGAGTTTAGGAATCGCATCGTGAATATCCATCCGGCACTGCTTCCTCGATTCGGAGGAAAGGGAATGTATGGTATCCATGTGCATCGCGCTGTGATTGCATCAGGTGCCCGAGTGTCGGGCGTATCCGTGCATCTTGTCGATGAAGAGTATGACCATGGTCGAATCCTGGCTCAAGCAGAGGTCCCAGTGTATCCCAATGACACGCCAGAAGCGCTGGCAGAGCGCGTCCTTCGTAAGGAGCACGAGTTCCTCCCTGCGGTGCTCGCTCAGATTGCTAAGAACCAGATTGCTCTGTGACCAGGCAGTCGCAACATACGCAGTCATGCATACCAGTGCTGGGGATCATTAACCGGCCCTGGAATTAGCGCGTATGAATTTTCGAGAAATTGAACCCAGGGACGCGCTGTCGTTAATCGAACTTCGCGCTCGAACCCGAGAGAATGCCATCCCTGTTGACGTGCTTGCCGGCATGGGCATCACACCAGAGTCCGTCGCGCTTCAACTTCGAAGCTCGCATCGGGGGTGGCTATGCGAGGTGGATGGATTACCAGTTGGGTTCGCGATAGGGGATCGCACCTCGGGTGAGCTGTGGGTCATCGCTGTTGCGCCAGAGTATGAGGGTCGTGGTATCGGCTCTCGATTGCTTGAGTCGGTTGAAAAATGGCTTTGGGACTGTGGATGGAATGCCATTTGGTTGTGGACTGACGCCGATGAGAGGCGCCGCGCGTTTACCTTTTACATCAAGCATGGTTGGCAAAAGACCGAACTAAAGGACGGAGCTCTATATATGCAAAAGAGGCGGGCGCTCTAGCCCGCAGCTAGCCCTGATCGAAACTGTCGCCGAAGAGAGTGCCGAAATAGGTGAATCGCTCCGGCCCGAACACTGAACGGAACTGTCTCAACAGTTCATGGATTACCTCGTCATCTCGACCAGCGAAAATCTGAGAAAGCCGCTGTTCTATTCGTGGCACGCGGCCAGTGCCGGCAGCTAGGAATCACCGTGACGGACCATGCCGCTACTCGCCGGTCTTCGCCGGGAAAAGGACGACATTGGGCGCTACGGCATCGTGAAGACTCTCAGGGGTAATGTTGAACGCCACGTGGAGGACTTCATCAGGGAAGGGGATTTCATTGGGGATTTCCCAAAGATGGATGACTCCATTCTGCGTGAGTAATTCGATGCTGCGTTTGCCCACGCTGCGGTTCACTTCGGGCACGAGATTGTCCAACGGCTCGCCCCGCGCCTTGCGCCAGCCTTTCGCGCTCATCTGGCGAAACAATTCGGTTCGCCGGTGCTCGTCGATCAAACCAAGTTGGAACGACCGCACCACCATCGCCTGCACGGATACGCCCCACCGTTCCTTGAGCCGCAAGAATCCATTCAGCGTGGTGTCGAAGATTTCCTGTCCAAATGTCGTCGCCGGCATCAAGAAAGCAGACGCAAACGCATTAGCCTGTTGCTCCAGTTCCTTATGGTCGTCGGCGTCGCTCAGATGCCGCTCGGTATAGTGTTGATGAAGGATCAGGTGGGCCAGCTCGTGCGCGGCATCGAATCGACTTCTCGCCCGGTCTAGCTTGTCGGAGCCCAAAAAGACAAAGGGGCGGCCACTCACCAAGCACGAGAAAGCATCCAGTTTTTCATCTCCGAGACTCGCCCGTGCCACGATGATGCCTTGGGATTCCAGCAACTCGCCGAGTTTTAGGATCGGCCGATCGCCAAGATTCCAAGCGCGGCGGCAGGCTTGCGCCGCTTCTTCGGGAGAAATTCCCGGAGCGCCGACATCGGGCAGATTCGGGAGCGGGAGAGCAACCCGTTCGCTCAACCAAACGTAAGCCTCGGCGACGAGCTTGGCGAGTTGCTCGGCCCGGACATTCGCCCGGCGCGTCGTCCCATTGCTGCGCGCCCGAAAACTGAGCGGCCCCGGCTGGGAAAAGCCCACTGGCTGCGCCCGTTGAAACGCGGCGATGGGAAAACCCACTTCACGGGCGAGAAGCGCGAGGTTTTCGGCCGTGGGACTTTTCACCCCACTTTCCCATTGCGCGACAGCGGCCGGGGAGACGCCAAGAGCGGAAGCGATCTCGGTCTTGGTCAGTCCTTGGAGTTCCCTGGCTTGTGCGATGCGTTCTGGCAGAACCGCGCTCATGCTCCGGTGGAAGGCTTCTTCTGATCGGCGACACCTTGAATAAGGGCGACGCTCGGCTCAGAAACCGCCTCACTATCGTTGGACGCGGGCAGTGCCGCGCCGGCCATGATGTTGTTCGTAAAGGACGTATAGCTGGCCCGATTGTCCGGGTCGTCGTAAGCCCGCAATTCTGCGAACTCCGCGTTCTTATCACCATGCACGAGCAAGAGGC